>NZ_CP090949.1:2340000-2700694 GCF_023823125.1 Erythrobacter aurantius | reverse complement strand
GCGTGAAGGCCCTTTGCTAGGGCGGCCCGATGAAACCGAATGATACACAATTTGTCGATCCCGACGGGCAATCGACGCGCCTCTCGGCTGCAATTGATCTGGTCATCGTCGTCGCGGTGCTTGTGATCGCGAAACAGGCCTTGCTGCCATATACATTCGTATTCGCGGGACCTGCATCTACGCTGTCGGCGATGATCGTCGGCACGGTTCTGCTTTATCGCCGTGGTCTCAAATGGAGCGATCTGGGCTTCCGCTGGCCGGAAAGCTGGCTTGCGGTGCTGGGGTGGTCGGTCGCAATCTTCATCGCCTTCCTCGTCACGGTCGCCGGCGCAAGCGCGTTTGCGAATCTATTCTTCGAAGATGTCGGGACCAGCGGACGGTTCGATTTCGTGCGCGGCGATCTGGCCGCCTATCTCGTGATCATGCTGGTGGTGTGGACCCATGGCTCGTTCTTCGAAGAACTGCTGTTCCGCGCTTTCATCATCACCAAGTTGTCCGATACTCTGGGCGGCATGCGCGGTGCAGGCATTCTCGCCGCCATCATCGCGGCGGTGTTTTTCGGCTATCGCCATTATTACTATCAGGGAATGAACGGGGCGGTCGTGACGGGCGCGATCGGATTGCTGTTCGGGCTGATCTATCTGCGCATCAGGAACACGACGATCTGGCCGCTGATCCTTGTCCACGGTGCGGTAAATACCATTGGTCAGACCAGTCGCTATCTCGGATGAAGCGAGTAACGCGGCCAGCCTGCTCACTTCTCATTCAGCAATTTGACGCTATATAGGCGGCGTCGGGCAACCGACTATGGCGATAAATTGCTGCGTGCAATAGGCACAACGGACCCGGGGGCAGTACCCGGCGGCTCCACCATAAATCCCGGAATTCCGGGGCTTTTGACGGGGCCGAACTAGGATCGACGTGGGCTGAAAAGCGTAGTTTTTGCCCGGGCTGAGTAACCCGTAAAACTGTTCAAAACTCATAAGTGCCAACGATAACGAAGCACTCGCAATCGCTGCGTAATCTGACGGCCTAACGGCCTGATCTTACAAAGCCTATGCGCGGTTGGACCCACCGGGCAACAGAAGCGGATTCCGGGGGCCCGGGGGGGCCTAGCAACAGAACCCCCCACCAATTTTTTCGGCCACGACACTTCTGGGGACAGGTTTGCGCATTCCATTTCTGGCCGCAGGACTGGTGATGATGCTGGCAGCTCCGATGGCAGGCAGCGCATCGGCTGAACCATATCAGGATTATCTGGCGCGGTTGCGGACGATCTGTTCGGTCGAATGTCTTCAACCCAAGCAATTTCAGCGAACCGCCCGGAAACGGGATGCGGAAAGCCAGGGCGAGATGGCGATCATCATGGATGTCGCCGATGTGCAGCGCGTTGGTGACAGGTTCGAACTTTACAATCTCGATACGCAGGCCTCCCCCTTGGAAGAGGTCGAAATTCTCGGTTCGGCGGGAATTGATACCTCAAGCCGTTCGGGCATCGGTGCCTTGCCGCGCGGGCGGCAGACCACCCGTCATCCCAATGTGATTGTTGTTGAAATCGACCGGGAGACACTATTCGACCTGCTCAACATCGTGGCGCCGTCGGGTCAGATCTCGGGTGATCGAAACCGCGAAACGGGCATCGTTGTCGAAGGTGAGCGCGATCAGGAATTCATCGAACCAAACCTTAGCGAGCTAAGATCGTTTTTCCGCAATCGCCGGATCGTGGCGCGCGGAAGTCCGCGGCTGGAAGTCGCGACTGTCGGAGCCCGGCGCGATTTCCGCCGCAAGCAGGTCACGCTGGAATTGAGGGATGCCCGCAATCTCGCCATGCTTCCGCGCTTTGACGACAATGGTGAACCGATCTTGGCCGAATAGCGAGTTACTGCGCCTTTTGCTCGATGCTCGCCTTCAATTCGGCGAGTTCCTTCTTCACCCTGAGCGAGTCGAGAATCGCAGCACCGGCAAGGAAAACGGCGCCGGTCGCGGCGAAGAACAGCGCCACACCCCAGCCGCCCGGATATTTGTCGAGATAGGCCGAGCCGCGTGCGGTTGCGCCAAGGGCGAGGGCGTAAATGATCACGAAGGCTTCAAGCCTGTTCTTGATCACAAACAGCCGACCGATCTTGCGCAGCATCACCACTCCAAAGGTTAATCCAGTTCAGAGCAAACCCTGTGCCAACGACGCATTGGTGCAGGGTGCACTGGTTAACGTGGATTGAAGTGTAAGCCGATCCGACGCGAACGCAATCGCGTTAACTCTCATTCTTTTTCGCGCGGAACGATCAGTGCAATTCTTCCAGTTCTAGTACGGTCAAAAGCGCCGCTCTCGCGGCGATGACCTGCGCGGCCAGAGCCTCGCTGCCGATGTCCGCCGGGTCGATTTGTTCGGGCCAGGTCCGGCCAATCACTTCCTCGATCCGGTCGGCCTTGGCCTCGTCGAGCAGAAAGCGGGGGTCGACCGTCGCAGGGTCGCAAACCACGCGCAGGCGCAGACAGGCCGGGCCGCCGCCATTGGCCATTGATTGCCGTACATCCACGGGGATCACCTCGCGAATAGGGCCGTTGCTCGCCATCATGCTTTCGCAATAGGCCCAGACTGATGCGCTTTCGCGGCATTCTTCGGGAACGATCAGCGCCATCGATCCGTCGGGCAGCGTCAGCAATTGCGCATTGAAGAGGTAAGTGCGGATCGCTTCCTGGAGGGTGACCGCGGAGCTGGGCACTTCCACCACTTCGAGCGCGGGGAAGGCGGCGCGGATCGCGTCATAGGCGCCCTGCTGATCGGCAAATGCTTCGGCATGGGTGAACAGGACGCGTTCATTGGCCACCGAAACCACGTCATTGTGGAACGCGCCAGCCTCGATCGCTGCCGGGTTTTGTTCGATGAAGACGCACTTTTCAGGATCGAGCCCGTGCGCGCGGGCGACCAGACGGCTCGCCTGTTCGTGCTGGCGTGCGGGGAAGCGTCCTCCCGGCCGACCGTAAACAAATACCTCCACCCCGGCGGCGCCGTGCCCTTCACAAAAACGCATGTGGTTGGCGGCGCCTTCGTCCCCGAAAGTGGGCGGGACCGGACCATGCACTGCGAAGTGGCGGGAGTCGGCAAAGGCGATGTCGAGCTGACGCTTTGTATCTGGCCATTCCTGCGCGCGATGCAGCATGGTGACCAGATTGGCAGGTGACAGATGGCAGCGCCCGTCGGCGGTGTCCGGCGCGGGGCTGACCGTTGCGGCATTAGCGGTCCACATCGACGATGCCGACCAAGGGGCTGCGCGCAATGCCGCATCCTCCGTGCCGTCATAGGCCAGAACTTGTTGAAGCAGGACGTTCGGCCGGGGGAGCGGAAGCAGGAATCCCTGAACGCCCAGTCGCGCCAGATTTCCGCGCATCTTGGCGATTCCCTGCAGCGCGGCCGCGCGCGGATAGGACGCATCGCCCTTGTGGCTGGCGCTGGCGATATTCCCCAGGCTGAGGCCGGCATAATTGTGCGAAGGGCCGACGATGCCGTCGAAATTGATCTCCACAAGGCTCATCGCGCGACACTCCAGATCATGTCTCCGTCTTTCACGTCGAGCGCATCAGCCGCAGCCGCGTCGATGGCAATACCGCCTTCGCCGTCGAATTTGCGCGCGCCGTAGCAGGCACGGAAAGTTTCGAGCCGCCCCGTCGCCAGGATCGCCCGCTCTCCTTCGGCCAAATCGTGCGAAACGAGCTTGGCCTCGACCGAATTCTTCACGCTCGTCACTTCGTCCGTGCGGGCCACCATGGTCGGCCCCCCGTCGAAGATGTCGACATAGCCTTCGTAGTGGAAGCCTTCGTTCTCCAACATGCGCATGGCAGCACGTCCGGTGGGGTGAGGCACGCCGATCACGCTGCGGGCGTCCTCCGAAAGCATCGAGACATAGACCGGATGCTTGGGCATCAGATCGGCGATGAACTGGTTGCCGTTGATCGCGTTGAAATAATCCGCTTCCTGAAACGACATGCCGAAAAAGCGACCGGCCACACCGTCCCAGAACGGGGAACCGCCGCGTTCGTCGATGATCCCGCGCAATTCGGCCAGAATGCGATCGGCAAAGCGTTCACGATGCATGGCGACAAAGAGATAGCGTGATCGCGCCAGCAACAGGCCGAGCCCGCCTGCGCGCTCATTGGGATGCAGGAACAGCCCGCCGACCTCGCTCGACCCTTCGAGATCAGTGACGAGGCTGAGCAGTTCCGCGCGAACGGTTCGGTCAAGCGCCTGCGAATACTGGGTCAGCGTGTTGAGGCGATAGGAATAGAACGGCCATTGCTGGCCCACCATTGTCATCAGCTGACACGTACCAGCGACCTTGCGGGTCTGGAGGTTTTCCAGGACCAGCACGAACTGTTCGTCAACCAGAGCGTCTTCGGTGTTGGCAAAGGCTTCCGCCGCGCGTTCAAGCTTCGCTCCCAACGCCTTGCGATCAGGCGGCAGATTGGTGAAGCCGCCGCCGGTCAGCTTGGCCATTTCATAAAGGTGTTCCAGATCGGAAAGGCGCGCAGCGCGAAGGCGAAAGCTCAAATGGGTGCTCCCTAGAATTCGAAGTTCGAAAGGCGTTCGATCACGCGGGCCGAAAGCGCGGCGCGCTCTGCCAGGCTGGCGGTGATCAGGAATTCGTCAGCCGAATGGATCGCGCCGCCGCGCACGCCCATCGTGTCCACCACAGGCACGCCGCAAGCAGCGATGTTGTTGCCGTCGCACACGCCGCCGGTTGATTGCCAGCGGATGTCCTGACCCAGTTCGGCGCCGCATTCACGCACAAGGTCGAACAGTTTCTGAGCCTTGTCGTCGATCGGTTTGGGAGGCCGTGTCACCCCCCCGTGGCGGTGAATCGACACTTCGTGCTCCCGCTCGACGGCACTCAACACTTTGGCAAGTTCGGTATCGAACCCTTCCATCGCCGATGTCGATTTGGGGCGGATGTTGAACCGCAGAACCGCGTGGTCGGGCACGACATTGTTGGGCCCGCCGCCTTCCAGCTTTGCCGGATTGATTGTGATGTCTTCACGCTCCATCGCCTTTAGCCGCAGGATAAGGTCGGCTGCAGCGACCAGAGCGTTGCGCCCTTCATGCGGATTGCGGCCGGCATGCGCGCTCTTGCCGCTGAACGTTATCGAATAATTGCCGGTTCCCCCGCGAGCATGGGCAAGCGTCCCGTCGGGCAAGGCTGCTGGTTCATAAGTGAGCGCGGCCAGCTTGCCACGCGCCATCTCCGCGATCAGCCCGGCGCTGGCGAGTGATCCGGTTTCCTCGTCCGAATTGATCAGCACGTCATAGCCCAGAGATCCGGCGCTGGCCGTCTGTTCAAAGGCCATCAGAGCGTGCAGCATCACGGCTATGCCGCCTTTCATGTCGGCAACGCCGGGGCCGTTGAGGACGCCGTCTTCGAGCCAGCGTTGATGCTGGAACGGGTGGTCTGCCGGAAAAACGGTGTCCATATGCCCGGTCAGAAGGATGCGACGGTTCGCGGTCGGGCGCACCTTGACGACCAGATGCTTGCCATGCGGCTTGGCAAATTCGCTGCCGTCCGCGTCGATCGCGGTGACAGGCGCGGGATCGACAAGGCTGATCTCGCCGGGCAGCACGGAAAAGGCCTTGCTCAAGGCATCGGCCTGCCGGGCCAACCCTTCAAGATTGGCCGTGCCGGTGTTGATGGCCGACCATTCCCGGACTTGATCCAGCATGGCGTCGGCATCGATGGAAGGGGGCGTTGTGCGCGTCATTGGCAAAAGGTCTTAGCGGGCGAATTCGCGCCTTCCAACCCGTTGCAATCTGCCCTCCACTTGGCCATAGACGCGCTGTCCTCCTCCCCGGGAACCGATCTGATCGATTCATGAGGACGCCAATGACAAACATGACTGATCGCGCAGGTCTTTCGATTGACGAAAGGCTGGCGGATTTCCTTGAAACGCAGGTGCTTGTCCCGCTCGGGCGCGATGCGGCGGCATTCTGGGACGGCTTTGCCGCGATCCTTGCCGAGTTTGCGCCGCGCAACCGCGCACTGCTCGCAAAGCGTGAGGAAATCCAGCGCCAGATCGACAGCTGGCATATCGCGCGCAGAGGCAAGCCGCATGACCCGGCCGAGTATCAGGCCTTCCTCCGGGAAATCGGCTATCTCGTGCCAGAACCGGGTGACTTCCAGATCGGCACGCAGAACGTCGATCCGGAAATCGCCACCATGGCAGGCCCGCAGCTGGTGGTGCCGATCCTCAACGCGCGCTTTTTGCTGAACGCGGCCAATGCCCGCTGGGGCTCACTTTATGACGCGTTCTATGGAACCGACGCGCTCGATGCGCCGCCTGCAAAGCCCGGCGGTTATGACGAGGCGCGCGGTGCGGCTGTCATCGCGCGCGGACGGCAATTTCTTGATCAGGCCTTGCCGCTGGTCGACCAGAGCTGGGCCGATCTGAAAGACGAACACGACGGCAAATTGCAGGACGAAAGCCAGTGGGTCGGCTTTACCGAAAAGGGCCTGCTGTTCCGCAACAACGGCCTGCATATCGAAGTGATCTTCGACCGATCGACACCCGTAGGCGCGAGCGACAAGGCCGGGATAGCCGACATCATGGTCGAATCCGCGCTCACGACGATTGCCGATTGCGAGGATTCGGTCGCGGCGGTGGATGCCGAGGACAAGCTGCTCGCCTACACCAATTGGCTCGGAATTATCCGCGGCGATTTGCAGGAAAGCTTTGAAAAGGGTGGGCGCACGCTCACCCGCAAGCTCAACGGGGACAAGGGCTACAAGGATGGCTCCGGAGCCGAGCACAGCCTGCCGGGACGCAGTCTGATGTTCGTGCGCAATGTCGGCCACCTGATGACCAACCCGGCGATCCGCCTGCCCGATGGCAGCGAAGTGCCCGAAGGCATAATGGATGCCGTCTTCACCAGCGCGATCTCGACGCTCGATGTCGAAGGCCATGCGAAATACGGCAACTCGCGCCACGGCTCGATCTACATTGTGAAGCCCAAGATGCACGGGCCTGAGGAATGTGCCTTCACCAACGATCTGTTCGACGCGGTGGAGGATCTGCTGAGCCTTCCCCGCCACACGATCAAGGTGGGCGTGATGGACGAAGAGCGCCGCACTTCGGCCAACCTTGCCGCCTGCATTCATGCCGTGCGTGATCGGATCGTCTTCATCAACACCGGTTTCCTTGATCGAACGGGCGATGAAATCCACACCTCGATGCAGGCCGGGCCGATGATGCGCAAGGGCGCGATGAAGGGTTCGGACTGGCTGAAAGCCTATGAAGCGCGCAATGTCGCCATTGGCCTGAAGCATGGGCTTTCTGGCAAGGCGCAGATCGGCAAGGGCATGTGGGCCGCGCCTGATCTGATGGGGCAGATGATGGTCGAGAAAATCGGCCACCTGCGCGCCGGAGCGAACACCGCCTGGGTGCCTTCGCCCACCGCCGCGACGCTGCACGCGCTGCATTACCACCAGCTCAATGTGTTCGAGGTGCAGAAAGACCTTCCCGAGCCAATGGGCCTTGAGTCGCTGCTTGCGATCCCGCTGGCCGATGGCGCGAACTGGTCCGAGGAAGAATTGCGCGAGGAGCTCGACAACAATTGCCAGGGCTTGCTCGGCTATGTGGTGCGCTGGGTCGACGCCGGAGTTGGCTGTTCCAAAGTGCCCGACATAAACGACGTCGGCCTGATGGAAGACCGTGCGACGCTGCGCATCTCCTCGCAGCATATCGCCAACTGGTTGCTGCACGGCGTGGTGAGCGAGGGAATGGTCATGGACAGCCTCACCCGCATGGCCGCCAAGGTTGATGCGCAGAATGCGGGCGACCCCGCCTATACGCCGCTAATCGGCAATGAGGACGGCCCGGCATTCAGCGCGGCAAAGGACCTGATCTTCAAGGGCGTCGAACAACCGAGCGGCTACACCGAGCCACTGCTGCACGCATGGAGATTGCGCAAAAAGGCGCACTAGGCCAATCATCAGACCATGCGGCGTTTCATGGTCCCCATCGCCGGCTTCTTTGCTCTGACTACGGCTTCGCTGGCCGGGGTCAGCGATGTTGAGCGTTCACCCAACGAAACCGGGCCAAGTTCAGCCGGTGCTTTCAACCGCTGGTTGTTCACGTCCGAAGCGCACCACTTGGGTTGGAAGGCGCAATATTACGCCGGGTTTCAGGGGTTTCTTGAACGTGAAGGTGTCGCCGGAGTGGTTCCGACCTGGCAGCTCTGGCGGGTTGATGCGCAATACGCATCGCGTTGCGGTTCCGATTACTTTGCGGTGATCCCGGAGGAGCGATGGCACGAAATCTTACCGACATTGAAGCTGCTTCGCGATGAGGTCATTCCGGTCACGGGGCCGCTCGAAGTGGTGTCGGCTTATCGCACTCCGCAAATCAACCGATGCGTGAACGGGGCCAGCCAGAGCCGCCATCTCAGCTTTTCCGCGCTTGATCTGGTCGCGACAAACCGCAGCGACAGGCACCGACTGTTTGCCGATTTGTGCGCCATGCACCGCAGGGTGGGCCGGGCGACGGGCATAGGGTTGGGGGCGTATTTCGACCCAAAGGATAGCGAGCGAGGAGCTTCCGGGCGGTTCCATATCGATGCCGCCGGCTTTCGAGACTGGGGTTTCGACTACACCGCAAGATCGAGCCCCTGTCCGCAGCTAAGCTAAGTCAACTCTCGCGCCGCAGCGACAAATTCCGCCACGCTGACAGTTTCAGCCCGACGGGTCTCGTCGATGCCAAGCGATCCAAGTGCGTCCAACGCACCCGGCATGCCCTTCAAACTCTGGCGCAGCATCTTGCGGCGTTGGCCGAAGGCGGCTTCGGTTAGGTGTTCCAGTGTTCGCGCCGAGACGCCTTCAGGCGCGGCGGCAGGCGTCACGTGAAGAAAGCAAGGTAGGGCGCGCGTCCGAAACGCCTATCGCTAATTCACATCAAACCGCCCGTAAACCGGGGTTCCGCCAGTCAGGTGCGCTTCGACGAAATCAGCAGTGCGTTCGAGCAGGGTCTGCCCTTCGACGGTGTTGGTGAAGGTGCCGGTTGCGCCAAATCCGTGCCCGGCGCCGTTCACGGTGTAGAGTGCAAAGCTCACCGCGACCACGTCGGCTCGGTCGGTGAGATCGACTGCTTCCTTGTAATCCACTGTTGCATCATTGGTGCCGTGGATCACGAGGAACGGCGCTTCGCCCACCTCAAGGTCGTTGTCGCGGAACAAGCCGCCCCAATAATCCACCACCACGCGCGGTTCGGGTCGCTGGATGCCGAACTGGTTGAGACCATAGCCCACCTGCAGCACGGTGTAAGCGCCTGCGGATGAGCCCCAATAGGCGATCCGGTCTGTATCAACGCACAAATTATCCTGATTGGCATCGAGGAAGCCGAGCGCCGCCACCGTGTCCTCGAAAGCGGCTGCAATTGCATCGAGGCGCGGTTCGTTCGGATCGCCGCCGCCCGCTGCCACGATATCATCGACCACATCGACGAAGGGCTGCGATGGCAGCGGATCGTCGGGGTCGAGCCGGTACTGGATTGAAACGACATTGATCCCGCGTGGAATCATAGCCTCGGCGATTGCATTCACATTGGAACCGGCTTTGTTGCCGCTCGTAAATCCGCCGCCATGAACAAACAGCACAGTTGGCCGGTTAGCGCTGCACGCTTCATCGGGTGCGTGAATATCGAGAAAGAGTGGTTTTGCACCGTTTACGGTTGCGCCTTCGCCGTACTGGATGTTCGAAGTGAGCGCGATTGCCGCGCCTGTGGGCGTGGGGCTGGGCGTGGGCGAAGGACTTGGACTTGGTGACGGCGCATTCGTGGTCGGCAAGGGTGCTGCATCTTCGCCTCCGCAAGCAGCGAGCGACGCGCTCGCCAGTGCCAAGAACGAAACGGGGGCCACCCTAAACCTGGCGATCATCCTCAATTCCTATGTCTATGATCCGGTCAAACAATCGGTTGACTGCACTTCAACCAAAATCGCCGCAATTGGCCAGTATCGATTTGTCGCGGCATGTCGCCTTAACCAAGCGACCGGGCTAGCCCCACAAATTCCGCCACGCTGACAGTTTCAGCCCGACGGGTCTCGTCGATGCCAAGCGCACCAAGCGCCTCCAACGCACCCGGCACGCCCTTCAGGCTCTGGCGCAGCATCTTGCGGCGTTGGCCGAATGCGGCTTCGGTAAGGCGCTCCAGCGTTCGCGCCGAGACGCCTTCTGGTGCGGCGGCAGGAGTCACGTGAACAATCGCGCTCATCACCTTGGGGGGAGGGGTGAAGGCGCTGCGGTGGACCTTCATCGCCAGCTTTGCCGAACTGCGCCACTGCGCCAGCACCGCAAGGCGGCCATAGGCTGAACTGCCGGGCTGCGCGACGATCCGTTCAGCCACTTCACGCTGGAACATGAGGGTCAGTGATTGCCACTGTGGTGGCCATGCTTCACCGCCGAGCCAGCGCACGAACAGCGCGGTCCCGACATTGTAGGGAAGGTTGGAGAGGACATGGAACGGCTGCCCGTTCATCAAATCCCCGTGATCCAGTTTTAGCGCGTCGCCTTCGATCACCTTGAGTTGGCCGGGGAACGCCTCCCCAAGCTCCTCCAGCGCAGGCAAACACCGGCGGTCCATTTCAATCGCGGTGACATTCGCGCCTGCGCGCAAGAGCGCCCGCGTCAGTCCGCCCGGACCGGGGCCGACCTCCAGCACCTGCTTACCCGCAAGATCGCCCGGAAGCGCGGCGATGCGGCTCAGCAATTGCTCGTCGAGGAGGAAATTCTGCCCCAGAGCCTTAGACGCGGAAAGGCCGTGGCGCTGAATGACATCGCGGATCGGAGGGAGGGTGGTCACGCCTTTCCGCTCCGCGCCTTCGCCATTTCGCCTGCCATACGGATTGCGGCAATCATCGCGCCTGCATCCGCCTTGCCCTGTCCGGCGATGTCGAAGGCGGTCCCGTGATCGGGCGAGGTGCGGATGATCGGCAGGCCAAGCGTTACGTTGACCCCGGCATCGAATTCCAGCGCCTTGATCGGGATCAGCGCCTGATCGTGATACATGCAGAGCGCCACGTCATAGGTCGGGCGCAGCAGCGGCGTGAACAGCGCATCGCCGGGGACTGGGCCGGTCACATCCAATCCCTGTTCACGCAAGGAAGCGATGGCGGGTTCGATGATGCGCGATTCCTCATCACCGAACTTCCCGTCCTCGCCCGCATGCGGGTTCAATCCTGAGACTGCGAGACGCGGGTTGGCGATGCCGAAATCGCGCTTGAGAGCGGCGGCAACGATCTGCGCCTTGTGGACGATGAGTTCGGGTGAAAGCAGGGCCGGTACTTCTGAAAGCGCGACATGCACCGTCAGCGGAACCGTGCGCAGCGTCGGCCCGGCCAGCATCATCACCGCATCATCAGGGGCCATTCCGCAGGCCTCGGCTAGGAATTCGGTCTGCCCCGGATATTCGAAGCCGACCTTGGCAAGCTGGGCCTTGCTCACAGGCGCGGTAATGACCCCTGCCGCGTCGCCAAGGATGACCGCGCGGATGGCTTCGGCGAGCGAATAAAGTGCAAGCGCCGCGCCTTCGTCGGACGGCATGCCGGGGGTGTAAGGCGCGTCGATCCCGGCGAGAACCGGCAGGCCTGCGTGAAACGCCATTTGCGCCTCGCCCGCCTCGGCGATGGGAACGATTGTGAAATCGGTTCCGATCCGTTCAGCAGCGTTTCTAAGCACTTCGAACCCGCCTACCACGAAGAAAGGTTGGCCGGAGCGGCGCAGCGCCAGATAGCTGCGAAGGATGACTTCCGGCCCGATCCCCGCCGGATCGCCGAGCGCAATCGCAAGCGGGGATGGGGCCGGATCAGCCAAGCGGGATCAACCTTAGTTGTATTCGATATAGGCGTCATTGCGCAGATCGCGCAGGTAACGCTGGGCGCGCTTGTTGATGCGCTCTTCCTCGATCGAATTCATCACCGACTGGAACGTTGGTGCGCCCGACTCCTGTGGTTCGTCACGACCGCACAGCATCAGCACGCGAACGCCATCCTGCGCACTACCGAACGGCGGGGTAGTCTGGCCGATCTGCATGTTGAGGAGAATGCCCTGAAGCTGCTCGGGCAGGCGGCGAGCTTCGATCTGATCATTGGCGACGACGGTCGCACCAAACTCGGTCTGGGCACGGCCGACATCGGAGCAGCCGCGCAGGGTCTGGATGAATGCGCCGAACTCTTCGATCCGGGTGCTGGCCTCCGCATCGGTGGTGCCAGCGGGGAAGGCGATGGAAATCTGCCGCAGGCTCAGAAGCGAATCTCGCGGGTCAGCAGTCAGCACCTGCTGCTTGTCGATGAGATAGATGATCGTGAAGCCGCCCGGAATCTCGATTGGCCCGACAAGCTGTCCCGGCTGCATCTGGCGCACGGCGTTGGCCATGGCGGTGGGCAGGGTGGCGAGCCGCAGGAAGCCAGTGTCGCCGCCAACCACCGCCGTGGTGGCTTCGGAAAACTGGCGGGCATAGGCGACGAAGCTGCCACCCTGTTCCAACTGCTGCATGATACGCTGCATGTTCTGGATCACCGCTTCGCGATTTTCCGCAGTGGCGTTCATGTAGATTTCGCCGAGCCGGTATTCTTCGGTTCCCTTGGCCTCGTTAAGGCGGGCAAGAACGTCGTTCACCTCCTCCGCCGACACGTTGACGAACGGGGTGATGTTCCGCCGCAGCAGGTTTTCCCAAGCCAGTTCGCCTTCGATCTGGCGTTTGAGCGCGGCGGGGGACGAGCCAATGGACAACAGATATTCGTCCATGCGCTCGGGGTTGGAGCCGAAATTCTGGGCCGCAAGCTGCTGGTATGTCTGTTCGACCTGAGCGCGTTCTGCAGGCAATTCAAGTGCTTCGGCGGCCTGTATCTTCAGCGTTTCGTCGATCAGGTTTCGCAGGACCTGCGCGCGCAGGCGTTGCAGCTCTTCTTCGGAAACCTCGCCTTCGGCAGAATTGGTGACCAGTCGCACGCGCTGGTCGATATCGGTTCCGGTGATGACATAGCCGTTAACCACCGCAGTCGCGGTGCGTTCATTCGGGTTGTCGCTTCCGTAAACCTGGAAATTTTCCGGGATGCCGAAAGGGTTGTCGGACGTGGGTACGGCCGTGGTCTGTGCTGGTGCGGAAGTTGCCGCCAGACCCACGAGGCCCGCCGCCATCACTGTTGCACAAGTCTTTGAAAATGCCTTGAACGTCACGATTTCAATCCCGGTTTGTAATAAATCCCGCCAAGTGCGACCCCTCTTCGCACCGGCCAATTGCGCCACACCTAGAGCAGCCTGAAAGTGGCTGAACGCGGCTTAACGGTTACTGAGCGCCAGCTTTCGCGCCCCTTAACCCGTTTTTCGCGCGCTGCCAACGTGTCCGCCAAAGGGTTAGCGGAAGCCGAGGTTGCGAAGGGCGAAAAAGAACTGGAAACTGTTGCCGGCGCGCGCGTCGCCAGCGTCGATGAAGTCACGGCGCAAGGTTGCTCCGAACTCGATGCAGTCGTCGCTGTAGGCAACGCCGAGCCGGGTGCGGATCGGCTCGAAACCGTCAGGGCTGAATACGGGGTCTTCGGCGGCACTGGTCAGGTTGACCACGCCGGAGCCGAACACCGACCAATGCCGACCGATGGTAAACCGGCCAGCGGCGCGCAATTCCTCGCGGTCCTGCAAGTCCTCGACAGTCTGGATGTCGCGATTGAGGCGCAGGTAGCCGACTTCGAAGTAATTGCGTTGCGAACCGATGGTGGCGTCGATTTCGTTGCGGCGGATTGCAAAGCTGTCCTTGTCGAGCCGGAAGCGATGGGTGAACTTGAGATCGTTGCGGAACCGCACTTCCGTCCGCCCGACGAAGTCCGAAACGCGCTCGGACAGGCCGGTCCCGTCGGGGAAAATCTCTCTTTCGGTGCTGAAGCGGTACGATTGGCCAATGGTCGATTTGACCCGCCAGCCCGGCTTGGTGAGCTCCCAGTCGACGCCCCAAGTTACCCGCGCTCCGTCTTCCACCCGGTCATACCCGGAGAAGCGGTTGAGTGCGAAAAGGTTTGAATCCTCAAGGTCGATCGCGCGCGCGTCCTCGTTGGGCACGGCAAGGTTGCGGATCGGCGGGCTGGCGACGAATTGCAGCCGCGGCTTGAACACTTGAGTCCCGCCAAAGGCTTCCCCGACGAAAGGCCATTCGATGTCGAGCGCGGCAGTCGCCACGCCGCGCGCGGTCCAGCCCTCGTTTCCGCGATACACATTGGTGATCGTGGCCAGCGTGTTTTGCGTATTGTAGACGTCGCCGCGCACCAATCCGGTGAGGGTCACGACCTGTCCGAATTCGGTGAGCCTGCGCAAATCCCATCGGGCACCGGCAAAGGCGCGCTGCGTGTCCTGACCTTCGTTGCGGATCAGGCTGAGCGTGTTGGCTTGCAATTGGACCTGACCGCCCAGCACCGGGTTCTTCAGGATATGGCGATAATCCAGTGCCGGAATCGCCAGCGGTATCTGCCCCTGTTCGGCGTTGATCCGCAGCGTCTGCGTGGCCCAACCGGCAAGGCTTAAATAGGAATCGTCGGTGATGCGTTCGATGTTGAATGTCGAACGCAGGCGATCGTCGCGGCTGAGATCGTAGCGGCGAAGGAAGGTGCGGTCGCTCGCCAACCGGACTGATCCTGTAACGCTCCAGTCAGGCGAAATGACAAACCGGCCGTTGGCGAACAGATAGCCGCGCGGGTCGCTTTGAGTCGTAGGCGCTTGTCCGAAATTCGATACCCGGCTGCTCGACGTGGCATAGCCCGTGATCTGGTAGGCGCCCTTTTCTGTGAGGTGTCGCCATTGCCCACGCACCATTGGTGCAACTTCGGAATAGACCGAGGCGCCGATGGTCAAATCCTGATTATCGGAAATGCGCCAGTAATAATCCCCGGAAAGCTCCAGCCCGTTGACTTGATCGATGCGGATGTCCGGAACCAGAAAGCCGCTTTCCGCGCGCCCGTCTGTGCGGATCGCAAGGCCTGGCAGGGGCAGCACGCGGGCCCCGAACAACTCAAGCATCGCCCCGTCGAAGCTGACCCGTTCATTAGCAGGATCGTAGCTCACGCGATCGGCGGTGATCCGCCAGCTCGGGTCCCGGTTGCAGCCGTCTTCGTCGACAACGGCGCAGGCGGAATAGGCCGCATCGGTAAGCGCGACCGTCCCGTCCTCGTTGCGCTGGGCGGATCGAGCGGCAAGCCTGCCGCCTGCACGCAGCGCCAACAACAGCTCATCCATAGCCCCGGCTTCAAACCGGTCATTGAGGGTCAAGCTTTCGGTGAAGACCTGATTGCCGTTCTTCTCCACAAACCGGATGTTGCCGCGCGCGACGATTTCGCCGGTCTTGCGATCCCAGACGACTTCATTGGCACGCACCGAAGCCTGATCGCTGCGCAGGATGACAGTGCCGCGCGCGGTGAGTGTGTCGGCTTCGTTGTCGTAGGTGACCTGATCAGCCTCGAAGGTGATCCGTTCCCCGTTTCCGTCGACTTCCACCGAAACCTGATCGGCGGGTGCAGCGTTTTCCTGGGCAATTGCGGGCGCGGTATGGGCAAGCGCTGCCAGCGCCAAGGCGCCGAGCGCCAGTGGGCTGGTCATGCAGCGCGCAAGAACGCGGTCGCTCGCTGTCACGGCGCGGCCCATTGATACTCCCGTCATGGCTTGCCTATTGCACTGCTCGCGCCTAATCGCAATCGCCATTCCTGGGGCAATTTCCCAGCCGGGATCAGGCGAGTGATATCGCCGGTCCAGCCGATTTTATCACAGGTCCCGACCGGGGCCGACCAATTCCGGAGCGAGCATGAAAATCCTCTTCACCGATACGTCTCCCGCCAAAGTCCGCCTCGTTGCGCGGGTCGTCAATCAGGGCGAAGGGATGAGCGATCTGGACGCTGCCTTTGTCGATGGCGCTGAGGCATCCCGGTTCAAGGGCAGCGCCGGGCAGGTGTTCGAAGGCTTCGTCACAGCCGATGGCGAAACGAAGCGCATGGCGGTGGCCGGAGCAGGTGAGGCCGGTTCTGACAAGCGCAAGAATCACCTTGAGCGCGCTGGAGCGGCCTTGATTGGAAAGTATCTGCGATCAGGCGAAGCGCAAATGGTTCTTGATCTTGGTCACGCGGGCCTGTCGGCCGATGACGCGGTGGCAGTTCTTCTCGGCGTCAGGCTGCGCAGCTGGTCGTTCGACAAGTATCGGACCAAGCTTGCAGAGGACAAGAAAGTTTCACTGGCAAAAGTCCATGTGCTGAACGCTCCGGCTGGAACCGAGGCGGCGTGGGACCGCGCGGCAGCCATTGCCGAGGGTGTCGAGTTCACAAAGTTCCTCGTCACGCTGCCCGCAAACATCCTTTACCCCGAAACCTTCGTCGAGGCTTGCCAGGACGCGTTCAAGGACACGGGCGCGGAAATCACCGTGCTGGACGAAGCCGAGATGGAAAAGCTCGGCATGGGTGCGCTGCTGGGCGTGGGTCAGGGTTCGCGCCGGGAATCGCGCCTGCTCGCGATCCGCTGGAACGGCGGCGAAAAGGACGAAAAGCCGACCGTGTTTGTCGGCAAGGGCGTGACCTTCGACACCGGCGGTATCTCGATCAAGCCGGCACCGGGCATGGAAGACATGAAGTGGGACATGGGCGGTGCAGGGGCCGTTGCCGGTGGTATGCTGGCGATGGTTCGGCGCAAGGCAAAGGCAAATGTCATCGGCGTGATGGGGCTGGTCGAAAACATGCCCGATGGCAATGCGCAGCGCCCCGGCGATGTCGTCACCACCATGAGCGGCCAGACGGTCGAAGTGCTCAACACCGATGCCGAAGGGCGGCTGGTGCTGTGCGACGCTCTGCATTGGGCGCAAGAGCAGTATGATCCTGCCCGCATCGTCGATTTCGCGACGTTGACCGGGGCGATGATCATCGCGCTCGGCAATGAGCACGGCGGGCTGTTCGCCAATGACGATAACCTCGCCAACCAGCTGCTGGGAGCGGGTACTGCAACCGGGGACAAGCTGTGGCGGATGCCGATCGGCTCTGCCTATGACAAGCTGATCGACAGCCCGATCGCCGACATGAAGAACATCGGCGGGCGCTGGGCCGGTTCGATCACGGCGGCGCAATTCCTGCACCGCTTCATCAAGAAGGGCACCCCTTGGGCGCATTGCGACATCGCGGGCATGGTATGGGCCGACAAGCCCGGTCACACCCACGACAAGGGTGCAACCGGATACGGCGCGCGGCTGATCGACCAGTTCGTGGCTGACAACGTCGAAGGGTAGGGGTCCGGCGCATGCCGAAAATGCGCAAGAAATCGGACCTGCCATCGAAAATCTGCGAGACTTGCGGGCTGCCGTTCACCTGGCGCAAGAAATGGGAGCGCGATTGGGACAACGTGCGCTATTGTTCGGAACGGTGCAAACGCAGCAAGAGGACTGCAGCCAACTGAGACTGGCGGGGCGAAAGGGCACATGAAGATCGATTTCTGGCAACTTTCGCGCGATCCGGTCGAAAAGGTTGTCGCCCTCATCGCCCAACGGGTGATGGATGGCGGCGAAAGACTGCTGGTGGTCAGCGGTGACCTGGAGCAACGCGAGGCCATTTCGCGCGGATTGTGGAAGTCCGGCCCCGAACACTTCCTTGCCAATGGCGAGGCCAGCGATCCCGGCGCCGAGCTTCAGCCGATCCTGCTCGCAGACACACTGGATCGTGCCAATGGGGCAAGCCATGTGGTGTTTGCCGATGGCGCATACCGCGACCCCGCTGGATTTGAGCGCGCCTTCCTGCTGTTCGATGAGGACACCAAACAGGCTGCGCGGCGGACGTGGAGCGAACTGGACAGCGTAACTGGACTTGAACGTTCCTATTTCGAGCAAGTCGACGGCAGGTGGGTCAAGAAACGCTGATCGCTTGCGCCAAATGTGGGGATGCGCGATGTTCTTCGCGTTCGGAGGGAGATGAAACGATGAGATTTTCCGGTGTAACCTTGATTGCGGCCGCAACGCTTGGTCTGGCCGCCTGCGGTTCGGAAGCATCCGGCGACTTCACTACCGAAGACGGCGAGGAGGGCGAATACTCCGTCGATTACGAGACGGGTGAAACGAATGTCACTCTCGATACCCCCGATGGCGAAGTGTCGATGCGCTCCGGCAGCGATGTGCCGGTCGATCTGCCCGCCGGTTTCGCGTTGATGCCGGGCGCAACCGTGGTCAGCAACACCGTCGTCGATCAGGCCGATGGACGGGGCGCCATGGTGACTTTCACGACTGACAAGGGCCCGGAAGATATCGCTGCCTTTTATCGCCAGCAGGCGGAATCCGCCGGGATTGCGATCCAGATCGAAACGACGATGAACGGCGGAAAGATGCTGGGCGGTGAAAACGAGGCGACCGGCACGACCTTTTCGATTACCGCCTATCCCACCGGAGACGACGGTCTGACGATGGGGCAATTGACCATCGGCGAAGAGCGGCGCTGAGCGCCCTTGCGCAAGCGAAGCTTGAACTGATCCTTCACCAAGGCTAAGGGCGCGCCGGAATTCACCCCGGCTCGCGATTTCGCGCGCACCTCTCTTACAAGGAATACGAACCATGGCGGTCACCCGCACCTTTTCGATCATCAAGCCCGACGCGACCAAGCGTAACCTGACCGGCGCCGTCACCAAGATGCTGGAAGACGCCGGCCTGCGCGTCGTTGCTTCGAAGCGCATCCGCATGACCCAGGAACAGGCCGAAGGCTTCTACGCCGTCCACAAGGAACGCCCCTTCTTCGGTGAACTCGTCGAATTCATGATGAGCGAGCCGGTGGTTGTTCAGGTGCTTGAAGGCGAAGACGCCGTCGCCCGCAACCGCGAAGTGATGGGCGCCACCAACCCGGCTGACGCCGCCCCCGGCACGATCCGCAAGGAACTCGCACTGTCGATCGGCGAAAACACCGTCCACGGTTCGGACAGCGAAGAAAACGCCGCGATCGAAATCGCGTTCTTCTTCTCGGACGACGAAATCGTCGGATAGGCTCCTCGAGCAACGAAGGTTTCAAAGGGCCGTCCGTTAGGGCGGCCCTTTTCATTTCTGTCGCTTTTAGCCTACGGTCGCTGTGCAGGAGTTGAGGACAAATCCATGAAGAAACTGGCCCTGATCATTGCTGCCTCTGCCGTCCCGCTGGCCGCGCAAAACAGCGAGCAGCGCTATATTTGCAGCGATATTACGAGAGAGCGCGTCACACTTGAAGAAGGAGGGAGCACGTCAGAAAGCCACCCGCTTCAGCGTTTTGAGCTCATTCTGGCTGCTGACCGCCAATCCGCGCGCATGCGCGGACTGACGGAGGGTACGGACCTGCCGCGCACATTTGTGACCTACAATTGTAAAGCTGAGCAATACTCGCTCCGGTGCTGGTCCGCGAGCGCGACGATGCAGATGGCCTGGAACGGAAGCTATGCCCACGCACACACTAGCGTTGTCAGCCAGCGTATGATCGACGGCCAGTTTCGCACTGTGACGGGTGTCGGCCAATTCCGCATTCATAGCGGTGTTTGCGAAAAGAGCTAACCAGAAGACTCGCTGTACGCGAACCGGCGCAATTGCTCCGAATGGCCGGTGTGCTTGCCCGTTTCGCTGCCTGCCATCTGGGCGCGCATCGCGGTGAGCGCTTCATCCTTGAGGTCGAGACCGAGCTCCGCATAGCAGCGCGTGATCTCACGCTCCCAGTCCTCTCCCAACGCGGTGAAGTCCATGCGGGCAATCGGGCCTTTCCACTGAGCCAAAGCCGCCGCCATCCGGCCTTCGCGCAAGGCGATCTTGTGCCACCACAGTTCTTCGATCTGGCCAAGGTCACAGGTGTCGGACTGGATCGCCATCTGGTTGGCACAAAGCGAAACTGCGCTGCGGTGCACCTCGACCCTGTCGCGGCCTGCGATCACCAGCCTCGCCTCAGGGAATTGCGCCATCAGCGTGGGCAGATCTTCGGCAAAGGCGGGCACTTTCATCACGCGCGGGCGATCGGCATTGCGTCGATGCGCAGCATCGGTCTGCAGGATGCGGGCCATCTCGCGATAGATCGGGGCAGGATCGCGCTCCTCGCTCCACGCCGAATAGGACGGGATATGCCACTGCGATTCGTAGATCGAGTGGTGGAGCGCGGCAGAGATCCATGCCAGCTCCTCCTCGACCTCCGCCGGGGCCATCGGGTGGATCGATTGCATCCACGGATTGAGCGCGCCCAGCATGGCGATTTCCAGCGCGCTCTTCACCCGGTTCATGCCAAGCCGTGAAGGGACCGGGTGATAGGCATCGCAATAGCGTGTGTGCGAATGCGCGGGATCGGCAGCGAGCAGTTTATGAATACGGGTCGTGCCGCTGCGCATATGGCCGATGACGATGATTGGCGGGGCGAGGGGAGTTTCGAGCAGTCCGGGCCGCTCCCGCCAAAGCGCGCCGAACGCCAGGCGGTGCTTCACAACCCGTGACAATTGCCCCCAAGCCATGGCCCGGCCCAGCGGGTTGAGATCGGCATCAGCCTCCACCGCCGCGCACAACCGTTCAAGCCGCTCGCGAAAATCGGCAACATCATCTGGCGATCGTCCGTAATGTTCGGCGTCTGCTCCATGTGCCTTGATCGCCTGCGCCCAGAGCGCCTGCGGGTCGAGATCGGGCGTGGGAAGCCACCCTTTTTCCCATGCCATGCCAAGGAATGCATTGGCCCGCTCTGCCAGCTTGCTGCGCGCCAGAAGGTGATCGCGGGTCGGCGGCATCAGAATTCGATCCTGCGCGACCTGAGAAAAGCGCTCAAGCCCTGAACGAACAGGAAATAGGCCATGATGGCGACGGACCACGGTACCGGAGCGAGAAAGGCGCTCCGAATGATTTGCGGACGGTTTTCGATTTGCGAGCGGATCGAGCTTTCGCACTCGAGCGTGCCCGGATCGGGTCCGTGGCCGTCGCTGTCAACGCAATCAATCGGGGCTGACGAGGCCTGCCACGCCGAGAAGGCGCCGAGGCTCAGCGTCAGCAACAGGCCGATTGCCAGAGTGAGGAGCATCGTCTTCAAAATTCGTCTTCTATATCCATCATCCGGGTAAGCCGCTTGGGCGCAACCGCGCGCCAGCTTCGCTCCAGCCATTCGCCCACATGATCCCAATCAACGCCGGGCCGGTTGAGGATCAACCCGATCCACCCGCTCGCGCCGTAATAGGCCGGTTTGAAATAGACCTCGGGCTGGGTTTCCACGAGGCTGAGCAGCTCGTCCATGCTAGACGTCTTGACCAGCACTGCGATATGCGGCGTTCCGTGATGCTGATCCGAAAAATGGGCGAAGAACTTGCCCGATTTCTCGCTCCCGACGCGAAATCCGGGCGAGCCGTGACTTTCCCGTTCGTGGGTTTCGGGCAAGCCCAGCGCCAGTTTGCGTATCCGCCCCAGCAGAAACGCCGGATCGAACCCGCGCGAGACATATTCGTTGACCGCTCGCGGATAGAGCTGGTGCTCGGCCAGCTTGACGCGCTCTCCCAGCGTTTCGGGCGTGTCATCGGGCGCGATGGCGACA
This sequence comes from Erythrobacter aurantius, assembly GCF_023823125.1. NCBI lineage: Bacteria > Pseudomonadati > Pseudomonadota > Alphaproteobacteria > Sphingomonadales > Erythrobacteraceae > Erythrobacter > Erythrobacter aurantius. Next base: position 2,679,162 of record NZ_CP090949.1, on the reverse strand, counting down.
ACCGACTGGGCCAGAACCTCGCCCGCATCGAGTTCGGGCGTGACGATATGGACACTTGAACCCGCATGGCTATCGCCCGCCGCGATTGCACGGGCGAATGTGTCCAGCCCTTTGTACTTGGGCAGCAGCGAGGGATGGATGTTGAGCATCCGGCCTTGCCAGCGATTGACGAAGGCATCGGAAAGGATGCGCATGTACCCCGCCAGCACGATGAATTCCGCGCCTGCTTGCTGCGCTGCGCTCTCCATCACTGCATCGTGATCTTCACGCGTCATGCCCTTGTGCGGGTGAGCGAAGGTCTCGATGCCTTCGAGCCGGGCGAGCGCCAGTCCGCCCGCATCGCGCACGTTGCTTGCCACAAGGACGATCTCGAAGGCGGCATCGGGCAGGCGGCTGGCAAACAGCAGCGCCGCCATGTTGGTTCCGGCACCCGAGATGAAGACAGCAATCTTCGCCTTATGCCGGGAATTCTCAGCCAAGATGGGTCGCTTCCCAATCGGCGGTGGCAGACCATGTTCCCATGGAACCGCGCACGGTGCAGCCCTTGTCGCCCGCCACGATTTCGCCGACGCCGAACACGTCCTCGCCCGCCTCGATCAGGCGGCGGCATACTTCGTCCACATTGTCGGGCTTTACCGCCAGCACCATGCCGACCCCGCAATTGAAGGTGCGGGCCATTTCACCCGGCTCAATCGCGCCTTGGGCTTGCAGAAACGCCATCAGGCGCGGTTGGCGCCACATATCGGCATCGACCCGTGCATGGGCGCCCTCGGGCAGGATACGCGGGATGTTCTCCAGCAGGCCGCCGCCGGTGATGTGCGCGAGCGCATCAATCAGTCCCTCCCGCACGAGCGGCAGCAGGCTGGCGACGTAAATGCGGGTCGGCTCGATCAAGGTGTCGATCAGCAAGCGCTCCTGATCGAACAGGGCAGGGCGGTCGAGCTTCCAGCCCTTGTCCTGCGCCAGACGGCGGACCAGCGAATAGCCGTTCGAATGCACACCCGACGATGCAAGCCCCAGCAGAACGTCGCCCGGTGCAACCTTGTCCCCGGTCAACTGTTCGCCGCGCTCAACCGCGCCGACGCAGAACCCGGCAAGATCATAATCGCCTGCAGCGTACATCCCCGGCATTTCCGCGGTTTCGCCGCCGATCAGCGCGCATCCGGCCTGCTTGCAGCCATCTGCGATCCCGGCGACAACCCGCTCCGCGACACCGTTTTCGAGTTTGCCGGTGGCGAAGTAATCGAGGAAGAACAGCGGCTCGGCACCTTGCACGATCAGATCGTTGACGCACATGGCAACCAGATCGATGCCGACCGTATCGTGCCGGTCGTGGTCAATCGCCAGTTTCAGCTTGGTCCCGACGCCATCATTGGCAGCCACCAGCAGCGGGTCTTTATAGCCTGCCGCCTTGGGGTCGAAGAAACCGCCGAACCCGCCCAGTTCGCTGGTGGCTCCGGGGCGCGCGGTTGCTTTCGCCAGAGGGGCGATGGCCTTTACCAGCGCATTTCCCGCGTCAATCGACACGCCGGCGTCGGCGTAGGTGTAGGAGGTGTTCTTTGAGCTCATGCCATGTGCTTTAGCCATTCGCTCTTGGAATTCCACTTCGCTTTGGGCAAAGGGAACCGATATTTCCCCGGTGAGCGCGATTTTGAACCTTTCAGCCACAGCAAAACGAGAATTTCCGTCTCTGGTGCCCGGCCTGCGCTGGGCGCTGGGCGCGTTGATTGCGCTCACCTTGCTTGGCGGTGGCTATGCGCTGGTTCTGGCGCAGGTTTCCGGCGAGCGCGGAATCGCGCCCACAGCGTCGAGCGCCGATATCGACGTTCGAGGGATCGAAGTGGATGTAAGAGCGGACACCGCAGCCGAAGCGCGTGATCAGGCATGGCGCGAAGCGCAGCGCAAGGCGTGGCAGCAGGTGGGTGGCCCGTCCGTGTCGGACAGCCAGTTGTCGGGCATGGTGTCGGCAATCGTCATCCAGCGCGAGCGGATCGCTCCCAAACGCTATGTTGCGACACTTGGGGTGACGTTTGACCGGCAGCGCGCCGGAAGGTTCCTTGGCGGAGCATCGCAGGCCAGGGCGTCTGCGCCCATGTTGCTTATCCCGGTGACGGTCAGCGGCGGCGCCTACACCAGTTTCGAAGTCCGCAATCCTTGGCAACGCGCATGGGCGGAATTCAATCCGGGCACCAGCCGCATCGATTATGTCCGCCCGAGCGGAGCGGGTGGCGACTCGCTGCTGCTCAATTTCGGCCAGTCCGGTCGGCGCAGCCGCGCCTGGTGGCGCACCACGCTGGACCAGTTCGGTGCGGCGGATGCGCTTGTCGCGATCGCGCGGCTCGATCACCAGTTTCCCGGCGGGCCGGTGACGGGAACTTTCGTTGCCCGTTACGGCCCTGATAACCGGCTGCTGGAAAGCTTCCAGTTGGAGGCGGCAAGTGCCGACCAATTGCCTGACATGTTGACGCGGGCAGTGACGCGGATGGACGAGGTATACGAACAGGCTCTTGTCGCAGGTAAGCTTCAGCCCGATCCTACGCTGCGTCTCGGCGGTTCGGGTGATGTCGATCCGGCGATTACCCGCTTGATTGAAATCGGCCGGGCAATTCAGGCGCGTGAGAGTGCGGCGGCGGCCGCCGCTGCTGCCGCTGTTGTGCCCGGTGCTGCAATACCCGTGGCTCAGCCGACGCAGGCTCCTGCTGTTGTGCGCGCCTTTGCGGTGCAGTTTGCAACCCCGGATCCGGCTACGTTCGACGCAACGCTTGCGGCGATGCGGCAGGTGCCGGGAGTGCGCGGAGTGGCCGTAACCAGCACGGCGATGGGTGGAACCTCCGTCATGAGCGTCAGCTATGGCGGCGAACTGCCCGCGCTGGCCGCGGCCCTGCGCGAAAGGGGCTTTGCCGTGCGCGAGGGTGCCAACGCGCTCGCCATCAGCCGCTGATCGGTGTCGCGATGCCGCGCAAGCCGGAACCCGCATCCCAGATCGCGCTGCCGCTTTCGCCCGGCGGATCGCAAACGCCAGCGCGCATCGTGGTGGGCAATGCCAATTCGGCGGTGATCGAGGCTTTGCAGACACCTGATCGCTGGCCGTTCCATACGGCGGTGCTGACGGGGCCTGAGCGTTCAGGGAAGTCCTTGCTCGGGCGTTGGGCCGCCGGGCGTGGGATATTGGTGGTGGACGGCGCGGATGCGCTTCCCGAAGACGAGGTGTTCCATCGCTGGAATGCGGTGCAGCAAGGCGGGACGCAGGCCGGGCAGCCGCTGCTGCTGATCGCGGACAGCACCCCGTGGAACATCGCCTTGCCTGATCTCAGGTCACGGCTTGGAGGGTCATTGCAGCTCGCGCTTGGCGAACCTGACGATGCGATGGCTGCGGAACTGATCCATGCCCATGCCGAAGCGCGCGCGCTCACTCTCGCAGATGGCGCAGCGGATTATCTTGTCCCGCGCACCGGACGCAGTTTTGCGGCGATAGAGGCGTTGGTGGCGGCGATTGATCGCATCAGCCTTGAACGCCAGTCTCCTGCCACCATGTCTGTCTGGAGGGCCGCGCTGGAAGCCTTGCATGGGCCCGAACAACAAAAACTGCTTTGAAGCGTCGCAAGCGGAGCTGCATTTGCATTTCCGCACATTTGGTGGGAGAAACCAGTAATGTTCGATCGGCTCACCAGCTATCTGGACTCTGTCATGGCGCGCGATCCCGCGCCGCGATCACGTTGGGAAATCCTGCTTTACCCGGGGGTCTGGGCGCTTGGGTTTCACCGAATGGCGCATTGGCTGTTCGACGCGAAGCTGTTCTTCCTCGCCCGGCTTATCAACCATATCAGCCGCCTGCTGACCGCCATCGATATCCATCCGGGTGCGAAGATCGGGCGGAATTTCTTCATCGATCACGGCTTCACCGTCATCGGCGAGACTGCCGAGATTGGCGATAATGTTACGATCTACCAATGCGTGACGCTCGGCGGGACGAACCCCACAAACGGGATCGGCGGGAAACGCCACCCGACATTGGCAGACAATGTGATTATCGGTTCGGGCGCACAGATCATTGGCCCGATCACCGTGGGAGAACGTGCGCGCGTGGGCGCCAATGCGGTGGTGACAGAGGATGTCCCCGCAGGCGCGACCATGGTGGGGCTGAAGGCGCGTTCGACGCTGGTTCCGGCGGAAGAGTGGATCAAGGATTTCATCCCCTATGGCACGCCGTGCGAGGATGCCGAGGGCAACAAGGTTGACTGCATCGAGAAGCTGGAAGCGGAACTTTCGCTGCTCCGTGCGGAAATCGCCAGTATCAAGGCCGCGCAGCCAGCCAGTGCCGAGCCGGTCCAGCACTCGCTGGATCTGACCCAGAAAAGCGGAACCGACGACTGATGAATTCGGGGTTTGATCCCTCAGGCACGGGCCGGGTGGTCGCTTTCCCCGGGCAGCAATCGGGGCAGGTCGGGTTTGATCGGGAGGAGCTTCAGCGCATTCTCGATCTGTATGGCCGCATGGTCGCCGCCGGGGAATGGCGCGATTACGCGATGGATTTCGACCGTCAGGCCGCGACCTTCGCCGCGTTCCGCCGCACGGCAGAACGCCCGCAGGCGCGGATCGAGAAACGTCCGGCGCTGCGCAACAAACAGGGCATGTACACGCTGTTCGGCGAGCATGGTCAGGTCATGAAGCGTGGTCATGAACTCGCCAATGTCCTCGCTCCGATGGAGCGTCGCCTCGTCAAGGCGGTCGAGGACTAGGCTGTCGCTGCGGTAACCGGCAGGGCTGCGTCCTGCGTCGCAGGCAGTTTTTCCTGCCATGCTGCGGGAAGGGCGGCGACGACTGAGCGCCGGATGGGTTGCCAGAAGGCCGAGAGGCTCAGCAATGCCGATCCGATCACCAGCGCCGTCAGCGCAAAGCCAAGCTCCACTGCGCCAAATTCTTCGAACAGGAAGCTGAGCGCGAACAGCACATAGGCCAGCGCCGATACCAGCAAGGCCCTGCGGTCAACTACCAGAGCCAAAAGCCCGAACGCCACATAGACGGCGACAACGCCCAGAGCCGCACCGACGCCCAGATTGTTGCCTTCGGTAACGCCGAAAAGTGCGAACACGGGATGTGCAATCATCGGAGCGGCGAGCAGGTGCAGCCAGAACGCGACATCGCTGCGACGGGTAATGCGTTCCCGATCCGATATGTCCCAGCGCATGGCAAAGGCAAACACGCACAGACCCGCGACGAAGACCATGGCGAGAACCGTGTCTTCGTTGATCAAAGCCGGCCCGATGGCGGAAAGGATCAGGGCTATCACAGTTACTGCAACCGCTGCGGTGCCAGCGGCTACGGTGATGGGCACCATGAACCGGCGCCAGTGAACATAGGCGGCTCCGGCTGCGGCAAGCGCGGCAACCGATATCGCGACCGCGCCCAATTGATCATTGCCTTGCGCGAACGAGGCCATGCCGATGCCGAAGATCGTCGCAAAGACGCCGCCGACGAAGGCCAGCAGCAGGATGATCGAAGGCAGCGCCATGCGCCGTTTCCGGGTGAAGAATTCCGCTAGCGGCCAAGCGGCAACGGCCACCAGCAATCCGGCAAAGCATCCCTGAAGCGCATCGTTGAGCGAATTCTGCTGCTCCCAGCGCGCCCACTCGACCTCGGAATAGTCGCCTTGTGCCATGGCGAGGAAGTCCTCGACCGGGACGATCAAGTCGGCAATGGTCTGCCCGATCGCGCCCATGGCGAGCAGTAGGATAACCACGCCAATGGCGACGAAAATGTCGTTGAAGCTGTTGATCAGGCGGAAATCTTCTTCCGATCCGCGCGGCAGTTCGCGAACCTTGGTCATATGCGCGCGGAAGCTGGCGGCAGATTCGGGGCTCAGCGCCCCAGCGGCCACGGCGGAGTTGATATCGTCTTCGCTATACAACAGCTCTCTCCCAATTTGTCGGAAGGCTAGGCTTGGTGTATTACAATGTCAACACACCTTGGGGCGCTACTCGAAGGTGGCAACCACGCCCATCCCGCCTTGCTGATTGCTGGTGATCAGCTGAATCACCTTGATCAGGAAGAAAGCCGATGCGGCGGTGAGCAGATTGGCGAGCACAATCAGACCCTGCGTTGCCCAGAACGGGGTGGTCAGGAACAGCCACGGGATCAGATTGACCAGTTCGGTGTAGCCGACAAAGGCTCCGACAATCATCGAGCCGATCCAGGCCGCCCACCAGCTCTGGATTTCGTCCACGTCGGCGGCCGCCAGCTCCTCAGGTTCACCTGCGCTGCGATTGGCCAATTCGCGCATGGCCCGCAGTGGCACGAACAGATTGATGATCGGGACGAGAAAGCTGAACGTCGCCCAGGCCGGGGAGTAATTGAGGCCCGTGATGCCCGCGCGATGGAGATTGGCGTTTGCCTTGTAGGTCCAGATCATCACCGCGATGATCGACGGGTAAAACGCCAGATTGCTCAAGATCCCGGAACCGCCCGCGACCGCCATCATCATCGGCGTTTCCGCCATTTGCGTATAGCTGACCAGCCACAACAGATGTGACAGCGCGGACAGCATTGTGAAACCGACCACAGCCCAAGCGAGGATGGTGGCGATCAGCGCGGGAGTGCGCAGATTGTCAGCTTGCATTGATACGACCCTTGATGTGCCGTGCGCCCCAAATGCAAACGGCCCCCGCGCTGTTCTGCGCGAGGGCCGCATTTTTGCAAGTCTCAAATGATCGGGCTGGCGATTATCCGCGTGCGCTGGACGGGCCGGTGCCGGTAACCTTTTGCATTGCCTTCAGAATATTGCCCGACTGTTCGCTGCCCGATTGCGGCGCGATCAGGTTGGTGAAGGAATTGATTTCCTCCCACCGTGCGGCGAAGCCTTCGACGGTGCGATCTTCCTCGGGCAGCCAGACGGCGTCGTTCATCACCGTCCACGAAGAGTGGTAGCCGCCTGCGCCAGCGCCGACGATGGCGTTGGTGGGGGCGTCTTCGCTGACGAGGAACAGCGCCGCAGGCACGACGTTTTCAGGCGCGAACAGCTTGAAGGCTTCTTCGGGGAAGAGGTCTTCGGTCATGCGCGTTCCGGCAACCGGCGACAGCGTGTTGCAGCGGATATTGTACTTCGCGCCTTCGAGCTGGAGCGTCTTGGTAAGACCGGCAAGACCCAGCTTGGCCGCGCCGTAGTTGGCCTGGCCGAAGTTGCCGAACAGGCCGGTCGACGATGCCGTCATCAGCACGCGGCCATAGGCCTGTTCGCGGAAGGTTTCCCAGCACGCCTTGGTGACGAAGGCCGAACCGGTCAGGTGCACCTTGAGCACGAACTCAAAATCTTCCGGGGTCATCTTGTGGAAGGTCTTGTCACGCAGCACGCCGGCGTTGTTGATCAGGATGTGCACGCCGCCCCACTTCTGCTTGGCGTCGGCAACCATCTTTTCCATCTGTTCGTATTCGGTGACGCTGCCGCCGTTCGACATGGCTTCGCCGCCGGCCTTCTCGATTTCCTCGACCACCTGCAGCGCCATGTCCGAATGGCCGGTGCCGTCGCGCGAACCGCCCAGATCGTTGACGACGACCTTGGCACCGCGCCGTGCGAGCTCAAGCGCATAGGCCTTGCCCAGACCGCCGCCAGCGCCGGTGACGATGGCTACCTTGCCTTTGAAATCGATGCTCATGATTTTTCCTTCCATCCTCTCTTGCGTGGGGGAGCGCACTTGACGCGCGCGTAAAGCTATTCTGCGCGCGCTGCGTGGCACTTTCTGGGTGCGCTTGCAACAGCGCGTTTTGTGCTGGCGCTATGCCGTAGGGTCAGGCCGTGCCTCAAAGCGCCTCAAGCGCGCCGATCAGCCCGGCAAGCGAATCAATCACGCCATCTGCGCCCAGTTCGTGCGGGGCCCTGTCACAATAACCGTAAGCCGCCGCGATCACCGGAACGCCCGCTCCTCGTGCCGCGCGCACATCATAGGTGCTGTCGCCGACAAAGGCGAAACGGCCGCCGCCACAGCGCCTCTGCGCCTCGATAACGGGCTCTGGATGCGGCTTGGACAGGAATGTGCCGTCCGGCCCTTTGCCCATGCTGTCGCCGCCGATGACCGTTTCGAACGGCGCGATAAAGTCGAGCTGCGTCAGGATCGAGCGGGCGAATTCTTCGAACTTGTTCGTGACCACCGCGACCTTGACCCCGCGCGCCTGCAATTCGGCGACAACTTCGCGGGCATGGGGGTAGGGCGCGGAATGGACCGCATTGTGATCGGCGTAATATTTCAACATCGCCTTGTAGAGTGCGCGGAAGTCTTCCTCCGGCATTCCGCCCTGTGCCTCAACCGCGCGCGCCAGCATGATCTTCGCCCCGCCGCCGATCAGGTCTTTCGAACTGTCGACCGGAACCGGGTCGAACCCGCCCAAGGCCAGCGCATGATTCACCGCCGCGCCCAGATCGCGGAATGTGTCGAGCAGCGTGCCGTCGAGATCGAAACCCACGGCCTGAAAGGGAAAATCACTCATTCGCAGGGCGGTGACGGATACGACTTCAAACCGCAAGCATTTGCTGGCATGCGCGGCGCGGTCTAAGGGAGAGCGCATGACTGATTTCGCCGCCATTATCCTTGCTGCGGGCAAGGGCACCCGCATGAAGAGCGACCTGCACAAGGTGCTGCACCCGATCGCAGGGCGCGCCATGCTGGATCACCTGATGGCTTCTGTCGATACGCTGGGCGCCGCGCGTCAGGTCGTGGTGGTGGGCGCCGGGCGTGACCAGATCGAAGCGGCGGTTAGCGGGCGGGCTGAAACCTGCCTGCAAGAGCCTCAACTGGGTACCGGCCACGCCGTGCAGCAGGCCGAGGCGCTGCTGAGCGGTTTCGATGGCGATGTGCTGGTGCTTTACGGCGATGTGCCCTTCGTGCGGGCAGGAACCATGCGCGCCATGCTCGACCGGCTGCATTCGGATGGTGCTCCGGCCGTGGTGGTGCTCGGCTTTGAGCCTGAAGACCCGCTGCAATACGGTCGCATCATCGCCGATGATGACGGCCAGATCATAAAGATGGTCGAATACAAGGACGCGGACGAGGGCGAGCGAGCCTGCCACCTGTGCAATTCGGGCCTGATGGCAGCTAGCGCGAAGGACATGTTCACGCTGCTTTCCCGCGTGCAGAACGACAATGCTCAGGGCGAATACTACCTGCCCGACATCGTCAACATTGCGATTGCCGACGGGCGTCGCTGCGAAGTCGTGATCACCGATGATCCGGACGAAGTCGCCGGGATCAACTCGCGCTCCGAGCTGGCCGGTGCAGAGGCGCGCTGGCAGGCCGCCCGGCGCGAGGAAGCCATGGCGGACGGGGCGACGCTGAAGGCGCCTGAAACCGTGTTCTTCAGCTACGACACTGTTCTCGGCCGTGATGTCACTGTCGAACCGCACGTCGTGTTCGGCCCCGGCGTCACCGTTGCCGACGGCGTGCATATCAAGGCCTATTCGCATCTTGAGGGCGCGAGTCTTGCCACCGGAGTTCAAGTCGGCCCCTTTGCCCGCTTGCGGCCGGGCGCGGTGCTGGAGGAAGGCAGTTTCGTCGGCAACTTCGTCGAGGTGAAGAAGGCGACGCTTGGCCCCGGTGCCAAGGCTAGCCATCTGACCTATCTCGGCGATGCAACCGTCGGCGCGAATGCGAACATCGGTGCGGGTACGATCACCTGCAATTACGACGGCTATTTCAAGTATCAGACCGTGATCGGCGAGCGTGCCTTCATCGGATCGAACAGCGCGCTGATCGCCCCCGTCACCATCGGAGCGGATGCGATCGTCGCCGCCGGTTCAGCCGTCAGCCGTGATGTCGGCGCGGGTGATCTGCGCATGGTGCGCGGCGAACAGCTGGTGAAGCAAGGGTGGGCTGATCGCTTCCATGACACGATGAAGAAGAAGAAAAAGGCGGCGGCGAAAAAGGGCAAGTGAGCGAGCCGATGCTCCATTGCTGGCTGTGCGGCCGCCCGTTCGAAACGCGAATCCAGTGGCATCATCCGGTGCCCAAGGCGAAGAAGGGGCGGGTGACTGTGCCAGTCCACCCCATCTGCCACCGCACCATCCATGCGACCTTCACCAATGCCCAGCTGGCGCGGATCGGGGATGATCCCGAGGTCTTGCTGCACGACCCGGCGATCGCGAAGTTCGTCGAATGGGTCGCATCCAAGCCACCAGATTTTCATGCCCCGACGCGGCGTTCGGGTTAGGGGACACGTCCGCCGCGCCGGTGCGCGTTTTCCGGAAGGACGCGGGGGCGTCAGGCGTCTTCCAGATTGCTGGAGCTTGTGATGCTGGTGGCGGCGTATTCGCGCTCCCATTCCTCGAATTCGCTGCGGCTCAGCAGGTAACGCTCACGCGCCTCGTGAAAGCTGATCGCGCGATCATGCACTGCGCGCACCACTTCCGCCTTGCGCGCGGGGGACCAGTGCACCTTGTGGCTTTTGGGTAGGCCGTATCGTTTGATCGCATCAGCGATCGACATATTGCGGGGGTATGCCATTTTCGTCTCCTTTGTATCCCTGTCGAGACGAGGATTTGCCCGAAGACTTAACGACAGCCTGCCGAACATGGTTAAGCCCGCATTGACGACGCTCTTTGTGCCGCGCGTGCGACGAGCCGAGGGGAAAGTGTCGGACTGTTTTACAGGCCGTTGATTTGCCCGACAAAAAGGGGCGGCTTACGCAATGGAAGCCGCCCCTTTATCTGACGCTGAGTCGCGCCTTGTCAGTCCATCAATTGCTGCATCAGATAGATGTATTGCAGCGCCTGAAGCTTGGCCCGCTGTTCGTTGTCGACCCCGCCCGAATGGCCGCCGGTCATGTCTTCATAGTAGTAATAGGGCTGCCCCAGTTCCTTGAGCCGCGCAGCACCCTTGCGCGCATGCGCAGGGTGGGTGCGGTCATCCGCAGTCGAGGCCCACAGGAACGGAGTGGGGTAATCCACGCCTTCAACGATCTTCTGATAGGGCGAATACCCTTCGATCCATGCGCGCTGTTCGGGAATGCGCGGATCGCCATATTCGCCAATCCACGATGCCCCGCGCCCGATCAGGTGATAGCGCAGCATGTCGAACAGCGGGATCTGCACGATCGCCGCGCCGAACAGGTCCGGACGCTGGGTGAACGCGGTGCCGACCAGAAGGCCCCCCTGTGATCCGCCCTGAATGCCCAAATGCTCGGGCGAGGTGAAGCCACGGTCCACCAGATCCTGACCCACGGCGATAAAATCGTCCCAGGTGCGCTGCTTGTTCTCGCGGATCGCGGTCTGGTGCCAGCCGGGGCCGAATTCACCGCCACCGCGAAGGTTGGCGAGCACATAGGCCCCGCCGCGCTCCATCCACATCTTGCCGGTGGAGCCGAGGTATCCGGGCAGGCGCGGAATCTGGAAACCGCCATAGCCCGTCATCAGCACCGCCGTTTCGCCGTTCATCTCCATGCCGGCAGGCTTGACGATGAAATAGGGGATCTTCGTCCCGTCGGCGCTGGTGGCTTCGTGCTGTTCGACTTCCATGCCCGCAGGGTCGAAATAGGCGGGCGAGGTCTTCAACACCGCAGGATCGGCTGAACCGTCAGTGTAATACAGCGTCGTCGGATTGAGGAAATCGCTGACGGTGTACATGATCTGATCGGTTTCGTTGGAGCTGGCCGCAATGCCGATGGTGGCGTTGTCGGGCAGGGGAACCTCCCGGCTGACCCATGCGCTGCCGTCGTGATTGAACTCCAGCACCTTGCTCACAACATTGTCGAGCAGCGTCACGAACAGCGAATTGCCGGTGATCGCGCCGCCACGCTTGGTCTGGCGTTCACCTGGAGCCCAAACGAGCGTCTTGGCCGCACCGTTGGGATCGGCCTTCCACTCCTCAAGGTCCATCGCAATCAGGCTGTCAGCGGGGAAGGTCTGGCCGTCCACTTCCCAATCGACATCGGTGGTCACCAGAATGTGCCCGTCGACAATGCCATAGAGCGAAGCCTTCTTGGGGATGTCGAGCTTGATCCACTCATAGGTATTCGGATCAAGGACGAAGTATTCGCTTTCGTGGAAGCTCACGCCCCGGAAAGCGGTGGTTGCATGAATTGTTCCGGTGTTGTCGCGCAGGATGCTGGCACCCGCCCAGACGTCGCTGGCTTCGCCACGAAAGATTTCCTTGGCTTCGGACAGAGGTGTGCCGCGCTTCCATACACGGCTGGTGAAGGGATATTCGCTTTCGGTCAGCGTGCCTTCGCCGAAATCGCGCCCAACCAGCAACGTGTCTTCGTCAAACCATGACACGCCGCCCTGGCTTTTCTCTTCGATCACGAAGCCGCCTTCGACGAAGCTTTTGGTCGCCATGTCGAATTCGCGCATGATGGTGGCATCCTCACCGCCATCGGAGAGTGCGATCATGCACTTGTTCTGTTCGGGCGGGAGGCAGGACGATCCGCTGTAGACCCATTCCTTGCCCTCTGCCGCGGCCAGCGCGTCAATGTCGAGGACGACTTCCCATTCGGGATTGTCCGTCTGATAGCTTTCGAGCGTCGTGCGGCGCAGAACGCCTTTGGGGTTATCCTTGTCCTGCCAGAAATTGTAGAGACCGTCAGGGCGGAAGCTGACGAAGGGGATGCGGTCTTCGCTGTCGAAGATGGCGAGCGCTTCGGCTTTCAGTTCCTCGAACCGGGGATCGGTTTCCAGCGCGGCGAGCGTACGGGTGTTTTCGGCCCGAACCCAGTCGAGCGCCTCTTCGCTGCGCGCTTCCTCAAGCCAGATGTAGGGATCCTGTTCAGGGCCGGGGACGCCGGATTCGTCCATGTGGGCATCGGCCAGTGCCGAAGTGGTCGCGCCGATCGTCATGACTGCCGCCAGTGCAAGCGTTGAAACAAGTTTCAAATGTCCTCTCCTGTGGGGGTGGGAATGGTGAAGTTGTGCCGGGGAAGGGGGGGAATGTGAAGCCCTTCAAACGAAAAAGGGCGACCATTTGGCCGCCCTTTCGTTTGTTCTGATTGTGACAGGCCGGATCAGCCTTCGACGTGCTCGGCGAGCACCGTCAGGCCGGTATCGCCTACCTCGGCAAAGCCGCCGCGCACTTCGATTGTTTCCGGCGCGCTGCCTTCGGTCTTGTAGACCTGCACGGCGCCGTCACGGATCGTGCTCATGAAAGGCGCATGGCCTTCGAGCACACCGAATTCGCCTTCGGTGCCGGGGACGACGACCATGTGGACGTCTTCCGAACGGACCAGCTTGGCCGGGGTTACGAGTTCAAAGTGCAGGGGCATGATGCCTTACGCCTCTTCAGCCAGCTTGGCGGCCTTTTCGACCACCATGTCGATCCCGCCGACCATGTAGAAGGCGGCTTCGGGCAGGTGATCGTATTCGCCATCGACCACGGCCTTGAACGATTTGATCGTGTCTTCGAGCTGCACGAAGATGCCGGGGATGTTGGTGAAGACTTCTGCCACGTGGAACGGCTGCGACAGGAACTTCTGGATCTTGCGCGCACGCGCCACGATCAGCTTGTCCTCTTCCGACAACTCGTCCATCCCGAGAATGGCGATGATGTCCTGCAGCGACTTGTACTTCTGCAGCGTTTCCTGAACGCGGCGAGCTGTTTCATAGTGCTCCTGACCGACAACGCGCGGTTCGAGAACGCGGCTGGTCGAGTCCAGCGGGTCCACGGCCGGGTAGATGCCGAGTTCCGAAATCGCACGGCTCAGCGTGGTCGTCGCGTCAAGGTGAGCGAACGAGGTTGCCGGAGCAGGGTCGGTAAGGTCGTCAGCCGGCACGTAGATCGCCTGCACCGAGGTGATCGAACCCTTGGTGGTGGAGGTGATGCGTTCCTGCAGGTTGCCCATGTCGGTCGACAGGGTCGGCTGGTAGCCCACGGCCGAAGGAATACGGCCGAGCAGTGCCGACACTTCCGAACCGGCTTGCGTGAAGCGGAAGATGTTGTCGACGAAGAACAGCACGTCCTGGCCTTCCTGATCGCGGAAGTATTCCGCCATCGTCAGGCCCGACAGAGCGACGCGTGCGCGTGCGCCCGGAGGCTCGTTCATCTGGCCGAACACGAGTGCCACCTTAGAACCTTCGCTGGTGGCGTTGCCGTCGGCGTCCTTGGCGATAACGCCGGCGTCGAGGAATTCGTGATAAAGGTCGTTACCTTCGCGGGTGCGCTCACCCACGCCGGCGAACACGGACACGCCGCCGTGACCCTTCGCGATGTTGTTGATCAGTTCCTGGATCAGCACGGTCTTTCCCACGCCGGCGCCGCCGAACAGGCCGATCTTGCCGCCCTTTGCGTAAGGGGCGAGCAGGTCGATCACCTTGATCCCGGTGACGAGAATGCTGGCTTCGGTCGACTGGTCGATGAAGGCCGGTGCTTCTGCGTGGATCGGAGCGGTCATTTCGGCACCGATCGGGCCACGCTCGTCGATGGCTTCGCCGACGACGTTCATGATGCGGCCCAGCGTCTTGGGGCCGACCGGCACGGAAATCTGCGCGCCGGTGTTGATCACTTCCTGACCGCGCACGAGGCCTTCGGTGGCGTCCATTGCGATGGTGCGGACGGTGTTTTCACCGAGGTGCTGCGCGACTTCGAGAACGAGCGTCTTGCCGTCGTTCTTGGTCTCCAGCGCGGTAAGGATCGCGGGCAGTTCACCTTCGAACTGCACGTCAACGACAGCGCCGATGACCTGGCTGATGGTGCCGTTTGTGGTCTGGTTGAGTACGGGTGCGGTGGCCATTTTACTGTCCTGCTTTCGTCAGATGCTTAGGCGCCAAGTGCGCAAGTGGTTTCGGGGTCGGCGATTTCCCATTCGGTTTCGCCCTGGACCAGAGTGGTCTTGTTACGCAGATATTCGTCGTCGCCGAGGCCGAATTCACAGATGACCTCGGGTGAGCCCATTCCTGCGCGCTTGCAAGCGGCGGTGTTCACCGGTTTTGCATTCGGACAGGTCTTGGCAAAGGCTTCCTTGAAGAAGGTGCCGTCGGGCGGCGGAATCGACGGGGCTTCGGGTTCTGCCGCTGCGGTTGTTTCGACCGGGGCAGGCGCCGGAGCCGGTTCCTCGCCACATGCCGCAAGCAGCACGATCGGCGCGATGGTCGCCAGTTTGAGAACGGAAAAATTCATGATTACAGTGCCTCCGCCCCAGCGATGATCTCGATGAGTTCGGTAGTGATCGCGGCCTGACGGCTGCGGTTGTATTGAATGGTCAGCTTGTTGATGAGGTCGCCTGCATTGCGCGTCGCGTTGTCCATCGCGGTCATCGAAGCGCCTTGCTCCGATGCCTCGCGCTCAAGCAGAGAGCCGAACAGCTGCGTCTTGACGTAGCGCGGCAGCAGCTCTTCGAGGATTTCCTCTTCGCCCGGTTCGTATTCGACCACGGCATCGCCAGCGTCGGCGTTGTCGGGCGAGGGGACCGGGATCAGCTGGTTGACGGTCGGTTCCTGAGCCAGTGCCGACTTGAAGGTCGGGAAGATCAGGTGTGCGACGTCGAACTTGCCGCCTTCGAACATGCCGATCAGTTCGGCGGCGATGGCGTCGGCTTCTTCGAAACCGGGGGTTTTCACGGTCGAAGTGTCGAAACCGCCGGTGATCCGCTCGGCGTGTTCACGCTTGAGCGGGGCGCGGCCTTTCTTGCCGACGAGGTAGAATTCCACCGTCTTGCCAGCGGCAAGCAGGTCCTGCGCCTTGGCCTTGGCAGCCTTGACGAGGTTGGAGTTCAGACCGCCGCACAGGCCCTTGTCGGTGTTTACGACGACAAGCAGGTGACGCTGGTCGCTGCCGGTCCCGGCGAGCAGTTTCGGAGCGCTATCGCCCGAAACCTTCCCCGCGAGACTCGCCATGACCGCGGCCAGACGTTCCTGATAGGGGCGCGCGGCTTCGGCAGCGCTCTGGGCACGGCGGAGCTTGGCCGCCGCGACCATCTGCTTGGCCTTGGTGATCTTCTGGGTCGATTTGACCGAGTTGATCCGACCTTTGAGTTCCTTGAGTGAGGGCACTTAGGCGCTCCGTCTAGCTGGGGTCGATCAGGCGAACTGCTTGGCGAAAGCTTCGAGGCCGGCCACGACTTTCGCCTTGGTGTCGTCCTCGAACTTGCCGCTGGTGCGGATTTCGGCGAGCACATCGGCGTGTTCGCTGCGGAAATACGCCAGCATCTGTTCTTCGTACTGGTTCACGCGGTCAACCGGGATCGAATCGACGAAGCCATTGGTGCCGGCAAAGATCGACACGGTCTGCTCTTCGAACGGCATCGGGTTGAACTGACGCTGCTTGAGCAGCTCGGTCAGACGCGCGCCGCGGTTGAGCAGCTTCTGCGTCGATGCGTCGAGGTCCGAACCGAACTGCGCGAACGCCGCCATTTCACGGTACTGCGCAAGGTCGAGCTTCATCGAGCCCGAAACCTTCTTCATCGCCTTGGTCTGAGCGGCACCGCCGACGCGGCTAACCGACAGGCCGACGTTAATCGCCGGACGGATGCCCTGATAGAACAGGTTGGTTTCGAGGAAGATCTGGCCGTCAGTGATCGAGATCACGTTGGTCGGAATATAGGCCGACACGTCGCCTGCCTGGGTTTCGATGATCGGCAGCGCGGTGAGCGAGCCCGAACCGTTGTCGCCGTTCATCTTAGCAGCGCGCTCAAGCAGGCGGCTGTGGAGATAGAACACGTCGCCCGGATATGCTTCGCGGCCCGGAGGACGACGCAGCAGCAGCGACATCTGGCGATAGGCCACAGCCTGCTTCGAAAGGTCGTCGTACACGATCACGGCGTGCATGCCGTTGTCGCGGAAGAATTCACCCATTGCGCAGCCGGTGTAGGGCGCGAGGTACTGAAGTGGTGCGGGCTCCGAAGCGGTCGCGGCGACGACGATGGAGTATTCCATCGCGCCGTTTTCTTCGAGCTGCTTCACGATCTGGGCAACGGTCGAACGCTTCTGGCCGACGGCGACATAGACGCAGTACAGCTTCTTCGATTCGTCATCGCCTTCGTTCACGCCCTTCTGGTTGATGAAGGTGTCGATCGCGACAGCGGTCTTGCCGGTCTGACGGTCGCCGATGATCAGTTCGCGCTGGCCACGGCCGACGGGAACGAGAGCGTCCACAGCCTTGAGGCCGGTCTGCACGGGTTCCGAAACCGATTCGCGCGGGATGATGCCCGGAGCCTTCACTTCGACGCGGCGACGCTCGGTCGATTCGATCGGGCCCTTGCCGTCGATCGGGTTGCCCAGAGCGTCAACAACGCGGCCCAGCAGGCCCTTGCCGACGGGAACGTCCACGATGGTTTCGGTCCGCTTGACGGTGTCGCCTTCCTTGATCTCGGCGTCCGAGCCGAAGATCACGACGCCGACGTTGTCGGCTTCGAGGTTCAGAGCCATGCCCTGAACGCCGTTGGCGAATTCGACCATTTCACCGGCCTGAACCTTGTCGAGGCCGTGGATGCGGGCGATACCGTCACCCACGCTCAGCACGGTGCCGACTTCGCTCACCTGCGCTTCGGTGCCGAAATTGGCGATCTGGTCCTTGATGACCTTGGAGATTTCTGCGGCGCGAATTTCCATGTTTCTAGTCCTTTAGGCCTTCATTGCCTGGGAGAGAGAATTGAGACGGGTGCGGATCGATGCGTCGATGCGCGTGGAGCCGATGGTGACGACCAGCCCACCCAGAAGATCGGGGTCGACATCGGCGGAAAGCATTACAGTGCGGCCCTGACGCGCAGTCAGCTTGTCCTTCAAGGTGGCAAGCTGTTCGGCGGAGAGCGGATGCGCGCTGGTAACGGTTGCGGTGACTTCACCGCGCTGGGCTGCGGCGATCGCCTTGAACGCGGCAATCATGTCCGGCAGCTTCGACAGGCGGCGATTCCCGGCGAGCACACCAAGGAAGCTGGTGGTGAGATCGGAAAGCTTGAGATGCTTTGCCACGGCGGCAACTGCGGCACCCTGCTGGGCGCGCGAGAGCTGCGGATTGCTCGTGGCAGCCCGCAGGTCCCCGGATTCGCCGAGCGCGGCGCCGAGCTTCTCCAGATCGGTTTCGACGGCAGTGACCGTCCCGTTTTCGCTGGCCAGATCAAAGAGGGCAGAAGCGTACCGCCCCGCTAGGCTGGCCTGAATACCGGCGGAAATATCCACGCGCTTGAAATCCCTTCGGCAGGTGTCCGAAAATAAAGTTGTGCAGCTTTGATGCGGCAGGGCACATAGGGGCTTCCCCGTCAAAGCTGGCGCGCGCCTAGCAATTGAATCTGGATTGCGCAAGCGGAGGGAGTACAGAGTCTGTCAGCTTGCGGAAAAAGAGTGTATCTGGCATTTGACTTACCGAACGGTAAGCGGGCCGAGTGGGAGAGGGAAAATGCAACTGACGCCGATGGCGCCGAAATGCGGCGTCGAAGTTTCGGGCGTAAAGCTGGCGCAATGCAGCGATGCCGAAATGCAGGAGATCAAGAAGGCGATCTATGAACATGGAGTCGCGGTGTTCCGCGATCAGGAATTCACGCCTGAAGATCACATCACTTTCGGCCGTCGCTGGGGCGGGATCGACGTGAACAACTATTTCCCGCTGCAGGACGATTACAACGAAATCGCCGTGGTCAAGAAAGAGCCTGACCAGCAGACCAATATCGGCGGTGCGTGGCACACCGATCATTCCTATGATCAGGTCCCGGCGATGGGATCGGTGCTGGTCGCCCGGCACCTGCCGCCAAAGGGTGGCGATACCATGTGGGCACACATGGGCGCGGCCTATGATGCGCTGTCCGATGAATTGAAGGCGGCGGTTGAAGGGCTGGAGGCATTCCACACCGCCGATCACGTCTACAAGGCGGACGGCCTTTACGCCCAGACCGACATGGCCAAGTCACTGCGCGGGCAGGACCTGAAGACCGGTGCGATTCACCCGGTGGTGATCCGCCATCCGCACACCGGTCGCAAGCTGCTTTATGTCAACAGCGCCTTCACGATCCATTTCGTCGGCCAGACCCGCGAAGAAAGCATGCCGCTGCTGCAGCAATTGTTCGACGCCGCGCTGACGGGCGACAATGAATGCCGTCTTGAATGGAAGCCGGGCACGGTGGCGATCTGGGACAATCGCACGACGTGGCACAATGCGATGAACGATTATCACGGCCACTACCGCGAAATGCACCGCATCACCCTGTCGGGCGAGGCGCTGGCGGCCTAGGGCGGAGCATCAAGCTGGGCGGCTCTGGCGTCAGTCGGCTCCTCGTCATTCTCTCTTCAGCTTAGCGTGCCGCTGCGCCAACAACACCCGCGCCCTTCGTCTCGCAGGTGTAGACCAGCCGCTCGTTCGGGCGGTCGGGCAGCAGGGAAAGCAGCGCGCTTTGCTGTTCGCCCAGCGTGCGTTGCGCGTCGGTTACCCCGCAGGCGGGCGGGTCGTATTCGCGGCGGGCTTCGCGCGCGGCGTCCATCGCGGCGCGGCCCAGCAGATAGCGATCGGTGCGGAATGTGCGGGTGTCCGGATCATAGACATTGACCGAAACCGCCGCCTCGTCGCTCGGCACGAATACGCGCGTCCAGTTGCCGCCCGACAGGCCGTATTGCGTGCGCTGGTTGACGCAGCCGTCCGCTGCCCAGTCGAACTCCACATCGTCCGTTCGCGCGCCGGTGATGCGGCTGCGATCGGTGTCGAGCGTGCAGATCAGCGTCCCGTCGCCGGCTATGTCGCCGGTGGGAGCGTCTGCGCCATCGGTTTCACTTTCGTCGAGAATCGCGGCGACCCGCTCCTCGATCTCGCTGAAGCCGGGACGAGTCAGCCACACCAGCACCGTCGCGATCAGAGCGAGGCCGGCGATCACTGCGGCGATGATGGCGCGGTTGCGATTCTCGGGATTGTCGTGCTGGCTCTTGCTCAGCTGGAGCGCGGCATAGCCCGATCCGATCCCGAGCAGCAGCAGCACCATCGCCAGCGCCATCGCATTGTCGCGCGCATCGAGCACTTCGATCTGCGCTTGCAAACGGGCCTGTTCGCGGGCTTCGCGCAGTTCCGCTTCGCGCGCGTCCAGCCGGGCCTGCGTCTCTGCCCGCTGTGCCTCGAACCGGGCGCGTTCGGCGGCGTTCAATTCGTCGATCGAGCGGCAGGGCAGGGCGTTGACCGAAGGCTCAATCCCGTTTTCGCGCAGGAAGGGCAGCAGTTCGCGCAGGGAAACGGCGAAGTAGAACTCGGCATCCGATCCGTCCGAATCCGCGCCGAAGCTGTTGACCCCCAACACCCGCCCGCATCCGTCGAGCAACGGCCCGCCCGAATTGCCGCGCGCGATCGGGGCGGTGTGGAGGATCGTGTCGAACTGGCGCGAAGGGCGCTGGCCCGACAGGAAGCCGCGGCTCTTCACCGGGGGCTGGGCGCGGAAGATGTCGCGCATTTCCAGCCCTTGTGCGAGATCGACATTCATCGGGTATCCCACTGCCGACACCTCGCCCATGTCACCGGCAACTCCGCCCGCGATCGTCAGCGGAGGCAGGCGCAGCGATCCGTCGGTGATCTCCAGCAGAGCAAGGTCGTTGCGCGGGCTGACCGCGACAGGCGTGGCAAAGGTCGCCGCGTCGCCTTCGCTCGGCACAATCCCGATCCGAAGCGTGTCGTCCTGCAGGGCTTCGCGGATGACGTGGGCGTTGGTGACGATCATGGTCGAGGACACCGCAAAGCCGCTGCCATGCGTTACCGGCACCACTTCGCCGCCGCTGCGGTCGATCAGCACCACGCGCACCACGCCGCGCGCCGCCGCATCGACATCGCCCGGATCGGCGGATGCGGGCAGGGCGGTGAAGGCAAGCGCCAGCAGCGCGAACAAAGGGGCGGCGACCAGTCGGACAAAGCGTGTCATCACCCACCCTTATGCCGCGCCTGACATTGACCGCAAGCTTCGGGATGCGCTTATGTCGAAAGCCTGCGACACCACGGCCATGACACAGACAACGACCCTTACCGATGACGAGCGCTGGCAGATCGCGCTGGCGAAGGACCGGCGCTATGACGGCGCCTTTGTCACGGGCGTCCATTCGACCGGCATTTACTGCCGCCCGTCATGCCCGGCGCGCGCGCCCTTGCGCCGCAATGTGCGCTTTTACGCGACCCCTGCCGATGCCGAAGGCGCGGGCCTGCGCGCCTGCAAGCGGTGTTCCCCCAATACCCAGAGCGCGGAGGAGGCCTGCGTGCTGGCCGCCATCGCCGCGATCCGGGCGGACGGGGCAAAGACGCTCGATCAGCTGGCCGATCTGACCGGCTATTCGCCGACCCATTTCCAGCGCTTGTTCAAGCGCACCGTGGGCCTGTCCCCGGCGGCCTTCGCCCGGGCCCTGCGTGAAGAGCGCGTGCGTGAGGCGCTGGAAACCGGGGCGAGCGTGACGCAGGCGCTGTACGAGGCGGGCTATTCCAGCCCCTCGCGCTTCTATGACGAAACCAAGGGAAGGCTGGGTATGACGGCAAGCGATTGGCAGAGCGGGGGCGAGGGCCGCCAGATCCACTGGCGGGTTATGCAAACGACGCTCGGCCCGATGCTGGTCGCCGCCACGGACAAAGGCGTGTGCTGCCTGTCCTTCGGTGAAGGCGAGGCGGAACTGCGCGCCCGTTTCCCCAAGGCCGATCTGGTCGAGGCGGATGACAGCTTTGCCGCGCTGTTCGACGAAGTGCTCGCCGCGGTCGAACAGCCGGGCAGCGACAACGCGCATATCCCGCTGGACGTCAGGGGCACCGCGTTTCAGCAGGCCTGCTGGGAGGCGCTGCGCCGTATCCCTGCGGGCGAGACGCGCAGCTATGGCGAACAGGCGGCGATGCTGGGCAATCCCAAGGCCAGCCGCGCCGTGGGCAGCGCCAATGGCGCCAACGCCATCGCGGTGCTGATCCCGTGCCACCGCGTCGTCCCCGCGTCAGGCGGCGTGGGCGGATACGCATACGGCCCCGAGATCAAGGCGGAACTGCTGAAGCGCGAGCAGCAGGGGTGATTCCCAACAGGGTGGAACAGGTGGAACACTGTCCAGGGATAAAATCCCCATCCTGTCACCCTTGGAGGGCAAAACCGTAACCTTTGCGGCCAGAGTGTCACCTTGCGCGCCAAAGTGTCACCCGCAATCGTTCGGACTGTCACTCTTGGGCGCGTAAAGTGTCACCCTTTGATGATGCAAAGTGTCACGCGAAATGGCCCGTAATCGGGCGGTCCGGACGATACGAAAGAGCCGCCCCGATCATCGCATCGCGCAGGCGAGTAGGAAAGCTTACCAATCCCGCCAGTCGTCGATTTCGCCGACCAGCGCCTTTTGCTTTGCGGCATGGGCGATTTCTTCCAGCACCGCGACAATGTCCTCGCGTTCCTCGGTTTCGATGACCTGTCCGGCGGCTTCGTCGGCATGGTTGAACCATTCGACCGTGGCTTTCAGTATCTTTCTGACAGCGGGCCTGCGCGGCTTTTCGCCGAGCGCCTGTATCTCGCGGCAGGCTGCATGGATCGCCGCGCGTGCGGCCTGCGTGAATTCCTGCGGAGGATAGGGCGGGGAAGGCGACCAGTTTTCAAACGGCGTTTCGGACAGCAGCTTCTCCAGCGTCAGCCCTTTCAGCCGGTCGCGATATCGTGCGTCCTGCTCGGCCCGTTTCCTCGCGGCCTCGGCGTCGCGCAATTCGACTTCGCGCACCAGCGCCTCGCGATCATTGGCCCAGCGCCATTCTCCTTCGGATGCAAAATTGGCGAAGGCGAGGTGCGCATAGGAACAACCGGGGACACCGCTCTCGTAATCGTCCACCACTCTCAGGTCCCGCGCTGAGACCGAAACCGAGCCTAGCAGGCGGCAATCGTCGAGAGCCTCCGCAATATCCCATGCTTCCTTGAGAACCCCGATAACAGCGTCGCGCCCTTCATGGGCAAACCGGTATTGCGAAAGGACGCGTGCACCCGATGCCTCTTTCAGCGTGGGATGACGTGGCCAGACCGGTTCGAGCGTGGCGATCACCACAAGCCTGTCGGTCACGCCCAGCACCTTTATCGCGGCATACCGGCCGGTCTCGCTGGCAGAGAACGGGGTATAGGGCCGCGTCCTGAAGGAATAGACATGGCCCTCTTTGGGCAGGGCGGGGGGCACATGGCTTGCCGCCTGTTCCCTGTGCAGACCGAGGCGACGCCGCAATTTGCCGAGCATTGTCGCCGCTCTCAATCCAGCTTGGGTGGCATTCCCGGTTCGCATTTGGCCATCGCGCGTTGATATGCCTCGCGCGCACCGATGCGTTGCAGGTAGGCTTTCAGATTGGGCAGGTGATCGATCGTCATGCCGTTGAAAGCGCGGCTGGTGGTCAGCTGGAACACCATCATGATGTCGGCGGTGGTCAGCTGCGATCCGCCGAAATAGTCCGCTTCGCCCAGCCGCGCCTCGATCTGCGCCCAGGCATTGTCGACCCGCTTTTGCAGCGGCGGTGGCATTTGCGCTCCGGCAAAATTGACCGCGATCTGCATCATGCCGTTGGTCATGAAAGTCGCGTTGGCGAAGTGGAACCAGTACAGGTGATCGGCAAAGTCGGGGTGATTGGGGCCGGGGACAAGCGCCGTATCGGGCGCATATTTGCCGACGATATACTCGACGATCGCTCCGCTTTCGCCCAGCACCAGGTCACCGTCGGTGATGACGGGGGCGACCTGCATCGGGTGCAGCGCCTTCAGCTCAGGCGGGGCCAGCCGCGTTTCGGGATCGCGATTGTAGAGCACCAGCTCGTAATCCAGCCCCAGTTCCTCACACAGCCAGACGATGCGTTCGGATTGCGAAATGCGCAGGTGGTGGACGGTAAGCATGGGTGTCGGCTCCTCAATTCACGTTTCGCGCCCATCCTTTGCTGGCTGGCGTGAGGCTGTCCAGAAACTTCTCCGCGCTGTCCAGATATTCGCGCTGTTTCGTCTCGCCCATGCGGTCCCATGTCCCGTAGATGCGGCCGATGCGGTGGTTCGATTCCAGCCGCTCGCGGTTGGCGTCCATGAAATGCCAGTACAGCGGGTTGAACGGGCAGGCTCCGTCGCCGGTCTTCTGGGCCACCTTGTAGCTGCATTTCTTGCAGTAATCGGACATCTTGTTGATGTAATTGCCCGACGCGGCATAGGGCTTCGTCGCGAGGTTGCCGCCGTCGGCATAGAGCACCATCGCGGCGACATTGGGCAGTTCGACCCATTCGAACGCATCGGCATAGACGGCGAGATACCAGTCCTGCACCGCCTTGGGATCAATCCCGGCGATCAGGCAGAAATTGCCGAGCACCATCAGCCGCTGGATATGGTGCGCATGCGCGTCTTCGCGGGTGGTGCGCACGCAATCGGCAAGGCAGCGCATCTCGGTGTCGCCGGTCCAGAAGAATTCGGGCAGGGGGCGGGTGGCGTTGAGCGCGTTGTCGTCGGCAAGGCCGGGCATCTTCAGCCAATAGAACCCGCGCACATATTCGCGCCAGCCGATGATCTGGCGGATGAACCCCTCCACCGAATTGAGCGGGGCCTTGCCGTCTGAATAAGCCTGTTCGGCGCGGCGGCACAGCTCAAGCGGGTCGATCAGGCCGAGGTTGATGCTGGTTGACAGCATGGAGTGGTAAAGATCGTCCGACCCGTGCACCATCGCGTCCTGATAGGGGCCGAATTTCCCGAGCCTCTGGGCGAAGAAGGCATCGGCGGCTTCCTCCGCCTGATCCGATGTGACAGGCCAGCCGAAGGGTTCGAGATCGCCGAAGTGATCGCCGAAATGATCCTTCACCAGCGCGATAACCTCCCCTGTGATGTCATCGGGTTCGAATTTGGGGGCGGGGGGCGGATTGATGCCGGAATCGGGCGACTGGCGGTTTTCGGCATCGTAATTCCATTCGCCGCCTACCGGTTTGCCGTCATCGTGCATCAGCAGCCCGGTCTTGCGGCGCATCTCGCGATAGAAATGCTCCATCGTCAGATGCTTGCGCCCCTCCGCCAAGTCGCGAAATTCGGCGTGCGAGCACAGGAAGCGATCGTCGGTGAGGATTTCGACTTCGCAGGCGAATTTGTCCGGCCATTCCTCGATCTGCTGCTGCACCCGCCATTCGCCCGCCTCGGTAATGCGGAGCTTGCGCGGGGCGTGGCGTTCTATCGCGCGGGCGACTACGCCGGTGAAGCTGCCCGAATTGTCTTCATCGGTCAGCTTCACATAATCCACGCGCCACCCCGCATCGCGCAATTCTGCGGCGAAATGGCGCATGGCGGAGAAGATCAGGGCGATCTTCTGCTTGTGATGTTTGACGTATGTCGCTTCGTCCCACACCTCCATCATCAGGATGACGGTGTCCTCCTTCGCGCAGCCGCGCAGGGAGGAAAGAGTGCGGGTCAGCTGATCGCCGAGGACGGGGACTAGGACAGGTTTGCTCATCGCCCCGTCAATGCACAGGAGCGCGATAAGTGCCGATCAATCCCGTTTTGCAAGGCCCGGTATCGGTGCCAGATCGCGCGCCACTCCGCCGACGCCGGGCGGGGGCGGGGGTTCCTGCCCGAATTCCCACTTCACGAAATCGGCCGGCGCGCTGAAGGCGAAGCTTTCGACCGGATGCTTCATCAGCACCGATCCCCAGCATCCCGGCTCGCGCTCCAGATGGCCGTCGCGGGTGAAGGCTCGCATCGCCTCTTCGTGCGAACGGCGGAAATAGACATCGGTGACGTGATCGCCCGTGTCGCCATTCACCATCCGCCATGCCGCGGGCGAAACGGTGCGCAGATGCGCCATCCATTCGCCGACGACGGTATTGATGTGATTGACCGTGATCGTGTCCGGCCCGTCGATCACGATCGGCTCGGCGGTGCTGACCTTGTAGATCCTGTCGCCGCAGCTGTTCTTCTGCACCGATTCATACAGCGAGATCATGACATGCCACTGCTGCGGCGCGTCGGCGCCTTCAGCCTGACCTTCATCAGCAAGCGCCGGGGTGCCGGCCAGCGACGCGGCACTCAGCGCGATCATCCATGCGGCGGGTTTCACCGTCAAAGCCTCCTTGAACTGCATGGCAGGGGGCTTTGCACCAGACTGGTTAGAATTGACCTAATGCGCCGTCATACGAAGCTGTAGGGATCGACATCCACGCCCACGCGCACGCCCGGCGGGAATTGCTGGCGGTCCAGCCATTCGCGCAATGTGTCCTGCAAATTCGCGCTGCGCCTTGCATTGACGAGAAAGCGATAGCGATACCTCCCGCGCAGCAGCGCGAGCGGGGCGGGGGCGGGGCCAAGGATGTGGATGTCGGGCAGATGCGGGCGGGTATCGCCCAGCCGCACCGCCGCCTCGCGCGCTTCGCGTTCGTCCTCCGACGATATGATGATCGCCGCCCACCGCCCGAACGGCGGCGCACCCGCATCGCGCCGGGCCTCTGTCTCTGCCGCGTAGAAGGCATCGCGATCCCCGTTCGCGAGCGCGGCGATAACGGGAGCCTCCGGATGGCGCGTCTGGATCAGCACTTCGCCCGGTTTCTCGCCCCGACCGGCGCGCCCGGCAACCTGCGCGACCTGCGAATAGGTGCGCTCCGCCGCGCGCAAGTCTCCGCCTTCAAGGCCCAGATCGGCATCAACTACGCCCACCAGCGTCAGTTCGGGAAAGTGGAACCCCTTCGTCACCAATTGCGTGCCGACGATCACGTCAATCGCGCCTTCGCGCACCTGGGCGATGAACTGCGCGGCGCGTTCGGGCGATCCGAGCGTGTCGGACGTGGCGACCGCGACACGGGCATCGGGAAACAGCGCCGAAACCTCATCCGCGATCCGTTCGACGCCGGGGCCGCAGGCGACCAGGCAATCGCCTTCACCGCATTCAGGGCAGGCATCGGGCGGCTTTGTCTCCAGCCCGCAATGGTGGCAGGCGAGCCGCGCCGAAAGCCGGTGTTCGACCAGCCACGCGCTGCAATTCGGACATTTGAAGCGGTGTCCGCAATTGCGGCACAGCGTCAGCGGGGCATAGCCGCGGCGGTTGAGGAACAGCAGCACCTGCTCGCCCGCTTCCAGTCGCGCCTCTATCCCGGCGATCAGCGGCGCGGCGAGCCAGCGCCCGCTTGGCGGTTTTTCCTGCGTCAGATCGACCAGCTTGATATCGGGCAATTGCGCGCCGCCGAAACGGCTTGGCAAATCGAGCTTCGTGTAAGTGCCCGTGCTTGCCATGTGCAGGCTTTCGAGCGCCGGGGTCGCGCTGGCCAGCACCACCGGCAGACCTTCGAACCGGGCGCGCATCACCGATACGTCGCGCGCGTTGTAGCGCACCCCGTCATCCTGCTTGAAACTGATTTCATGCGCTTCATCAACGACGATCAGGCCAAGATCGGCATAGGGCAGGAACAGCGCCGAACGCGCGCCCACCACGACCTGCGCCGAACCTTCGGAAATCGCTCGCCATGCGCGCCGCCGCTCGGTCGATTTGAGCGAGGAATGCCATTGCACCGGGGCCGCGCCAAAGCGGTCTTCGAAACGCGACAGGAAATTCTCGGTCAGCGCGATTTCGGGCAGCAGCACCAGCACCTGCCGCCCCATCCGCAGCGCCTGAGCCACGGGTTCGAAATAGGTTTCGGTCTTGCCCGATCCCGTCACCCCGTCGATCAGGAAAGGCGCAAATTTGCGGGCCTTCACCGCTTGCACCAACACATCCGCGACGGACTGCTGATCGGGCGAAAGATCGGGCTGGTCGTAATCGGGATCGGCAACGGGGTAGGGGCGATCGATCGCCACCGACACCGGCTCTATCACCCCCTGATTCACCAGCCCGCGCAACACCCCTTCGGATACGCCCGCGATCCCCAAAAGCTCGCGGATGGTGCCCTGTTCGCCCTCCAGCGCCTCAATCGCGGCGAGGCGCTGCGGGGTCATGCGTTCGGGCAGACCGCCCGACAGGCGGTATTCGGTCATGGTGGTCGGCCCGCCCAGCGCACCTCCGCTCGACAGCACCATCCGCGCAACGCTGGCCAGCGCCGCGCAGTAATAATCGGCGGTCCATTCGATCAGGCGGCGCAAGGGCGCCGAAAGCGGCGGCAAGGGAATAACTTCGCGCAAGGGCCGTAGTTTGGACGCGTCCACCTCGGTTCCGGGCAGGCGGCCTTCGTCCCAGACGATGCCGGTGACGGTGCGCGGGCCGAGCGGCGCGACGACCACGCTGCCGGGTTCCACCGCCATGCCTTCGGGCACGCTGTAATCCAGCGGGCCGAGCGCGGCGTTGAGGACAAGGAGGCGGACGCGGTTCATATGCGGTTCGATAATATGAAGGCACAGACATGCAAACCACAAGGCAAAGGGTCAGGGATATGAACGGACACGAGATTACGGAACTGGGGCGCAGGCATTTTCTGAAAGCGGGCGCGGGCGGGGCTTTGGTGCTGGCGCTGCCTGCCTGTTCGACAATGCCCGGCTTCAGCCTGACCGAAGCGGTGCGCCGATTGTTGCTGTTGTCGAGCGAGCGCGCCTTTGCCCGGCTGATCGCGCCGGACGGCTATTGGGATACGCAGGTCGCGCGGCTGGGCCTTGGCAATCTGCTGGGGGCGCGCGGGGATGTGGTCTCGCGCATCCTCACTTCCGCGCTGTTCAAGGATCGGCTGGAGGATGCCTTTGCCGATATCGCCATCGACGCATCCTATCGCGCCGCGCCGATCGTTACCGATGCGGTGCGGGTGATCGGCCTTGCCAATGCGGTGGAACTGGTGCGCGGCGGGCCAAGCGCGGCGACTCAGGCGCTACGCGGAGAGCTGGGCGGGCGGCTGATCGACGCGATGGTGCCCGAACTGGGCGAGGCGATCCGTATTGCTTCCGATCCGCTTGTCGGCCAGCTGATCGACGCGGCGGCGGGCACCAATGTCAGCGGCATCGCGCAGCGGTTGGCGGGCAATATCGACGATGCGATCTGGACCGAGATGGGCGTGGAGGAAGCCGCGATCCGGCGCGATCCGGCCTCTACCCGCGATCCGGTGCTGATCGGAGTGTTCGGCAACGGAGTGCTTTGATCGGGGGAGGCAGGCGCTCGCACATCTGGCCCTGCGGCCCCGGCTGTGCCATCCCCCGCGCAAGCGAATCGCACGCGCAAAGGGAGATATCCGCGCCATGAAATTCTTCGTCGACACCGCCGAAATCGCCGACATCAAGGAACTGGCCGACACCGGCCTGCTTGATGGCGTCACCACCAATCCTTCGCTGATTGCCAAATCCGGGCGGGATTTCATGGAAGTGACCAAGGAAATCTGCGGGATCGTCGACGGCCCGGTCTCCGCCGAAGTCGTCGCGCTGGATCACGCGACGATGATGAAAGAGGCCGAAGTGCTGCGCAAGATTGCCGACAATGTCTGCATCAAGGTGCCGCTCACGGTGGACGGGCTCAAGACCTGCAAGGCGCTGACCGGCGAGGGCACGATGGTCAACGTCACCCTGTGCTTTTCCGCCAATCAGGCGCTGCTCGCGGCGAAGGCTGGGGCGACCTTCATCTCGCCCTTCGTCGGACGGCATGACGACAACGGCTTCGACGGGATGGACCTGATCGAGGACATCCGCCTGATCTATGACAATTACGGCTTTGCCACCGAAATCCTCGTCGCATCGGTGCGCCACACCACCCATGTGCTGCAAGCCGCCAAGATCGGCGCCGATGTCATGACCGCGCCGCCCAAGGTGATCCACGGCCTGTTCAAGCACGTGCTGACGGACAAGGGCATCGAAGGCTTCCTGAAGGATTGGGAAGCCACCGGGCAGAGCATCCTCTAAAACTAACAGGTAGCCCGCCACCCGATAAGTTCCTATCTGCCACCCAATGGCTGAAGAATCCCCACTCGACAGGTTCAAGCAGGCGCTGACCGGTGCATCGCGGGCAATCGCGCGCGATGCCGAGGTGGAGGTGGCGTGGAGCGCCGATGTCCCCGGCGCCAGCGGCAACCGTTTCCGCGTGCCGTTGCCGGGGCGCGATCTGCCGCATGATCAGGTGACGGAAGCGCGCGGCTTTGCCGACAGTTTCGCGCTCAAGCTGCGCCATCATGACGCGGGGCTGCACGCACGCTCCGCTCCGCCCGAGCCGGTGGCGCGCGCCTGTTATGACGCGATCGAGCAGGTGCGTTACGAGGCCCTGGGCGCAAACCGGTTCGGCGGGATCAGGTCGAACCTCGATGCCGCGACCGAAATGCGCACCGCAACCGATGCCATCGTGCGCGCGCAGAATTCCTCCGAAGTGCCGCTGCAAACCGCCTTGTCGCTGATGCTGCGCGAAAAGCTGACCGGGGAACCGATCCCCAAACGCGCCGAAGCCGGGGTGAGCATGGTGCGCGACTTCATCGAGGAAACGGTGGGCGACGATTTCGCCGCGCTGGGCGAAAACCTCGGCGATCAGGCGGTGTTCCAACGCCTAGCGCTCGACATGCTGCGCGATCTAGACCTGACCCGCCCGACCGATCAGCCCGACCAGACCGAAAACGACGATTCCGAAGAGGATCAGGGCGAGGACGAGGATCAGGCCGGGGACGAGCAGCGCGAAGGCGATGCCGATCCGCAAAGCGCCGAAGCCGCGGGCGAAATGACCGAAGGCGACGGCGAAGGCGAAACCGACAGCGAAATGTCCGCCGACGACGACATGCAGGACGGCGAAGCGGGCGAGGAAGGCGATGCCTCCAACGCCCCCGTGCGCCCCAATCGCCCGCAGACCGACATTCCCGACGGGCTCGATTACAAGGCCTTTACCGAGCGTTTCGACGAAGTGGTCGAAGCGCCCGAACTGTGCGATTCCGAAGAGCTGGACCGGCTCCGCGCCTATCTCGACAGCCAGCTTACCGGGCTTCAGGGCGTCGTCACCCGGCTGGCCAACCGGCTGCAACGCCGCCTGATGGCGCAGCAGAACCGCAGCTGGGATTTCGATCAGGAAGAGGGCGTGCTCGATGCCGCGCGCCTTTCCCGCGTGATCGTCTCCCCCGGCACGGCGCTGTCTTACAAGGTCGAGCGCGATGTCGAGTTCAAGGACACGATCGTCACCCTGCTGATCGACAATTCCGGATCGATGCGCGGGCGCCCGATCAGCATTGCCGCGATCAGCGCGGACATCCTTGCGCGCACGCTGGAGCGGTGCGGGGTCAAGACCGAGATTTTGGGCTTCACCACCCGCGCATGGAAAGGCGGGCAAAGCCGCGAGGCGTGGCTGGCCGATGGCAAGCCGCAAAATCCGGGCCGCCTCAATGACTTGCGGCACATCATTTACAAACAGGCTGACGAACCATGGCGGCGCGCGCGGCGCAATCTCGGCCTGATGATGCGCGAAGGGCTGCTGAAGGAAAACATCGACGGCGAGGCTTTGATGTGGGCGCACAGCCGCCTGATCTACCGGCCTGAGGAACGCCGCATCCTGATGGTGATTTCCGACGGTGCGCCGGTGGATGACAGCACGCTGAGCGTCAATTCGGCGGGCTATCTAGAAGCGCATTTGCGCGGCGTGATCGAGTGGATCGAGAAGGTTTCACCCGTCCAGCTCGTCGCCATCGGCATCGGCCACGATGTGACGCGTTACTATCGCCGCGCGGTGACGATCATGGATGTCGAGCAACTCGGCGGCACCATCATGGAACAGCTTGCGGAGTTGTTCGAGGATGAGAAGGGCGTGAGGAAGAGATAGCAATGAGGGATAAGAAGAGGGAAGTGATCGATACATTAAAGCTGGTTTGCGGTGCAGCAGTATTGTTTTTCACATCGTGGCAGATGATGGAATCAAATTTATTTTGGCTGATATTCCCGATATCTCTTTTAGCCGGTCCGTTCTTGGCATTTATTACGAAGAATGAATTCCAAATTCACCTATTTTCTTATATTTCAATTGCTATTTTTCTCGCATCTCTAGTAACCCTCTTATCTCAAATTTTTGCAGAAAGTTTAGTGCTGGAGACGGAATATCCGGAAATTGTGGCGTTCATTTTTGTTGTAGGTTCTACGGTCGTCGTTGCAGCAATCCGTCATTTATGGGCGGTTCCGATAGAGCGGATAGCTTTAACTAGGTGGGCGCACATCGAGGAACGGGAACCTGAACAATCAACGTAACCGAAGCCGTTACCACCCGCCGCTCTATCCGCGCCTATATCGACAAGCCGGTGGAGTTCCAAACTGTCCGCGGCACGATGGATAAGACCCGCTAGTCCGATCCGAGATTGCAGCTTTCCCCGTCCGGTCCGGCATGGCGCTGAGAAAGATCGTTCATGGCGTCTGCAAATCCCGGTGGCATCGTGACGCTGATCTCTTGCCAGGATTCGCGCCCGCCAGGTGTGCAAAGGACGAGAAGGAAATGGCTTCCCGCGCCCTTTTCCCAATGGCTTTCCGGGATCAATCCCGCCGCGATCCTGTCCCAGATGTGCCATGTGCCCCATGAATATTCGGTCATCAGGTTATCGAAGCGGACACGCTCGGTTTCATCGAGGCTCGCGGGATCGGCAAGGCCCCTGTTGAAGATCTCGGCAACGGTTTCGTCCGAATAGATCGAACGGCGGATGTTGGACCACTGGAGCATGGTCGCGTTCGCTTCATCGCGAACGGCGATCACGTTCGCGCTGCGCAATTGCACGCCGACAAAGACGAGCGAAACGACCACCGCCGCAGCGGCGACGATCTCCGCGATCAAGGACCAGTATTCGATTCTTTCCCGCGAGAAAAATTTCGTCCTTGGACGATCGACCTCGGTCATCAGACACTCCCCCCAGCGCAAGACCCGGAATTGCTACAATCGCGCAGGATTGGCAAGCAGCCCGGTCTGTGCCGTCCCGCTTCACTCGCATACGGTAAAAATTCGAGGGCCTTGCGTATTGTATTGACGGGTCAATCGGGTTGGCAGATATCTGCGCGACATATCGGCATTTTTAAGGTCGCACCGCTTGCTTTGTCTTGCACTTGCCCTTCTGGGGCAGTCTCTACCACCTGATGATGCCGCGCCGGTGGCTGCGCCGGTTTTCGAGCAGGAGGAAACTGCCTCCCAAGCCGATCAACCCGCGCCCGATCAGCCTGCGACAATCGTCGTTCCCAACGGCCACCGTATCGTCATCTCGGTCGAAGCGCAGGTCGGCTCGAAAATCAGCAACGCGCGCGACATGTTCCCGATCCGGCTGGCGCAACCCGTGGTGATTGACGGGGTCGAAGTGCTGCCTGCGGGGATCGAGGGCGAAGGACAGGTCGTCCATGCCGAAAAAGGCGGATTTGCAGGCGCTGCGGGCGAGTTGATCCTTGCCGCGCGCTATCTCCAGTTCGGGGATCGCCGGATCGAGCTGCGCAGCTTCAAATTCATCGAGGAGGGCGATGAAGTCCTCTTTCGCGGGCAGGACAACACCGACATCACCATCGCCACCGTGGCGACAATCGGGGTGCTGGGTTTCCTGATCAGCGGCGGCAACACCACGATCGAGCCCGGCACGATCGCGACGGCAAAGCTGCGCAATGACGAAGAATTCGAGGTCGCCCAACCGCAACAGGTGGCTGAGCCGGAAGCGGTCGAGAGTGAATAGGTTTAACGAGAGGAACCTGAAGTGAAGAAATTTCTTGCCGTTCTTGCCATTGCCGCGGCTGCGCCCGCGGTGTTTGTGGCAACCGCTCCCGCTGCTGTCGCCATGCAAGCCGATGAAGGCGGTTTCCAGCTGCCGACCCCGCCCGAAGGGATGGGACAGGTGGTGTTCTATCGCACCGGCGGGCTCAGCGGTGCCGCGCTTGGCTGCGCGATCTTCGACAATGGCGATCCGGACAAGCTCAGCTCGCTGGGTGGCGGGCGCTATTTCGTGCTGAATTCCCAGCCGGGAGAGCGCAGCTTCAAGGTCAACTCGCTCGAAACCGACGATCAGCTTACGCTTGAGGTCGAGGAAGGCGAAACCCAGTTCGTGCGGTGCCGGATCAAGGCCGGGTTCCTTTCTGGCCGCGCGAATATCGCGCCCAGTTCGGAACGCGAATTCCGCGACAAGTACAAGGACCCCAAGCTGGTCGACGCCGATGACATGTCGGAAGAAGTCCGCGCAATGAATTATGCCGACGCCGCACCGGCAGCCGAATAATCTGCACGCCAGCGGTGCGACGCGCCGCTTGCCAAATTGAACAGGTCTGGGCCGGGTTGAAGGGTTCGCAATAGAACTCTATCCACCCGGCTTTCGCTTTCTTGCCGCAAATCTTCCGAGGTCATTCCCAGTGAACGTAACCGAAGCCGTCACCACCCGCCGCTCCATCCGCGCCTATCTCGACAAGCCGGTGGAGCTCGAAACGATCCGCCGCGTGGTGGATACGGCGCGCTGGGCGGCGTCGGGCTGCAATTACCAGCCGTGGGAAGCGACCATCGTGACCGGGCAGCCGCTCAAGGATCTGCAGGCGAAAATCACCACCACACCCCCGCAGGCCGCCGAATACGATTGGGCCGCTCCGGGAGCCGAGGAAGCCTACAAGGCGCGTCTCGACGGCGTATCGCGCGAAATGTTCGGCGCGATGGGCATCGCCCGCGACGATGGCGCCGCGCGCATGGCGGCAATGGCGCGCAACGCCACCAGCTTCGATGCGCCTGCGGTGCTGTTTGTCTATTTCCCGCGCCTGATGAAGGAAGCGCAATGGTCTGACACGGGCATGTGGCTGCAAACCGTCGCTCTGCTGCTGCGCGAGGAAGGGCTCGACAGCTGCTACCAGGAATACATGGCGCTTTATGCCGATGTGATCCGCGATTTCCTCGGTCTCGACAAGGAGCGCTACATGTTCTTCTGCGGTATGGCGATCGGCTACCGCGATCCGGATGCGCCGGTGAACAATTTCGAGCGTGAGCGCGTGCCGCTGGACGAACAGGTGAAGTTTCTGGGTTTTGATTGACCTGACGGGAGAGCGTGGCAAATGCGCTCCCCATGACTGACGCCGTCCCCTTGAAGCTCTTCAACTCGCTCACCCGCGAGATCGAACCTTTCGTGCCCGTCCATGAAGGGGAGGCGCGCGTCTACACCTGCGGGCCGACGGTCTACAATTACCCGCATATCGGCAATATGCGCGCCTATGTCTTTGCCGACGTGCTGGGGCGCACGCTGAGCTACAAGGGCTACAAGCTTACCCACATCATCAACATCACCGATGTCGGCCACCTGACCGATGATGCCGATGAGGGCGAGGACAAGATGGAGAAGATGGCTGCGGAGAAAGCGCAGAGCATCTGGGACATCGCGCAGCATTATACCGAGGCCTATTGGGCGGACGTGAAGGCGCTTAACATCCGCCAGCCGGCCAAATGGTCGGTTGCGACCGATTACATCGACGAGATGATCGAATTCGCGAAAAGCATCGCGGACAAGCACTGCTACGAGCTGGAGAGCGGGCTTTATTTCGATGTCTCGACCGTCGCCGATTACGGGCGGCTGGCGCGCGCCGTTACCGAAGACGGGGAGGGCCGGATCGAGAGCGTCGAGGGCAAGCGCAACGCCGCTGACTTCGCGATCTGGCGCAAGACCCCGGCGGGCGAAAAGCGCCAGATGGAATGGGACAGCCCTTGGGGCAAGGGCGCGCCCGGCTGGCACCTTGAATGCTCGGTAATGGGGGAAAAGCTGCTTGGCTTCCCGTTCGACATTCACACCGGCGGGATCGACCACCGCGAAATCCACCACCCCAATGAAATCGCGCAAAATCAGGCGTTTTGCGGCTGTGGTTCATTGGATGTCGCAACCCATTCGGGCGCGAAGATCTGGATGCACAACAACTTCCTGGTCGAGCGCAGCGGCAAGATGAGCAAGTCCTCGGGCGAATTCCTGCGGCTGCAATTGCTGGTGGACAAGGGGTATCACCCGCTCGCCTACCGCATGATGTGCCTGCAGGCGCATTACCGCAGCGAGCTGGAGTTTTCGTGGGATGGTCTTGAGGCGGCGCTGACGCGGTTGAAGCGGATGGTGATGGCTGCCGGAAGGCTCTCGGATGCACCGAGCCAGCCGCTCGCCCAGCATCCCAAATTTGCCGATACGCTGGCGAAATTCGATGCTGCGATCAGCGACGATCTGAACACGCCGATCGCGCTCACCGCGCTGGAAGACGCGTTGGCCGTCAAGAAGGTCGACGCCGGGATCAAGCGGGCGGTGGTGGAGCATATGGACGCGGTGCTGGGCCTCGGCCTGTTCGGCCTCACCCGCGAGGAATTGCGCATCCGGCCCAAGGCCGCGGCGATCACCGCGGAGGAAATCGAAGACGCGCTCGCCCGCCGCAAGGCCGCACGCGCGGAAAAGGACTTCGCCACCTCCGATGCGATACGCGACGAGCTCGCGGCCAAGGGCGTCGAAGTGATGGACGGCGATCCGCTAGGATGGGAGTGGAAACTGTGACAACCCTCGCAATCTCCGGGCTGATCCGCCCGCTGCTCGAACCCCGGCTGCCCGACGATCTCGATGTGCGCTGGTTCATGACGCATGAGGAAGCGCTGGAGGCGGTGAAGGGGGCGGAGATCGGCTGGTTCGACATGAACGATCAGGCCGCGATGGCCGAAACGCTGCGCGCGGCGACCGATCTCAAATGGCTCAATTCGATCTATGCGGGCCTCGATTTCCTGCCGATGGACGTGCTGATCGAACGCGGGATCACCGTCACCAACGGGGCGGGCATCAACGCCATCACCATCGCCGAATATGTCGTCATGGGGATGCTCAACATCGCCAAGGGTTACCGCGAAGTCGTGCGCGCGCAGGAGCGGCACGAATGGCTGATGGATTCGCCGGGCAAGCGCGAACTCGCCGGGTCAAAGGCGCTGCTGCTGGGCTATGGCGCGATCGGCAAGCTGATCAAGCCGCGGCTCGAAGCTTTCGATGTCGAGGTCACCGTTGTCCGCCGCAATGCCGGGCCGGGCGTGCTGACGCCGGATCAGTGGCGAACGAAATTGCAGGATTTCGACTGGATCATCCTCGCCGTTCCGGCCACGCCCGAAACCGAAGGCATGATCGGCGCGGCGGAACTGGCGACGATGAAGAGCGACGCCGTGCTGGTGAACATCGCGCGCGGCAGCGTTGTCGATCAGCCCGCGCTGGTGGAGGCGCTGGAAAAGAAGGCGATCGGGGCCGCGTTCCTCGACGTGACCACGCCCGAACCGCTGCCCGCGGATCACCCGCTGTGGTCGCTCGACAATGCGCATGTGACCATGCACCTGTCGGGCCGCGCGCAGAACATGATGTTCATCCGCAGCGCCAATCGCTTCCTCGAAAACCTCGCCAAATACCGTGCGGGCGAAGCCGTTGGCCCGGTGTTTGACCCGAAACTGGGTTACTGATCGCCGCTGTGTTGCGCTTCACGCTTGGAATCTGACGGATTCCTGCAATACTCCCCCGCGATAACGGGCCATCACGGTCCGGTCACACTCAGCGCGTAACGCCGCAGGCAAGAAGGGGTGCAGTCCCGCAAACGGGACAACCTGCTGCGTAAGCGATGTCATTCTTGCGGGCGGCGCAAAGGCCCGCGTGCATTGGGGGGAATACACATGAGCGATACCAAGAAAGCCTCGGACGTTTTTATCGAATGCCTGGAGGCTGAAGGCTGCGAGTATATTTTCGGCGTTCCGGGGGAAGAGAACCTCGACCTGCTCGATTCGCTCAGCCGGTCAAAGAAGATCAAGCTGATCCTCACCCGCCACGAACAGGGTGCGGGTTTCATGGCCGCGACCTATGGCCGCCACACCGGCAAGACCGGCGTTTGCATGGCGACGCTGGGACCGGGGGCTACCAATTTCGTGACCAGCGCGGCCTATGCGCAATTGGGCGGCATGCCGGTGCTGATGATCACCGGCCAGAAACCGATCAAGAAATCGAAGCAGGGCCGCTTCCAGATCGTCGACATCGTTTCGCTGATGAAGCCGATCACCAAATATTCGATCCAGATCGCCGCCGGGGACAATATTCCCAGCCGCGTGCGCGAAGCCTATCGCCTCGCCGAAGAGGAAAAGCCGGGCGCGACGCTGATCGAACTGCCCGAGGATATCGCGGAAGAGCCCACCACCGACAACAAGCCGCTGCCCAAGAGCATCGCGCGGCGTCCTTCGGCAGAGCCCAAGGCGGTGCGCGCGGCGGTGAAAGCGATCGAGGCGGCGAAGAACCCGGTGCTCGTCATCGGTGCGGGCGCGAACCGCAAGATGTGCGGGCGGATGCTCGAACAATTCGTCGAGAAGACCGGCATTCCCTTCCTCACCACGCAGATGGGCAAGGGCGTGATTGACGAACGCCATCCGAAATTCCTCGGCTGCGCGGCGCTTTCCGCAGG
This sequence comes from Erythrobacter aurantius, assembly GCF_023823125.1. Taxonomy (NCBI): domain Bacteria; kingdom Pseudomonadati; phylum Pseudomonadota; class Alphaproteobacteria; order Sphingomonadales; family Erythrobacteraceae; genus Erythrobacter; species Erythrobacter aurantius. The sequence continues at coordinate 2,641,023 of NZ_CP090949.1, read as the reverse complement.
CGATTTCGTCCACCGCGCGGTGGAGGCATCGGACTGCATCATCAATGTCGGCCATGACGTGATCGAAAAGCCGCCCTTCTTCATGAAGGACAACGGCGTCACCGTGATCCATGTTTCGACCAAGACGGCCGAAGTCGATCCGGTGTATTTCCCGCAGATCGAAGTGATCGGCGATATCGCCAACGCGATCTGGCAGATCAAGGAAGACATCAGCCCCAACCGCAGCTGGGATTTCGATCACATGCTGGCCTATCACCAGGCAGAACTGGATCACACCAACGCGCTGGCGGCGGACACCCGTTTCCCCATCTTCCCGCCGCATCTCGTCAAGCAGGTGCGCGATTGCCTGCCGCGTGACGGGATCATCTGTCTCGACAATGGCGTGTACAAGATCTGGTTCGCGCGCGGTTACACCGCTTACCTGCCCAACACCGTGCTGCTCGACAACGCGCTGGCGACGATGGGCGCAGGCCTGCCTTCGGCGATGATGAGCGCGATGCTCTATCCCGATCGCAAGGTGATGGCGATTTGCGGCGATGGCGGCTTCATGATGAACAGCCAGGAGATGGAGACCGCGGTGCGCCTCGGCCTCAATCTCACCGTGCTGATCCTGCGCGACGACGCCTATGGCATGATCCGCTGGAAACAGGCGAACATGGGCTTTGCCGATTTCGGCCTGACCTATGGCAACCCCGACTATGTCGCCTATGCCGAAAGCTATGGCGCGAAAGGGCACCGGGTGGAATCGAGCCAGCACCTCACCGAACTGCTCGCGCATTGCCGCGACACGCCGGGCGTGCACCTGATCGATTGCCCGGTCGATTACAGCGAGAACGACCAGATCCTGAACATCGACATCAAGAAACTGTCGGCCCAGCTCTGATCACACTGACTGCAAAGGACAAAAGCCATGCATGAAGTGGTCAATCCGTTCGACCTGTCTCCTGTCGGCAGCGTCCCCACGCATGATTGGGACGCCGTCGACGCGGCGCTGACAAAGGCGCAGGCGCTGTTCCGCGATCGCTCGCAGTGGAAGAAGCCGCACGAACGCGCGGCGATCCTCCACTGGGCGATGGAGATCATGCGCGAACGCCGCGATCATCTTGCCATGCAGGTCGCGGCTGAAGGCGGAAAGCCGCTGATCGATGCGCGGGTCGAGGTAGACCGCGCGATCAACGGGATGGAGCTGTGCATCCACGAAATCGGGGCGCTGAAAGGCACCGAGATTCCGATGGGGCTGACTGCGGCGGGCGATGGCAGGCTGGCGTGGACCACGCGCGAACCGATTGGCGTGGTGGTGGCGGTTTCGGCCTTCAACCACCCGCTCAACCTGATCGTGCACCAGGTCGCCCCGGCGGTGGCCACGGGCTGTCCGGTGATCGTCAAGCCGGCGGCGGATACCCCGCTGTCGTGCTTCGAATTCGTCTCGATCCTGCACGAAGCCGGGCTGGAGCCGGACTGGGCGCAGGCGGTTCAGCCGCCGCGTGACGTGTCGGAAAAGATGGTGAGCGATCCTCGCGTCGCCTTCTTCAGCTTTATCGGATCGGCCGGCGTTGGCTGGTCGCTCCGCTCAAAGCTCGCTCCGGGGACGCGCTGCGCGCTGGAACATGGCGGAGTTGCTCCGGTGATCGTCGATCCCAGCGGCAATCTCGACCTGGCCGTGCCCAGCCTGACCAAGGGCGGGTTCTACCATTCGGGGCAGGTCTGCGTGTCGGTGCAGCGGGTGTTTGCGCACAGCTCCATCGTCGATGATCTGGCCAGCCGCATGGCCGACGCCGCGAGCAAGCTCAAGGTCGGCAACGCCATTCACGAGGATACCGAATGCGGCCCGCTGATCCGGCCCAAGGAAGTCGACCGCGTGGCCAAATGGATCGACGAAGCCCGCGATGGCGGGGCCAAGGTGCTGTGCGGGGGCGAGAAGCTGTCCGACACCACCTATGCCCCCACGGTGCTGCTCAATCCCTCACCCGAGGCGACGATTTCGCGCAATGAGGTGTTTGGCCCTGCCGTCTGCATCTATTCCTATGACGATGTCGATGCGGCGATTGCACAGGCCAATTCGCTCGACGTGGCGTTTCAGGCGGCGGTGTTCACCAATGACCTGTCATCGGCGATGCACACCTATCGCAACATCGATGCGTCGGCGGTGATGGTGAACGACCACACCGCCTTCCGCACCGACTGGATGCCCTTTGCGGGCCTGCGCACATCGGGCCACGGGGTAGGGGGCATTCCCTATACCTGCCACGAGATGACCATCGAGAAGATGATTGTGATCAAGGGATAAGGGGGAGGGGGTTACCCCTCCTCCAGCAACAGCAGAACCGCTGTCACCACCATGCGCTCGTTCGCGCCAAAACGGTGATCGACTTCGCGAATGGTCGCATCGGCGACGAGATGGCCGGGGATGGCGAATTCGTGATCTGGCAGCGCCTCGAGGAAGTTCTCGCCCGCAACCACGGCTTCGATCCCGTCGAAATCGAGCATGAATTCATGCCGCGCGCCTGAAAACGTGATCGAGTGCCACGCGGTTTCCTCATGTGTAAGCAGGCTGGCTTTGCCCTCGGCGAGGGTCAGCACCGCTTCGCGCACCCTGTCGGACACGGTGCGGCGCGGTCTGTAACGGCGCGCGGTTTGCCGAGTCGGGGCCGGCGCATCGGCGGATTTGGTTTCGAACCCGGCGATGCGGGCGATTTCGATCAGCGCTTCATGCAGCATGGCGCATCTCCTGACGAGCATCGGCAACCCGGCCTTTGATCTCGAACCCGGCATGCGCGCACAGTTCGGCCAGCGTTGCATGCCGGGCGAGTTGCGCCAGCTCGTACCGCTCCATCCATTCCAGCGTGCGCTTTTCCGTGGCGGGGCGGGGGATGCGCCCCATCCGCAGATCCAGCACGAAGCGCGGATCATGCGCCGCGAGCCGCCCGAATTTGGTGGCTGGCATATCGTGGCGTCTCAGGAATTGTTCGACTTTGCGTATCAGCATCTGTGGCTCCTGACCTTGTGGGCATCGGGACTCGCGACCCTGCGAATCGCTCGGTGTTCCTGAAATGTTCCATTCGAAATCCTACTTGTCTAGGAAAAATCCGTCATGTAGGAAGGATTGATGGTTAAGTCCGATGAAGCACACCCCGACGGCGCCCGTGCGCGGCTGCTGGAACTGTCGCAGCAACGCGGGGTGAGCCTTGCCCGCCTGTCCGACATGCTCGGGCGCAATGCGAGCTATCTGCAACAATTCATTCGCAAAGGTTCCCCGCGAAAGCTGGAGGAAGGGGACCGGCGGACGCTCGCCACCTTCTTTGGCGTGGCGGAAGAGGAGCTGGGCGGAGGCGGCGAATCATCGCAGGAAAATTCCTACGCACAAACACGTATGCGGCGCGATCCGGGTGACTGGGTGGATGTGCCCCGGCTCGACATCGGCGCATCGGCAGGGCCGGGCGCGCTTCCGGTGAGCGAGCAGGCGTTCGATGCCTTCCGCTTTTCGCGCCGCTGGCTGGCGGAACAGGGGCTGGAGGGCGCGCAACTGGTCGCGATCACGGTCGAGGGCGATTCGATGGAACCGCTGCTGCGCAATGGCGACGAAATCCTGATAGACCGCGCCCCGCGCGCCTTCCGTGACGGTGTCCATGTCGTGCGCCTGGGTGACACGCTGATGGTGAAACGCGTGGCGCAAGCCGGGGCAGGCCGCTTCGCGCTGCTATCGCAAAACCTCGCCTACCCTCCCGTGGAGGTCAGCGCCGAGGAGATGGAGGTCATCGGCCGGGTTGTATGGAAGGGGGGGCGGATATGACGTTTGGTGGTGTAATTTTTGGGCCTACTTTGCTGTTGGCGGCGCAGGCACCCGACTATGTGACGAGTGGAAGCTTTCTGACATTCCACGCAAGCCCGGCTTTCTCCGAGAGCTATGTCAGCGTGGATGTTGGGCGGTTGAAGGGCGAGGATAGCGAGCCCGCATATTGGTTTATGTGGCGCGAGCGCGACAAGTCATCTGGGGAAGTCAGAAAGTCTCGATGGACTGACACGCAAAATTGCGATGCCGCTTCTTCAGTCCTTACATCCCTGCACGGCGTATCCCCGCCGCGAGTGAGCATTCCCGGTTATGAGGTTTCACCAGGGGGAGGAATCAGGATTATGGGAGACGGCGTACATTATGAAATCTCCGTGCGCGCCCACTACTCGGGAACCGAAGGCTCGGACCTTTCTTTCAGTTCGAACGTGGGAACCCCGCTAGCCGAATGGATCGAGGGTTCCCTCGAAGTGCTCGAACCATGTTGGTCAAGCGAAGCCCCGGCGGCCCTTGCGGAAAAGGAGTTCTCGCTCAACCTGTAGGGTGCGACAGTGGTGGGCAGATCGAATTCATCGGCCGGGTTGCGTGGAAGGGGGGGAGGATTTAAGCGATACCTCCATGACAGACACACCCAAGACTCCCCCCATGCGCGCCGCGATCATTCCGGTGACGCCGTTGCAGCAGAATTGCTCGCTGATCTGGTGCACCAAGACGATGAAGGGCGCGCTGGTCGATCCCGGTGGCGATCTCGACAAGCTGAAAGAGGGCGTGGCCAAGGCAGGGGTGACACTGGAAAAGCTGCTCGTCACGCATGGGCACCTCGATCATTGCGGGCAGACAGGGATGCTCGCGGACGAGCTGGGCCTGCCGATCGAAGGGCCGCATGAGGACGACCGTTTCTGGATCGCGCAGCTCGATGATGACGGCGCGCGCTGGGGGATGACGGCCAAGACATTCGAGCCGACGCGCTGGCTCAAGCATGGCGACACGGTGACGGTGGGCGAATTGACGCTCGACGTGATCCACTGCCCCGGCCACACTCCCGGCCACGTCGTGTTCTTCCATGAGCCGAGCCGCTTTGCCATCGTCGGCGACGTGCTGTTCCAGGGATCAATCGGACGGACGGACTTCCCCAAGGGCAATCATCAGGACCTGATCGATTCGATCACGCAGCGCCTGTGGCCGCTGGGCGAGGACGTGATGTTCATCCCCGGCCACGGCCCCACCAGCACCTTCGGCCGCGAGCGCAAGACCAATGCCTTTGTAAGCGATTACGCGCTTTCCTGATTTTTGCTCCGGCATCCGCCGGAGCGTCCTCGCTAGACGTGCTTCGCTGCGCTACGCACCCGCTGCGGGCGCGCGGTCGCGTTTGCGGCCCGCCTGCTGGCGGGCCATTGGGCGCGATGCACCTTCTTTCCTACATCACACCTGCGGCTACCAGCGCCGCCACCACGGCGAGGCCCAGCAGCGTCAGCATCGTCACCAGCGTGCCGATCATCCGGCCGATCTACATCGATCCGCCATCCATGCCGAAACCGTGCGCGATCCGGCCGAGGAAATAGACGGCAGCGACATATTGCAGCCACTGGCCACCCGCGCCCGCCAGCTCCACCGCGGCGATCAGGGCGAGGACAAACGGCGTGTTCTCGACAAAGTTCGCCTGTGCGCGCATCCGGCGCTCCAGCGGCTCGCTGCCACCGTCACCAACGCTGATTCCCGCCGCCCGGCGGATCGCGCCGATGCGGATCGACAGCCAGATGTTGAGAATGGCGGCAGCGGCGGCTGCGGACAAAGTGACAGGTAGCAGTGCAGTCATGGCGGATCCCCTCGATTGTATTTATTGCCGTCCACCTGCTTGGCGCGGGGTTACACCGCTTGCAACCTCCAATTTATTCGCTATAGCGCGCGGCTTCCCGCCACTATCGGCTTGGACGCATCGCATGGGGCTAAACCTTGTGCGGATCGCGGCCTTGCCCTAAGGGCGTTTTCGAAGAACCGGCGCGAAAACCCGCGCAAACACACGTTTTATTTGAGGAAGTGGCTCGGCCATGGCAGTCCCCAAGAGAAAAGTTTCCCCGTCACGTCGCGGCATGCGTCGTGCGCACGATTCGCTCCGCGTCGAAGCGTTCCATGAATGCTCCAACTGTGGCGAACTTAAGCGGCCGCACAACCTGTGCCCCGCTTGCGGCTATTACAATGGCCGTGAAGTGATCGCGCCCAAGGGCATCTGAAGCCAGATTAAAGAAGGATCGTAGCGCATGACTCTCCCGCGTATCGCTGTGGATGCGATGGGCGGCGATGAAGGCGTGCGCGTCATGATCGAAGGCGCCGCCATCGCTCGCCGCCAGCATGAGGACTTCCAGTTCCTGCTGGTGGGCGATCAGGCGCGAATCGAAGCCGCGCTGGAAAACCATCCCGGAATGCGCGGCGCGTCCGAAATCCTCCATTGCGAAGACGTGATCAGCGGCGACGAGCTTCCGTCGCGCGCGCTGCGCCGTGCCAAGACGACCAGCATGGGCCTTGCCGTCAATGCGGTGAAGGAAGGCCACGCCGGCGCCGCTGTCAGCGCGGGCAACACCGGCGCGCTGATGGCGATGAGCAAGATCGCCCTGCGCACCATGCCGGGGATCGATCGCCCCGCGCTCGCGGCACTGATGCCGACGCTCGAAGCGCATGACGTGGTGATGCTCGATCTGGGCGCCAACACCGACGCCGACGCGCGCAACCTCGTCCAGTTCGCGATCATGGGCGCGGCCTATTCGCGCATCGTCAACGGCTTTGAGCGGCCTGTGGTCCGCCTGCTCAACATCGGGACCGAGGAAATCAAGGGCACAGAGGCGCTGCGCGAAGCCGCTGCGACGCTGGCCGCCGCTTCCGCGCGCGAAGACGGCGGGCTGGCGCTGCAGTTCGACGGCTTTGTCGAAAGCGACAAGATCAACCGCGGCGAAACCCATGTCGTCGTGACCGACGGTTTTTCCGGCAATATCGCGCTGAAGGCGATCGAAGGTTCGGCGCGCTTCGTCACTGACCTGTTGCGCCAGGCCTTCACCAGCTCGCTGCGGTCGAAGATCGGGTTTCTGGTGTCACGCCCGGCAACCGAGCTGCTGCGGCACCATCTCGATCCGAACAACCACAATGGCGCGGTGTTCCTCGGCCTTAACGGCGTGGTGGTGAAAAGCCACGGCAGCGCCACGGCCAAGGGCGTCGCCAATGCTGTTGAGGTCGCGGCGCGCTTGCTCGAAAACAATCTGACCCAGCGCATTTCGCGCGACCTTGCCGAGCTGGGCGAGGATGCGTTGCGTTCCAATGGATCGACGTCTGCTGCGCCTGACGGGGACGAGAGCGGGGCGGCGGCGTGAGCGGTTCGCGGATCATCGGTTCCGGTTCGGCCTTGCCCGAACGGGTCGTGACCAATGCCGAGCTGGCCGAACAGATCGACACTTCGGACGAATGGATCGTCGAGCGCACCGGTATCCGCCAGCGCCACATCGCGGGCGAGGGCGAAACCACCTCGACGCTGGCGACGGCGGCGGCGCGCGCGGCGCTGGCCGATGCCGGGATTGACGCTAACGAGATCGACCTGATCGTGCTGGCAACCGCGACGCCCGACAACACATTCCCCGCAACCGCGACAAAGGTTCAGGCCGCGCTCGGCTGCAATGGAGGCATCGCCTTTGACGTCGCGGCGGTGTGTTCGGGGTTTCTCTACGCGCTGACGACTGCCGATTCGCTGCTGAAGACCGGCATGGCCAAGCGTGCGCTGGTGATCGGCGCGGAAACCTTCAGCCGAATCCTCGATTGGGAAGATCGCACCACCTGTGTGCTGTTCGGCGATGGCGCGGGGGCTATCGTGCTGGAGGCGGCGGGCGACAACGCACCGGGTACAGGCGTGCTCGCCAGCCGCCTGCACGCGGACGGCGCTCAGCATGATCTGCTCTATGTCGATGGCGGCCCGTCGACCACGCAAACCGTCGGCCGTCTGCGGATGAAGGGGCGCGAGGTGTTCCGCCACGCAGTCGTCAACCTTTCAAGCGTTCTCAATGAAGTGCTTGAAGACGCTGATATTTCGGCAAGCGAGATCGACTGGGTGGTGCCGCATCAGGCGAATGCGCGCATTCTGGATGCCACTGCGAAAAAGCTCGGCATCCCGGCTGAAAAGGTGATTGTCACGGTCCAGTCCCACGCCAACACGTCGGCTGCGTCGGTACCGCTGGCCTATGACACCGCGCGCAAGGACGGACGGATCAAGGATGGCGATCTGGTGATGTTCGAAGCCATGGGTGGCGGCTTCACCTGGGGGGCGTGCCTCGCCCGGATTTAATCCGTAATTGCGCGGATATGTGCAGAAAATGCGCGCCTGTGGCATAGCGCGTTGCGAAATTTCCAGAAATTTCATACACTCAACCCAGGCAACGGGTCGCGTTGTTACAAGGAGGGATGGGTATGATGCGTTCGGTGGGCACGCTTACCCGCGCCGATCTGGCAGAAGCGATCAACCGCAAGATGGGTTTCAGCCGGGCAGAATCGCTCGATCTGGTCGAAGCCATCCTCGACAAGATGATCGCGGCGCTCGAACGGGGCGAAAAAGTCAAGATTTCGGGCTTTGGCAGCTTCGTCTTGCGCGACAAGAACGAACGCATCGGCCGCAATCCCAAGACAGGCGTCGAAGTGCCGATCACCCCGCGCCGGGTGATGACGTTCCGCGCCAGCCAATTGCTCAAGGAAAAGATCGCCAAGGGCGATTGACGCAGGGCAGGGTAGCCGATGATCGACTTCAACGATGGCAAGGATCGCAGCGCGTTTCGCACCATTGGCGAAGTGAGCGAGGCGCTTGGCATCAAACCGCACGTCCTGCGTTACTGGGAACAGCAGTTTTCGCTGCTCAAACCCCTGAAACGCAGCGGCGGGCGGCGCCATTACCGTCCCAGCGATGTCGAGATGGTCGAGAAGATCAACCGGCTGGTCAACGAAGAAGGATACACCCTCAAAGGTGCCGAGGCAGTGCTGCGTTCGGCGGGCGGTGGCGAGCATGATCGGCGCAAGGGTGATCGCCGTTCGGGTGATCGCCGCTCCACCGAAAGCCCGCAGGGCGAACCACAGGCCGCTGCTTCTGCACCTTCCGCTCCAGCGGCAGTCCCGCAAGAAACCATCGCCAAACTGAAACAGATCCGCGCCCGCCTGGCCAAGGCGGTGGAGGCTTAGGGCGAACGAGATGACTATTTCAGGTTGCGGCAAGCGCGAGCCAAAGCCGTTGTGCGTTATCCCGTTTGCCGAACAACCTCCAAGTCTCTTCACCAACCTTCTGTGCGATGGGGTCACGGCTGAGAACGTACCCGACTTTGCGGCCTTGCTGGCGCTTCGCACGCGACTGGCAAAAGTGCATCCAAATTTGCGCGTCCTGACTACGCTCGATGATCCGGATCAGGCTGCCTACACATCGGGGCACGGAATCATGAAACACGGGCTCGATGACACCGAGGGTCATGACCTTTCCGCGCTAGGCCCCGAATGTTTCGACGATGGCGAGCATTGTGGGTTCCTCACCACGCCGGCCGAATTTCCGATCCGCCTCGCCAATCTCAAGGCACATGCCGCCGGCACTTCCTTCGACGATGCATGCGGCATGCTGTACTGGGAAGGGGGAGCGGAGGATGGACCGATCTTTCCCGACACGGTGATGTTCGAACCCGATGCGGCGCTCTGGCGTGGCAACAAGAATGAGGCCTTTGTTCAGTTCGTGCCAGTCGACGCAGCCAGCGATGCGCTCGCGGCCTTTCCCAAGGGCTATTTCACCTGCGACCTCACCCCGTTGCAGAACTATGCCGTGGCGCGGCATCTTGAAGAATATCACGGCATGGCGCTGTTCGGAGTAGGGGCGAGCTATCTTGGATTCGTCCGCGACGCCGTGCTTGCTGCCGATGAAGCGGGCGCGCTCGCTGCCGACCTAGTGAAGCTTTATCAGGAAGCACCAGAGGATGCGGCGTCGCGGTTGGCCGATGCGCTTACCGGCAAGGACTGGCTGCTGCTGCGTTATTCCGAAAGTTGAGCGTCACTCCGCCGCCATCAGTGCGGCTTCGCCAAGGTCCACGCTGACAAGGCGCGAGACGCCTTTTTCTGCCATTGTCACCCCGAACAGGCGGTGCATCCGGCTCATCGTCACGGCGTTGTGGGTGACGATGAGGTAGCGTGTCTGAGTCGTCTGCACCATCGAATCGAGCAGGTCGCAGAAGCGTTCGACATTGGCATCGTCCAAGGGCGCGTCGACTTCGTCGAGCACGCAGATCGGCGCGGGATTGGTCAGGAACAGGCCAAAGATCAGCGCCGTCGCGGTCAGTGCCTGTTCGCCGCCCGACAGCAGCGAAAGCGATTGCAGCCGCTTGCCCGGCGGCTGGGCATAGATTTCGAGCCCCGCCTCCAGCGGATCATCCGAATCGACCAGCGCCAGATGCGCCTGCCCACCCTGGAACAGGCGGGTGAACAGCACGCGGAAATGGCCGTCGACTTCCTCGAATGCGGCGCGCAGCCGTTCACGACCTTCGCGGTTGAGATTGCCGATGGAGGCGCGCAGCCGTGCCACAGCCTCGGTCAGTTCGGCCTGTTCGGAGGCGTTCGCGCCGTGCTCTTCCTCGACCCGCGCAAGTTCCTCTGCGGCGACGAGATTGACCGGCCCGATCCGTTCGCGGCTGGCGATCAGGCGCTCCATTTGCTCCGATTCTTCGGCTTCGGGGCGGATGTCGTCCTCGGCAAAGCCGAACCGTTCGGCGAGCAAAGGCGGGGGGCACTGGAAGCGATCACCCGAAAGGCGCGCCATTTCGCTGCGGCGGGCTTCCTGGCTTTCGGCGCGGGCGACCAGCGTGGCCCGGCCTTCGCGGGCCACGGCGAGCGCTTCCTGCGCATCGGCCAGCGCCCGGTCAGCCTTGGTGGCCGCCTGCTGGCAACGATCCATTTCCGCCTGCGCCGCCTCCAGTTCCTGCGTCAGCCGCGCGCGCACCGCGTCACCCTGTTCGATCTCGGCCATCAGGGCGGCGGGCTTGGCCGCGATCACGGCGCGCTCTTCCTCGATCTCCTCAAGCCGCCGCGCGGCCTGCGCCACCCGGTTTGCCGCTTCGCCCGAGCGCGATTTCCAGTTGGAGTGATCGGCCTGCTGCGCCGCCAGCCTTTCGCGTGATACGGCAAGGCTCTGATCATGCGCGGCGAGTTCGGCAAGGGTCGCCTGCACCGCCGATTTGGCCGCCTCGTGCCGGGCCTGAGCCGCTTCAAGCGCGGCGCGACCGGCGTCGGGCGCGGGCAGGGCGGACCTTGCTTCCTGAGCGGCGGTGAGATCATGCTTCGCCGCGCCGAGTTGCTCGTCCACCTCAAGCGATTGTGCCGACAATTCCTCAAGCCGCGTGGCGATCCGTTCGCGCGCCGCCTCTGCCTGATCGAGCCGCCGCAGCGCACCGCGTTCGGCCTCGATCGCGGCGGCGACTTCGCGTTCCTGCGCCACCAGCGCGGTCTGTAGCGCCGCCAGTTCCTCGCGCGCACTGCGCTCCTCGCTCTCCGCCAGCGCAGCCGCGCCTCGCAGATCGGGCAATTCGTTTTCGAGATCGGCGAGGCGGTTGGCCGCTTCGAGCCGTGCTGCCTCGGCAGAACCTTCGCCGCGCGCGACAAAGCCGTCCCACCGGCGCAGATGCCCGCCTTTCGTCACCAGCCATTCGCCCGGGCCAAGCGTGCGCCCGTCGTCGCTGTCGGCACAATGCACCAGCGCAAGCCGCGCGCGCAGTTCATCGGGGCAATCGGTCACGTGATCGAGCAGGCTGTCCGCCACCGCTGCAGGGGCCGCGCCGCCTGTCCAGAACCGCCCTTCGCCCGCGTCGCCCGGCATGCCGAGCGGCGATTTCGCATCGCGTCCCAGAACGGCGGCGATGGCACGTTCATAACCCTTTGCCACGCGCACCTTGTCGAGCGCGGCGGGCAGGCCGGCGCGGGATTTCGCGCTCTTTTCGCGGGCATCGCGATCGCGCACGAGCGCGGTGTATTCGCGTTCGATCCCGGCGAGTTCGGCGCGCGCCGTGGCAAGGCGGGAGGAGGCTTCGTCGCGCGCGGTCTGAAGCTCGCCCTTGCGCGCCTGGTCTTCTTCCAGCCGGGCGCGCAGACGGGCGACTTCGCGGGCGGCGTCTTCGGATGCTTCGCGCGCTTCGGCAACGGCCTGTTCGGTGTCTTCTGCCCCTTCCAGCTCGCTGCGGGTGGCGGCGATCCGTTCGGCCTCGCGGGCAAGACGGGCGAGCCGGGCTTCGGCCTGTTCGATCGCGGCTTCCGCCACGCGCCATTCGGCTTCGACCCCGGCATGATCGGCCGTCGCCTTGGCCAGCGCGAGTTCGGCGCTGCGGCTGGCGCGTTCGGCGTTCTCGGCAGCATTGGCGAGGGCGGGGCGCTCCGCTTCTGCCTCGGTCACGCGGGTGCGCGATGCGGCGAGTTCGCGCTCGAGCCGGGCCAGCGCTTCGGCGGCGTCATGGGTCAGCCGGTCAGCGGCGATCCGGTCTTCCTCCAGCCGGGTGCGCTGACGCTCCAGATCGGACAGCCGCGCCTCTGCCGCTTTGAGCTTTTCCGAAAGCGCGGCCATGCGGTGTCCATGGGCGCTTGCATCGTCGCGGCGATCGGCCAGTTCTTCGCGCGCGTCGGCCAGCGCGGCGGCGGCTTCGGCCTGCTGTTTCTGCGCCGCATCGGTTGCGGCCTTGGCATCGTTGACGCGGGTTTCGGAGGCCTGAGCGGCCTCGCGTGCCTGCTGCGCTGCCGCCGCCGCATCGCGCCAGCGTGCGAACACCAGCCGGGCTTCGGCGTGCTGAATTTCCTGCGTCAGCTTGGTGTAGCGTTCGGCCTGTTTCGCCTGCCGCCTGAGCGAGGCGATCTGCGAATCGAGCCCCGCCATCAGGTCTTCGAGCCGTTCGAGGTTCTTTTCGGTAGAGCGCAGCTTGCTTTCGGCATCTTTGCGCCGGACATGCAGGCCCGCGATCCCCGCCGCTTCTTCGAGCATCATGCGCCGTTCGGCGGGCTTGGCGGCGATCACCTGAGCGATCTTGCCTTGTGAAACCAGCGCCGGGGAATGCGCGCCGGTGGCGGCATCGGCGAATGTAAGCGCCACGTCCTTCGCGCGCACGTCGCGCCCGTTGACGCGGTAGGCGCTGCCCGCCCCACGCTCGATCCGGCGGGTGACGACCAGTTCTTCATCCGCATCGTCGCGCGCGTGCAGCACCACTTCGGCAAAGGCGCGGGCCGGGCGGCTGTCAGTCCCGGCGAAGATCACGTCTTCCATCCCGCCCGACCGCATCGACTTGGCCGAGGTTTCCCCCATGACCCAGCGAATCGCTTCGAGCAGGTTGGATTTGCCGCAGCCATTGGGGCCGACCACCCCCGTCAGGCCCGGTTCGATGCGCAGTTCAGCCGGCTCTACAAAGCTCTTGAAACCAGAGAGTTTGAGCCGGTTGATCTGCATGGGTGTGCCGCGTGTCCCGCCTTATTCCTGCCGCGCGCCGGCGCGTTGCAGCAAGGGTTCGATATCCTTCCAGGTGTTCACGTCGAGCTTGCGATCGTTGAGCAGGAAGGTGGGTGTGGCGTTGATGCCCAGTTCCTCTGCCTGAGCGGAGGAATTGTTGGCGATGGCCTCGATTTTCTCGGCATCGGCAAGGCAGGCGCGCTGCTGATCGGCGGAAAGCCCGCGGGCGGCGAAGAATTCGATCAGTCCGGCTGCCTGCGCAATCTGCACGAAACGCTGTTCGAGCGGCATGTTGCCGGCGGCTTCGTAGGCGGCGCCGTTCTGGTTCACCGCGGCAAAGGTCTGTTCGAGGTTCTGCCATGCCTGATCGGACAGCACCTGCATCTGTTCCTTCTGCCCGCAACGCACCAGCGTCGCGATGGTCAGGTCGATCGGGTCGCGCACCAGATTGCGCTGTTCGAAGCTGACGATGCCGGTGGCGACATATTCCTTGATCCCCGGCTTGCCCGTCATCGCGAAATTCGCGCAGGCGCCGCAGGTGTGCGAGGCGTATTCGACCAGCTTCAGCGGTGCTTCGGGATTGCCCAGCACATAGCCATCCTGTTCGCTGACGGTGACGGTATCGCCCCAATTGGTGCCGTCAGGCGCAGGGATGGCGGCAATCGCATCGCCGCTTTCGACATCGCCTTCTTCCCCGCCGCAGGCTGCCAGTGCCAGCGCAAGCGGAGCCGCGAGCGAGAATTTGAAGAGGTTGCGGGTCGGTTTCATGTCCAAGGAATCCTTTGGTCGAAGCTGAAAGACTATACGCAGACACCCGGCTATCGGAAGGCGCCGGGCAAAGCGCTTGTGCAAAACGCGGGGATTGATGTGAGAATCGTCAGGTCACGATACAGCGCGGGCCTTCTGTCTCAAGCCTATTCCTGCGTATTTCCGGGGCGGAAGCGTTCGGCAAGCACCGGGTAGAGCGCGGCCCAATTGTGGACATTGGTGAGCAATTGTCCGTCGAGCGCGAAGCTGGGGGTGCCCGCCACCGCGAATTCGGCGCGGTCGGCATTGCCGTTGCGGATCAGCGCCAGCGCCGCCGCATCATCGGCAAGACAGGTGTTGATATCGACCCGAGACACGCCGCGTTCGGCAAGCATGTCGTCAAGGTCGAGCGCGCTGGCCATGCTGGCGCGCGCCGCCTTGTCTCCGCGAGCCCACAGCGCCTGCTGCGATTGCGGGGCGTTCTGTGCCTTGCCCAGCCAATCGGCCTGCCGGGTCATGTACATGCGGTGCCGGTCCTTGAAATCCTCAGTCCCACCGCACTGCACCAGCATCGAAACGGTCAGATCGATGGCGTTGCGGATCACGGGCCGCACCTCCACCGTCATGTGGCCGGGTGCGAGCAGCGCCAGATCAAGCGCGCCTTCGCCTTCGCGGGTGAAGGCCGCGCAATGGCCGCAGGTGTAGCTGATGAATTCGATCAGGGCGGCATCGGCATCGGGCCTGCCGATGCGGAAACCGCGCTCGGTGCGTTCGACATTGGCGTGCCAGGTCGCGCGGCGGCCATCACCGACAAAGGCGCTGCCGGGGTTGGAAAGCTCGGTCTGGCCGTTGCTCGCCCCCTCCAGAGCGGTTTGCTGCGCCGCTGCGGGGATCGCGATCATGCTTGCCGCGGCAAGGAAACCCCAGAACTTCATCTTCAATTCTCGTCCTTCTTTTCCTGTTCCCCAAGGCTGCGCGCGAGCGATTCCAACACCGTGCGCAGCTCCGGATCGCCGATATCGCGCAAGGAATCGCCGAGTTCCATAGGGATCGGCTTGAGCGAGGGCGGCGGTTTGGGGCGTTCTTCAGCATTGGGCGGCTTAACCGCACCTTGCCGGATCTTCACCCGAGCCACCGCCTTGTAGCCGAAAAAGCGGTTCACCCGCTCCATGATTTCCGGGATCACCTGCTGGATCAGCGGGGCATGCGCCGGGCTGACGACCAGTTGCAATATGCCGTCGGATTTCTCGCCGGGAGGAAACCGGATCGCTTCGGGCGCGCAGACGCGGGCATGGGTGGGGCCGACGATTTCGGGCCAGCGGGTGACGACAGAGCTTTGCACGAAGCCGAAACGGCGAAACGCGGTGCGGCCGATTTCGGGCATGAGATCGCCAATCGCCTTCGCACCCGTCCCACGCGGCCTCTCATAAGGTTTGGCCGTCTTGCGCGGGCGGCTCTTGCCGGATGGTTTTTCGCTGTCGCTTCCCATTTCGCCGCGACCCATGCCATAGGCGCGGCGTGACTGCCAGCATCTCCGATCTGCTTCTCCAGTGGTATGACAGCCACGCCCGCGCTCTGCCGTGGCGCAATCCCCCCGGCGCGTCGCCACCGAATGATCCCGCGTGGCCCTATCGCGTGTGGCTGTCCGAAGTGATGCTGCAACAGACGACCGTGGCCGCGGTGAAACCCTATTTCGAGAAATTCACCGCCCGTTGGCCCACGGTGTTCGATCTTGCGCAGGCGAGCGATGACGAGGTCATGGCGGCGTGGGCGGGGCTGGGGTATTATTCGCGCGCCCGCAATCTGGTGAAGTGTGCGCGCGAAGTGGCGCGGCGCGGCGGCTTTCCCGATACCGAAGCGGATTTGCGCGAACTGCCGGGGCTGGGCGCCTACACCGCCGCGGCGATTGCCGCGATCGGTTTTGGCCGGCGGGCGGTGGTGGTCGATGCCAATGTCGAACGGGTGGTGGCAAGGCTGTTCGCAATCGAAGAACCGCTGCCCGCCGCGCGCAAGCCCATTCGCGAACGGGCCGGGGAAATCACTCCCGAGAGCCGCGCGGGGGATTTCGCGCAGGCAATGATGGACCTCGGTTCACAGGTCTGCACCACCAAGGCGCCGCGCTGCCTGCTGTGTCCGCTTTCGGCCATGTGCGAAGGTCGCAAGGCGGGAGAGCCGGAGCGCCTGCCGCTCAAGCCGCCGAAAAAGGCCAAACCCGAACGCGTGGGCACAGCCTATTGGATCGAGCGCGATGAACGCGTCTGGATAGTCACAAGGCCGGGTGAAGGCATGTTGGGCGGTATGCGCGCGCTGCCTGATGACGGGTGGAGCGCGCAGGGTGATGGTTCCGGATCAGCACCCGTCAGCGGAGAACCGCAGGCTCTTGGCGCGGTGCGGCACACCTTCACCCATGCGCATCTGACGCTTTCGGTGGTGCGGATTGCCACGCAGGATACTCCGCCGGGCGAGGGCGAGTGGTGGCCGCTCGACCGGATCGGGGACGCCGGTCTGCCGACCCTTTTCGCCAAGGCTGCGCGGCTGGCGTTGGCGGAGCGTTAGATCAAGCCGCCGCCAATCGAGAGGCGCACGACCGCGATCAGGAACACGATCAGGCAGAAGTTGCGCCCGCCATCACTCGACGACAATGCGCCGAAGATGATGCCGACCACGATCAGCGGCAGCGCCAGCCAGTTGCCCCAGCCCAGAAACGGGATGGTCGAAGGGATGACGATGACGAGCGACACAAGCCCGAAGATGTATGCGAGTAGATTTCCCATGTGTGTTATATGGGTAAAACAGTCGGGCGATTCAAGTCTCTTTTAACCACCCGATTGACGCTTCGCGTCGGGTCGATCACACAGGCGTCAACCGAGTCCCCCCTCTAGAGAGAGAAATCATGTCCATCAGCATCTCCACACCTGCCGATCTGTCGCGCCGCGCGCTGTTTCGCACAGGCGCATACGCCGCCGCAGGTGCGGCGCTGGCCACGCTGCCGTTCGGGCGGGGCCTGCTGGCCCATGATGTAAGCGAGGCATGGCCGAATGTCGCTGCGCTCGCAAAACGTTATCTTGATGAGCGCAAGGTCGCCAACATGCTCCTCACCTTTGGTTGGGGCCAGAACGACATGGCGCACACCGTCGGCGGCGGCACCCTGGGGCTGAACAGCAGCGTCGAAGTGAACGAAGACACGCTGTACCGCATCTATTCGATGTCAAAGCCCATCACCGGCATGGCGACGATGATGCTGATCGACGACGGGCTGATCGGGCTGGACACGCCGCTGCATGAAATCATGCCCGCATTCCGCGACATGCAGGTTCTGGTCGATCCCGAAGGCCCGCTGGAGGATACCGTCCCGGCAGAACGCCCGATCACCATCCGGCAATTGCTCACGCACACTGCGGGCATCGGCTACACCATCGTGTCCAAGGGGCCGCTGCTCGATGCCTATGTCGAAAACGGGATCGTCGGCGGCCGTGTCAGCCGCACGCCCATTCCCGGCGTTCCCAACCCGGTTCCCGCGCCCGGTCTGGAAGTCTGGGCGGATCGCCTTGCCACCTTGCCGCTGATGTACCAGCCGGCAACCAAGTGGAGCTATTCGAACAGCATCGACCTGCTTGGCCGCGTGATCGAAGTTGTCTCGGGCATGGAGTTCGAGGCATTCCTGAAAGCGCGCCTCTTCGATCCGCTGGGGATGGAGAGCACATGGATGACCGTTCCCGAAAGCGAAAAGACCCGGCTGACCGACAATTACGGCATTGCCTTTGGCACTGTCCTTCCGCTCGATCCGGCGTCGAACTCGATCTATCTCGACCCGCCCAAGGTGCCTTCGGGTGGCGGCGGTCTTGTCTCAAGCCCCAAGGATTACGACCGTTTCCTGCGCATGCTGCTGGGCTTTGGCGAGCTTGATGGCGAGCGGGTGATGAGCGAACAGGCGGTGCGCGTCGGCACGTCGGACCTGATCCCAGGCACTGTCGATCTCACCGGATCGTGGATGGTCGGGCAGGGGCATGGCGCAGGCGGGCGCAGCGTCAACGGCACATTCGGCTGGGGCGGCGCGGCGGGTACGCTGGGCGCTGTCGATTTCAACCTCGGCCTGCGCACCGCGCTGTGGACGCAATACATGCCGAGCGACGCCTATCCGATCCGCGACGAATATCTCGCCGCGCTGGAGGCTGATCTTGCCGCCATGCGTCAGCAGGATCATTCGCGCCACGCCGCCTGATGAGCAATCCCGCCCAATCCGAACCCATCGCCTTTGCCGGTTCGCCGATAGACCGTGCGGACAATATCCGCATGGACCCGCAGGCGCTCGGCAATCTGATGAACTGGCGTGCCCGGGTGCTCAATCTCGACGGGCTGTTGCCCGAATTCGACGATGACGGGCGGCTCTTGTGGCAAACGCTCGCCGATGTCCCCGAGGATGCCGAGCTGGTGTTTCTGGGCATGCTCGATGACAAGGCGCATTTCGCGCCAGTTCCTCCTGCCGGATCGACCAGCCCGGCGATGCCGCGCGCATGGCAGGTGATGCAGATGCTCCAGCCGGAGGACCTGGCGATCTATGGCGGGGCGAAATCGCTGGTCGACTGGCACGCCCGCCATCAGTTCTGCGCCCAATGCGGTTCGCGTACGCGCATCGCCAAGGGCGGCTGGCAGCGCAATTGCCTTCCCGATGAAGGGGGCTGCGGTGCGCAGCATTTCCCGCGCACCGATCCTGTCACGATCATGCTGGTAGAGCACGAGGGCAGGCTGCTGCTGGGCCGCCAGCCGCGCTTTCCGCCGCGGATGTATTCGGCACTGGCCGGGTTCGTGGAGCCGGGCGAGACAATCGAGGAAGCCGTCGCGCGCGAAGTCGAGGAAGAGGCCGGGGTGCGCGTGCGCGATGTCCAGTACATCTCCAGCCAGCCATGGCCGTTCCCCAGCCAGTTGATGATCGGCTGCTATTCGGTTGCTGATAGCGATCAGCTCGATATCGACCGGACCGAGCTCGACGATGCGCGCTGGTTTACCCGCGAGGAATTGGAAGAGGCGCGGGCGGCAGGGCCGGGCGGCAATGACCAACTGATCTTCCCGCAGAAATTCGCGATCGCCCATCACCTTATCGCATGGTGGCTAGACCGATGACACAGACACTTACCATCGACATCTATTCCGACGTCATGTGCCCGTGGTGCGCGATCGGATACGGCCAGCTGACCAAGGCGCTGGAGGCTCTCGACGGCGAGATCGCGGCGCAGGTGCGCTGGCGCCCGTTCGAACTCAATCCCGACATGCCCGCCGAGGGCGAGGGGCAGGAAGAACATCTGCAGCGCAAATATGGCCGCTCCGCCGAAGAGGGCGCGAAAGTGCGCGGCCAGATGAAAGCGATTGCCGAAAGCGCAGGGGTTTCGCTAGCATATGAAGGCGAGGGGGAGGCGCCCCCGGCGATGATGTGGAACACCCGCGATTGCCACAAGCTGCTGGGCTTTGCGCTGGAGGAAGCCGGGCCGCAGGTGCAGACGCAGTTGAAGCTCGCCCTGTTCGAAGCGCATTTCAACCACCGCAAGCCCTTGAACCAACGCGAAGTGCTGCTCGACATCGCCGCCGGCGTCGGCCTGCACCGCGAAGCGGCCAAGGCGGCATTGGACGACGAAGCGCTCGAAGCGCGGGTGATCGCAGAGGAGCGGCAGGCGTGGGATATGAACATCTCCGGCGTTCCGGCGATGATCATCAACGGGAAATTCCTGGTCCCCGGCGCGCAAGGGCCGGAAACCTATGTCAACGTGCTGCGTAGAGTGGTTGAAAAGAGCAACGCGGCCGCAGGGGGCTAGACGCGCCGCAACGGGGGCATCATGCAAAGCATTATCGTATTCATCGTCGTGACCATCATTGCATTCGCCTTTGGCACGGCGGCGGGATGGGACAGCGTGCAGGTGGCGGGCTATTCCGCTTTCTTCCTGTGCACGGTCATCGCCATGGTCGTGAACTGGCTGGTGTTCATCCCTTCGGCCATCGCCAAGTCGGACAAGTTCTATGACACCACCGGCGCGATCACCTATCTGACCGTCACCGCCTTTGCCTGCTGGGCGGCGATCACTGCGCTGGGTTCGCTCGACACGCGCGCCATCGTGCTGGCGGCGATGGTGGCAATCTGGTGCGTGCGGCTGGGCAGTTTCCTGTTCATCCGTATCCACGCGATGGGCGGAACCGACAGCCGTTTCGAGAAGATCAAGGTCAATCCCTCGCGCTTTCTGGTCGCATGGACGCTGCAAGGGCTGTGGGTGATCCTGACGGCTTCGGCCGCGCTGGTGGCGATCACTTCGCCCGATCCGCAGCCGATTGGCGCGTTCTTCTGGATCGGCGCGGCGGTCTGGCTTCTGGGCATCACCTTCGAAGCGGTGGCCGACGCGCAGAAAAGCAAGTTCAAGGCCGATCCCGCGAACAAGGGCAAATTCATCGACACCGGCCTGTGGCGCTGGTCGCGCCATCCCAACTATTTCGGTGAAATCACCCTGTGGACGGGCATTCTGATCATCGCGATCCCGGTGCTTTCGGGCCTGTCGTGGCTGGTGGTGATTTCCCCGATCTTCGTCACCCTGCTGCTGACGAAGGTGAGCGGTATCAACCTTCAGGACAAGCAGGCAAAGGAACGCTGGGGCGATGATCCGGCCTATCAGGAATACCGCCGCAACACCCCGGCGCTGATCCCGCGCCCGCCAAAGGGTTGATGGAACCTTCGCCAAATTGCGGGGTTCAAGTTACCGGAACTGAACGATATATTCCCCCCAACGCCATTCAGGAGCCGAACCGATGATCCGCACTGCCAACCTTCGACTGATCGCCATCGCCGCGCCCGCCATGCTGCTGGCCGCTTGCGGAGGCGAGGCCGCCGATGCTCCGACCGAAGCGGCCCCTGCGGGTGGGGTTCCGGCGGAGATCAAGGAACGCCACGACAATTTCGAAGCGATCAGCGACAGCTTCAAGGTGATCCGCACCCAGTTGGAAGGCGATGCCGACATGGCCGCAATCGAAGCGGCTGCAATCGACATCAACGAGCGCGCGCAGCGCATTTCCGGCCTGTTCCCTGAAGGCACCAGCGTCGAAGCCGGTTATGACACCGAAGCTTTGGCAACGATCTGGGAAAAGCCCGAGGAATTCGAAGCCGCGACGCAAAAGCTGATCGAGGAAAGCGCCAAGATGGTTGAGCTGGCCAAGGCGGGCGATGCCGCTGCGGTTGGCGAGCAGGTCAAGGCGCTGGGTGGTTCGTGCAAGAACTGCCACGACAGCTTCCGCCTCGACGACGATTGATCGGATCGGGGCCCGGCGCATGGCCACCAAGACCGAGCCGGTAGCGATCTGGGACTGGCCGGTGCGCGTCGTGCACTGGTCTTTCGTCCTGATCCTCCCCGCGATGTGGCTCACTGCCGAAAATTCGGCATGGGGCTGGCACATGCGACTGGGCCACGTGCTGCTGGGCCTGGTCATCTTCCGCCTGCTTTGGGGATTTCTCGGCACCGACACCGCGCGTTTCGCCACATTCGTGAAAGGGCCGAAGCATCTGCTCGCCTATTTCAAGGGCGACCATGACCATCAGCGTGAAATCGGGCACAACCCGCTGGGCGCGCTGGCGGTGCTGGGCCTGCTCACGCTGCCGCTGGTGCAGATCGTCATGGGCCTGTTCGCAGGCGATCCCTATGACGGGGCGACAGGGCCGCTCAACAGCCTCGTCAGCGTCGGGACAGCCGATGCGCTCACCGAAACGCACGAATGGTTCGTCTATGTCGTGTTCGCGATGATCGGCCTGCATATCGCGGCGGTTGCGATCTATGCGGGCGCGCTGATGCAGAACCTTGTCGGGGCAATGGTGACGGGCAAGGGCGAGAAGGCCGCGGGGACGAAAGGCAATTCCGCGCCCTCGACCGGCAGGTTCCTGATCGCGCTGACAATCGCTGTCGCGCTGCCCTTGTGGATTTACGCTGGCGCGCCGCCGCTGACCTAGGCGCCTAGACCAGCCCCAGCTTCTCCAGCTTTGCCGCAAGTTTCCCCGGCAGCGCGTCGCCGATGTCTTCACCCTCTGCCAGGTCGCGCGGAGGCTCACCTTTCAGGTAGCGCCAGCCCTGATGCGCGCGCTTGGGGCGGGGTTGCACCCGGATCAGTTCAGGTTCCAGCTCGATCCGCCAGCGCCCGGCGTCGGTCTGGGAAAACCCCTTGATCACCGAACGCGCGACGATGCTGTGCTGGTGGATCCAGTACAGCGACCCGCCGATGCATTGTTCCCATTTGGTCGGCCGGTACTTGGTCGTCAGAAACGGCGCGCGGCCGCCCGCGTACCAGCTTTCGATATCGGCATAACTTGTTGCGCCAAACGCGATCTTGGTTAGGTGGAGGGGCATGCGAGCAATCTAGGGAGTGCGCAGGAGATTGCGAGCAGCTTCTCGCGACATTCCCCAAGCTAGAGCGGCGCCAGTCCTGCCGCCACTGCCAAGCCGAGGAAGGCGAGGAAGCCCATCGAATCCGTGATCATCGTCACGAACACACTGGAAGCGACCGCAGGGTCCTGTCCCACGCGCTCGAACGCGACGGGGACAAGCACTCCGGCAAGCCCCGACACCGCGATGTTGACGACCATCGCGAGCGCGATCACCGCGCCCATCTGCCAGCCGAACAGCACGCCTGCGGCAATCCCGATCAGCACTGCGACAGTCACCCCGTTGAGCAGCGCGACGCGCAATTCGCGGCTGACGATGCGCCAGGTGTTTGCCCGCGTCAGCTGGTTGGTGGCAATCGCGCGCACCGCAACCGCCATTGTCTGCGTGCCGGCATTGCCGCCGATGCTGGCGACAATCGGCATCAGCACGGCAAGCGCCACCAATTGTTCGATCGCCGCGCCAAAGAAAGCGATGATGGCCGATGCGACCACCGCCGTGCCTAGGTTCGCGATCAGCCAGCGCACGCGGGCGGTATAGGCTTCGCGGATCGGTTCGTTGATGTCGCCATCGCCCACACCCGAAAGCAGCAGTGCGTCCTCGCCTGCCTCTTCGGAGATGATGTGGACGATATCATCCACCGTCATCTGGCCGACCAGCCGCCCGCTTTCGTCCACCACCGCGGCAGAGATCAGCGCGTATTTCTGGAACATCAGCGCGACCTCTTCCTGATCCATCGTCACCGGGATCAGCGTCTGGTCGCGTTTCATCACGTCGGTCAGCCGGACATTACGCGGAGTGGTAAGGATCCAGTTGAGCGCGCAGGTGCCGACGGGGTGATGCGCGGCGTCGATCACGAAGACTTCGTGGAAATCATGTTCCAGATCGCCATGTTCACGCAGGTAATCGATCAGGTCGCCCACGGTCAGATGTTCGGGCACCGCCATCACGTGGCGGCTCATCAGACGGCCCGCGGTCTCCTCCGGATAGGCCAGCGCGCTTTCCACCGCGGCCTGCGTTTCCGGGTCGAGCTCGGCGATGATCGCTTTCTGGTCGTCTTCGTCGAGGTCTTCGAGCAGCTGGACGGCGTCGTCGGTTTCGAGCTGTTCGGCGATCGAGGCGACCGCCTCTGCCGGCAGCGCCTCCATCATCGCCTCGCGGACGTGATCGTTCAGCTCGGCGACCACTTCGACCGTCATAAGGTCGGTGATGGCGGCGGCCAGCAGCGCGCGATCCTCGCGGTCGGTCAGCTCGATAAGGTCGGCGATGTCGGCGGGGTGGAGCGGTTCGACAAGGTCATAGACCGCGCCCTTGTCCCCGTCCTCCAGCGCGTCGCGCACTGCCGCGATGTAACGCGGCTTCAGCCGGTTTTCCTCGTCGTGGCGCTCGTCATCGATCCGGTCGTCCGGGCGCACGTCATCCTCCGCCGTGTCGACGGGGAGGGTTTTCTCATCAAGTGCGGCAGGATCGACCATGGCTGCGAGGGTTTAGGTAAGCGAATATGAAAAGCAAGCGGGTGACACGGCGGCTCAAGCCATTATAGCGGCTTTCAAACCAAATCAGGAGAATACCCAATGGCAGACAAGCTCACTTTCACGCTCGACACTGGCGATGGCGAAGGCAAGGATGTGGTGATCGCCCTGCGTCCCGATCTTGCACCGGGCCATGTCGCGCGCATCACCGAGCTTGCGAGCGAAGGGTTTTATGACGGCGTGGTGTTCCACCGCGTGATTTCGGGCTTCATGGCGCAGGGCGGCGATCCGACCGGCACCGGCATGGGCGGCAGCGACAAGCCCGATCTGAAGGCCGAGTTCAACTCCGCACCGCATGTCGAAGGCACCTGCTCGATGGCGCGCGCCGCCAATCCCGACAGCGCCAATTCGCAGTTCTTCATCTGCTTCGAAGACGCACGCTTCCTTGACGGTCAGTATACCGTTTGGGGCCAGGTCGAGAGCGGGATGGAACACGTCCACGCCCTGCCCAAGGGCGAACCGCCGCGTTCGCCGGGCAAGATCATCAAGGCTACTGTGGGCTGATAGCAGCCCAGCCTTGGGAGTTTTACGGGTGATGCCGCGCCGGGTCGCACTTGCGCTTTGCCTGCTGCTACTCGGCGGCTGCGTCACCTATCCCGACATTTCGCAATCGCGCTCGCCCTGCCGCAATGAGCCGGGCGGGTGGTGTGCTTTCGTACGCGATGCGGCGGTGGAGGCGTGGCCTTATGCGGTTGCGGCGACCAATGCCTATACCGGCGATGATGACCTGTTCACCGATGACGGGCCGCTGCTTGAACAGCTTGAGCGCCTGCCGATTGCCGAGGAGGACGCGGACAAGGGGTTTGGCTACGAAATCTTCGCCCAATACGCGCCCGGCAGCGATGGCGATCCGGGGCGCAAGCCGGTGGCGCGGATCATGGCGTTTCGTGGCACCGATTTCGACGGCTTCACCGACATTTTCTACGGCACGCTGCGCAGCGACCAGATCGAGATCGCGCTGCGATATTTCGAGGCCGAGCGCGAGCGCTGGGGCAGTGATCCGCAATGGGTCGTCACCGGCCATTCGCTGGGCGGGGCGCTGGCGACGGAGGTTTCGATCAAATACCCCGAAGTGCGCGCCTACATGTTCAACACATCGCCATTCTATGCCGGTGATGCGATGACCAATGACGTGCAGCGCACCGTCTTCAACGAAAGGGGCGAAGTGCTGCGCCGCTTTGCCCGTTTCGATGTCGATCCGGCGGCGGAGGTGTTCACGGTGAATTGCGGGCCGCAGAACAGTTCCTTCACCAAGCACAAGGTGCGCCCGCTGGCCGATTGCGTCACCTGGATTGCGGCCTATGGCAGCGACGATGCGTTAAGCGTGGTGCAGGCCAATTCCGTTCCCAAGCCGATGGTGGAGTGCGGCCCCGCGGACAGGGTGCATCCGGGCCGGAGCATCCGCCAGCTTGAGCCTTGCGTGCATCAGGCGCGGCGCGAGGAAGAACAGCGGCGCGATTGAACCCGCGCAGCGACGGCTGACTATTCGTCCTCAGCTTTCGAAAGGGTGTAACGGCCCGGTTCGCCCGGCCCCTCGGCACTGCGATACACTTCGGTCCGCACAAGAGTGCCATCGCCGCGCATGGCCCAGTCGAGCGTGAACGCATGGCTTTCACCGTCGTCCAGCCCGGTGATGTCGCGAAAGGCAAAGGCGATCTGGCCATCCTCACCCGGCGTGGATTCCAGCCTCGGTTGGTTGCCTTGCGGGCAATAGTGGGTGGCGATCACGTGGCCGCCATCAAGATGATAGACCGTCATCGAATGCAGCCCGCTCGCGGTTTCCCAGCGTTCGACCACCGTCTTGCCGCGCGCGGTGATTTCGAACACGATTTGCAGCGCATCCGTTTCGGCGACTTTCCAGCGACCTTCCCATGACGCGATCTCGGCAAACTGCTGTTCGGCGGATGGCGGTGCATCGTCATGGGCCAGCACCGGCGATGCGGCGGCGAGAAGGGCGAGGGCGGAAAGCGCGGGCTTGATCATGCCGCCTTGATGCCATGACTGCCGGAACAAGCAAGTGCTCGCCGATTGAACCTGCGCGCCAAGGGCGCTAAGGCGCGCGGCAATCATGAAACCGCACACCACTTCCCCAAAGACCCCGCGCACCTACAGGGTCAAAAGCTTCGGCTGCCAGATGAACGTCTATGACGGCGAACGCATGGGCGAATTGCTGGCGGAAAAGGGCATTGTCCCCGCGCCTGATGGCGAAGAGGCTGATCTGGTGGTGCTCAACACCTGCCACATCCGCGAAAAGGCGGCGGAGAAGGTGTATTCGGACATCGGCCGCTTGCGCCGCGAGGATGGCACCAGCCCGCTGATCGCGGTTGCGGGGTGCGTCGCGCAGGCCGAAGGCGAGGAAATCATGGCGCGCGCTCCGGCAGTGTCGATGGTGGTCGGCCCGCAGGCCTATCACCGCCTGCCCGAAATGCTCGACAAGGCGGTGAAGGGCGAACGCGCGACCGATACCGACATGCCCGCCATCGCCAAGTTCGATCAATTGCCCAAGCGCAAGCGGCGTTCGCCCACCGCGTTCCTGACGGTGCAGGAAGGGTGCGACAAATTCTGCACCTATTGCGTCGTCCCCTATACGCGCGGTGCGGAAATATCGCGGCCCTACAGCGACTTGATCGACGAAGCGCAAAGGCTGATCCAAGCCGGCGCACGGGAGATCACGCTGCTGGGGCAGAACGTCAACGCGTGGTCGGGAGAGGATGACAAGGGGCGCAGCCTCGGCCTTGCTGGCCTGATCCGGGCGCTGGCGAAGCTCGATGGGCTGGAACGCATCCGCTACACCACCAGCCACCCCAACGACATGGAAGACGATCTGATCGCCGCCCATGGCGAAGTGGCAGAACTGATGCCTTACCTCCATCTGCCGGTGCAGTCAGGCAACAACCGGGTGCTCAAGGCGATGAATCGCGCGCATACGGCGGAAGGCTATCTGCGGCTGCTCGAACGGTTCCGCGAAGCGCGGCCCGATATCGCGCTTTCAGGCGATTTCATCGTCGGCTTTCCGGGTGAGACAGAGGCCGAATTCGAAGACACTCTGCGGCTGGTCGATGAAGTGCGCTATGCCGCCGCCTTCAGCTTCAAATACTCGCCGCGTCCCGGCACTCCTGCCGCGACGATGGACAACCAGATCGCGAAAGAGGTGATGGACGATCGCCTCCAGCGGCTTCAGGCCCGGCTCAACCGCGATCAGCTGGCCTTCAACCAGGCGAGCGTGGGCAAGACCTGCAAGGTCCTTGTCGAGCGCAAGGGCAAGCACGAAGGCCAGTGGCTCGGCAAATCGCCGTGGCTGCAATCGGTGTGGTTCGATGCCCCGGCCGCGATCGGTGACATGATCGAAGCCGAACTGGTCGAAGCCGGACCGAATTCGATCCGGGGTCTGGTCAGGGAACGCGTCGCCTCATTCGGTTGAGGCGGCTTCCGCCTCAAGCGGCAGCATTTCCGGTTCTTCTGCGATCAATTCCGTCCCCAGTGTCTCCACCATGATCGCGGGTTCGACCGTGGGATTGGAAGGATAGGCTTCGCCATCAAAGGCAAGCTGCGCAATTCCCCATTCGCCGCCACCCCCGCCGATGGTGACGGTGATGTCCTGCCATCCGTTTTTCGCAGTGTCGGCCACTCCGACGGGCGTGCGCGAGACGGAGATATTGGCGACTTCGCGCCACATCGTCCCGGCCTGCGTCAGCACCAGCGTGTTGCATCCGCCGCTGCCGCAGAAAAAGGGCGAGATCAGGTGGACGATCGCCTCGTTCGCGCCGTCGCCATCCAGATCGTAAAACGCCAGCGCATATTGGCCGGGCGCGGCATCGGGGTAATTCTGAAGCAGGAACCGGCGAATGTCCTCACCCGCTTGTGCCAGCGCCGCGTCTTCTTGCTCCGCCGCTGTCGGGGCGGTCGCTTCCTCGCTCTCGCTTGCGGTATCGCCCTGCGCGCACGCCGCAAGCGCAAGGCACCCCGCCAGCAGACCAGTCCTGAACATCATGACAATTCCACTCCCCAGCTTCCGATTCCTGTTGCCCCGTCGCATACCATATTCGTGACGCGTGCGTTACTTTCCACCGTCATGCGCGGGGGCGGTGCTTGCTTTGATCCGGGGGGAGCGTAACCTTCCGACTCGAACATCAGGCCAAGCGTAAAGGAACCTATGGGCCGACGACCGACCAGCGCCATCGATCCGGCTGTTCTGCCGGGTCCCATCCATGCAACCGAAAACGGACGGGCGAGGGCAGAGCTGTCGTTTGAGAACCAGTCCCTGCTGGGGCCGCTTTTCGGACAATTCGACGCCAATCTGGTGCAGGTGGAAAACCGGCTGGGGGTCTATATCCATGCGCGGGGCGACAAGGTGATGATCGAAGGGCCGGAGGACGCGGTGGCCCGTGCCCGCGAAACGCTCACCACTATGTATGACAGGCTGGCGCTGGGGCAGGATCTCGACGCGGGGGCGATCGAATCGCTGATCGTGATGTCGAACGAACCCACGCTCGAAGGGATCATCAGCGGCGAACGCGAAGAACCGCCGATCATGATCCGCACCCGGCGCAAGACGATCGTGCCGCGTTCGGCGACCCAGATCACCTATATGCGTAGCCTTGCGCGGGACGACATCATCTTCGCGCTTGGCCCCGCGGGGACGGGCAAGACCTATCTCGCGGTGGCGCAGGCCGTCAGCCAGCTGATGTCGGGCAGCGTGCAACGTCTGATCCTGTCGCGTCCGGCGGTGGAAGCGGGGGAAAAGCTCGGCTTCCTGCCCGGCGATATGAAGGACAAGGTCGATCCCTATCTGCGCCCGCTGTACGACGCGCTGTATGACTGCATGCCGCCCGAACAGGTGGAGCGGCGCATCGCCAGCGGCGAGATCGAAATTGCGCCCATCGCCTTCATGCGCGGGCGCACGCTGGCGGACAGCTTCATCATCCTTGACGAAGCGCAGAACACCACGCGCGAGCAGATGAAGATGTTCCTCACCCGCTTCGGGCAGAACAGCCGGATGGTGGTTTGCGGCGACCCGCGCCAGGTCGACATTCCCGGCGGCGACCGGATGAGCGGCCTTGCCGATGCGGTGGAGAAGCTCGAAGGGATCGAAGGCTTCGGCACGATCCGCTTCACCGCCGCCGACGTGGTGCGCCACCCGATCGTGGGTCGCATAGTCGAGGCGTATGAGGGGCCGGATGCCTGACGGTGGGATCTCTAAGAGCTGACAGCGGCACAAGAGGCGCCGCAATGGTATGGTTCGCCATATACGCGGCGCTGTTCGTCCTGCCGCTTTTAATCCTTCTCGTGGTGTTCCTCGATCACGACGACTGGTTCCTGCGCCTGTCGATCTTCTGGGCGCTTTCGGTCGCGCTGCTCGCGTGGAGAGGTGCGCGCGGCGCGATCCATTGGACATGGCGCGCGCTGCTGGCTTTCGTGATGGCGGGAAGCTGGGCCTATTGTACGCTGCTGGTGCTGGCGGCGCCCGGCGATACGCAGATTTGCTATGACCGCGTCAGACCCGCAGGCCGTGGGAACATGGGTTACAACCTCGGTCCCGATCCCTTATGCGACGGCACGCCATTGCAGGAAGTGCAGACGGATTGATGGAACTCGAAACCGACATCGAAGACTGGCCCGAAGGTGGGTGGCCGGAAGGATGGGACGCGCTGGCCGAACGCGCGGCGTCGGCGGTTGGCGCAGTCGCACCCGAAATCGCCAATCCGCGCCTTTGCGTCAGCCTGCTCTTCACCTGCGATGCCGAAGTCCACACGCTCAACCGCGAATGGCGGCAGCGCGACAAGCCGACCAATGTTCTCTCCTTCCCCATGCTGGAGCGTGAGGAACTGCTCGATCTGGAGCAGGACGGCCCGCCGGTAATGCTCGGCGATATCGCGCTGGCGCATGAAACCTGCGCGCGTGAGGCGGCGGAGAAGGGCGTATCGCTGGAACACCACGCCGCCCACCTGATCGTCCACGGCCTGCTGCACCTTGCGGGGCACGATCACGTCCATTCGGATGCCGAAGCGGAGGCGATGGAGGCGCTGGAAATCGCGGCTCTTGCAAAATTGGGCATACCGGACCCATATGGGGACCGTGACTTAAAGGAGTAATCACGCAGGGCCATGCCCGATTCTTCATCCCCCGCCGGAGACGCGGAGAGTAGCAGCGGGCTGTTGTCCAACATCGGCCACGCTTTCAGGAAAATCGTTCGCGTCGGAGACAGCGATCGTTCGCTGCGTGCGCAGCTCGAAGAGGCTATCGACGAGCACGAGGACGAAAACGACGACGGCGCCACCCACGAAAACGGCAGCGCCAATGGCGATCTGTCGCCGGTTGAGCGGCAGATGCTGCGCAACCTCCTCCATTTCAGCGAACACGACGCCGATGATGTAGCCGTGCCGCGTGGAGAGATCGTCGCAGTCGAAGCCTCGATCAGCTGGACCGATCTGGTCGACAGCTTCAGCGAGAACGGCCATTCGCGCATGCCGGTCTATCGCGGTACGCTCGATAACGTCATCGGCATGATCCACATCAAGGACGTGTTCCCCTATCTCGCCCGCGGCAAAGCCCCGCCGCGCGACTGGACCGTGCTGATGCGTCAGCCGCTATACGTGCCGCAGACGCGGGGCGCGCTCGACGTGCTGGCTGACATGCGCAGCCGCCGGGTGCATCTGGCGATCGTGCTGGATGAATTTTCCGGCACCGACGGGCTGATCACGATCGAGGATCTGGTCGAGGAAATCGTCGGCGAGATCGAGGATGAGCATGACGAAACGCCCGAGGCGCTGATCGTTTCTATTGGCGAAGGGATGTGGGATTGCGATGCCCGCGCCGAGCTGGACGATGTCGCCGAACTGGTCGATCCGCGCCTCGCCGAAGTGGCCGAAGCGGTCGATACGCTCGGCGGGCTCGCCTTCGTTCTGGCCGAGGCCGTTCCGCCCGTGGGCACGATGCTGGAACATCCCAGCGGCTGGCGGATTGAGGTAACGGCGGGTGACGAAACCCACGTGACGCGTCTGCGTCTGCACGCCCCCAGCATCGCCACAGAAGACGACGACGGGTAGGCGCGCCCTTGCAATAACCGCATGATCGGCGCGGCTTACGCAAAATTTCTTCGATTTTTTGCATCCAATTGGCTCGACGAGCGTATCTCCTTGTGATCTAGGAGCCTGCTCATGCCATCACGTCGTCTTCCTCCCTTGCGAGCCCTCGAAGCATTCATGCGTACCGTCCGGCTGGGTTCTGCCCGTGCGGCGGCGGAGGAGATCGGCCTGAGCCCGTCGGCGCTTTCACGCCGGATCAGCAATCTCGAAGAATTCGTGGGCAAGAAGCTGTTCACCCGCGCCCGCCAGTCGATGCAACTGACCGACGAAGGGCAGGCGTTCTACGAGGCGGTGAACCCGCATCTGGAATCGCTGACCCGCGCTGTCGAAAGCCAGTCGGACAATATCTCGCTCCTGCGCCTCAGGCTCGGCGTGCTGCCGATGTTCGGGAGCCAGCGGCTGTTCCCGCGCCTTGGCGAATTGCGCAAGCGCCACCCGCTGCTGCATATCGACATCGACACCGCGCCGCATCTGGAAGACCGCGTGGGCGATACGCTGGATGCCGCGATCATCCTTTCGCGCGGACCGGCCTCGGGCCTCCATGCCGTGCGGCTCGATCACAATCTGGTCCACGCAATCTGTTCACGCGACACCGCCATCGCGATCGGTGACCGGATCACGCCCGAAGGCCTCGCCAAGCAGACGTTCCTGATCCACAACGAACTGCCCGAAAGCTTTGTCGCGTGGAAAAAGGCCAACGATCTGGAGGAGATGGAGCCCGCCGCGATCGATCATTACGATTCCGGCCAGCTGATGCTCGAAGCGGCTGCGCAGGGGCTGGGCATCGCGATCATGCATGACGATCACCTGCGGCGTGCGGCGGACAACCGGCTGACGAACCTGCCGGGGGCCGAGGTGCAAAGTCCCTACAGCTATTGGTTCGTGTGCAAGCCCACGGCGCTCGAATATCGCCCTGTGCGGCTGTTCCACGATTGGCTGGTGCGCGCCGGGCTGTAATTGCCCGGCGGCTCAGACCTGGGCGTCTTCGCTTGGCTGAGGTGTTTTCTGCGCGGAATAGCGCACCGGTGCGACATCATGCGCAAACGGGCGCAGCGGCTTTCCCAGCGCTTCGCACAGCGCCTCTTCGATCATGCGGCGCGCTTCCAAGCTGATCGCCTTGCGACCGCGGTGATCTTCGGGGCTGAAGGGTTCGAGGAAGGTGATGCGCAATTCAAACGTGCCGCGCCGCGCCAACACCCGCTTGGCATTGTTGAGCCCGCCTTCTTCGCCGATCCACCCGATCCATTCGGCCACCGCGCCGTAATCGAGAAAGACCGGCTGCACCAGCACTCCGGGTGGGGGTGGCTCGAGGACGGAAAGCATGCTCGTCTTGAACGGCAGCAGCGACTGGCCATCGGTCGTGGTGCCTTCGGGGAAGACAGTGACCGCCCAATTGTCGGCCAGCGCCTCTTTCAACGCGTTGATCTGTTCGGCCACACCCATGCGATTTTCGCGCTTCACGAAAACCGTCCGGTTCAGCGATGCGAGCCAGCCGACCAACGGCGC
The DNA here is from genome assembly GCF_023823125.1 of Erythrobacter aurantius. Classification (NCBI taxonomy): domain Bacteria; kingdom Pseudomonadati; phylum Pseudomonadota; class Alphaproteobacteria; order Sphingomonadales; family Erythrobacteraceae; genus Erythrobacter; species Erythrobacter aurantius. Next base: position 2,608,492 of record NZ_CP090949.1, on the reverse strand, counting down.
CTGAGCCAGTTCGGCCTTGGCCACGAATGCGGTGCCGCAAGCGCCTGCCATCGCAAGGATGTCCATCCACGAAATGTGATTGGCGATGTAGAACACGTCGCGCTTCAGATGGGTGCCTTCGACCTTGACCCGCGCGCCGCAAATGCGCGCCGAATAGCGCAGGAACAGCATGGGGAAGGGAGAGCCATAGAATAAAAGGCGATAGCCATAATGCAGCGGCACACAGACGATCAACAGCGCCATCAGTGCCAGAGCGCGCATGGACAGCCGCAGCCATCCCGCTACCGAAATCGGGGTGTTTTCACCGCGGGCGGCGGCAACGCGTAATTCCCATGCCTGATCGACGCTAGGCGCGTCGATCCCGGTGTTGACCCCTGGATCCTCGTTCATCGCTGTCAGTCTTCGCGTGACAGCCGGACGCCGTACAGCTCCATCCGGTGATCGACGAGGCGATAGCCCAGCTTTTCGGCGATCTGGCGTTGCAGCGCTTCGACTTCGGGATCGACGAATTCCACGACCTTGCCGGTTTCGACGTCGATCAGGTGATCGTGATGCGCCTCGGGAACGGGTTCATAGCGGGAGCGCCCATCGCCGAAATCGTGCCGGTCAAGAATGCCCGCCTCTTCGAACAGGCGCACGGTGCGATAGACCGTGGCAATGGAAATCTTCGGGTCGACCTCCGATGCACGCGCATGCAGGAGTTCGACATCGGGGTGATCGTCGCTTTCGGACAACACCTTGGCGATGACCCGCCGTTGTTCGGTGATGCGCAAGCCTTTTTCGGCGCACAATTGTTCGAGGTCGATCTTCTGGCTCACGCGAATGCTTCCTGATTGGGGTCGGCCAAAGCCGATGGATACATCTCGTCCCTCCCTTACCGAGGCGGGGCGAAATGCTCAAGTTCGGGTGGCCGTGCAGCCCCCAGCTGAAATTGCGGCCGGGGGCTGCGAGGCGGGATTACTTCGCCTTGCGACGACCGCGACCGGTGCCCGGCTTGCGGCCAAGGCCGATCTTCTTGGCGAGATCGCGACGCTTTTCAGCGTAGTTCGGAGCCACCATCGGATAGTCGGCGGGAAGGTTCCAGCGTGCCCGATATTCCTCGGGGGTCATGTCGTAATTGGTGCGCAGGTAACGCTTGAGCATTTTCAGCTTCTTGCCGTCTTCGAGACAGACAATGTAGTCCGGCTTTACCGAAGCGCGGATCGAAACCGCCGGTTCCGGGCGCACTTCTTCGACGACGGTTTCTTCGCCAAGTCCGGCAAGCGCCTGATACACGTTGGTGATCAGTGCCGGAACGGCGTCAACATCGACATTGTTGTTGCTGACATGAGCGGCGACAATATCGCTCGTGAGGGTGATGAGGGTTTCCTTCATCTCCATCTGCAGGTCTTCCATGAGTTCCTCTTGTTCTTTCTATTCGGATTTTTCCGATATTTGGCGCATGGCCGACCTTTACAGATTTTGCAAGGAGATGAGTTGCCAAGTTTGGACTAAATCAGGAGAAATTTCGCCAGATGCGATTTTAATCGTGAATTAGATTGAACAGCCGAAAGTAATGGCATCAACTCGGCCACCATTGGTCAGCCTGTAATAGTTGGGGCGCAGGCCAATTGGTTCAAATCCGACCTTTTCATAGAGATGGATCGCCGGATTGCCGCGCCGCATTTCCAGAAAGATTCGTGATACGCCACGTGCCCGCGCCTGTGCGAACAGCCGGTCGATCAAGGCTTCGCCCAAGCCGCGCCGCCGAAATTCGGGAATGACGCCGATCAGCAGCAATTCCTCTTCGTCGGCGGCATGGCGGGTGAGGACGAATCCGGCGACCTCTGCCGCATGGGGCATGGCTTCAGCCGCGATGGCCTGACCGTCGGAATCGATCACCAGCGCGTGGGTGCTGGGAAGGGCAAGCGCATCGCTGACCTGGCGGCGGTTCCACGCTTCGCCATAGGCCGGATCGAACGCGGCCTCCATCACCGCCATGATCCGGTCGATTTCGTGCGGGGTGGAGCTCATCCGCTGATCGCGCCTGCCTGCGCCTTTTGCGGCGTCGCGTCGGGCGCGCGGCCATAGATCGGGGAAAGATCGCCGGTCAGATGTGCAGTATCCAGCAGCATCGCCGCACCGGCATCGGGCAGCAGCGCAATTGCGTCATGCGCATCATCGAACAGTTCGGCCAGTTCCTGTGCGCGGTTGCCCGCGATCAATGCCATGGCCCCTGCTGCGCGAGCCGCATCGGGGGTGAGCGAGCGCACTTCGTCCAGCGCACCACCGGGATCGAAGCTCTGTACGAACCATTCGCCATGCCCGCCGTTCATGCAAATCGTCACCGGCTTCGGATCGCGCTGCATGGCCTGTGCCGCCACCAGCGCCAGCGTCGGATAACCGAGCACCTGCGCGCCCCAAGCAAAACCCAGCGCGCGCGCTGCGGCGACCCCGATCCTGACTCCGGTGAAGCTGCCCGGTCCGAGCGAGGCAAGGATGCGATCCGCGCGGCCTTTTTCCGGCAGCGCCGCAATCATCGGGATCAGCGCCTCGGCATGGCCGCGCCCCAGCACGCGATTGTCATGCGCCAGCAGCTCGCCGCGTTCGAACAGAGCGACGGAGCAGGCTTCGCTGGCGGTTTCTATCGCGAGAGTGCGCATGGCAAAGCGCGATGCCCCAGCCGGGGGCGCTCTGCAAGGGGGAGGCGAACCTGCGCGCGTGCCGGATCAGGCGGCGCGCACTTCCGTCACTTCTGGGACGTAATGCTTGAGCAGGTTTTCGATCCCCTGCTTCAGCGTCGCCGTGCTGGAAGGGCAGCCCGAACAGGCGCCTTGCAGCGTCAGGTAGACGACGCCTTCGCTGAAGCCGCGATAGGCGATGTCGCCGCCGTCGCCGGCGACGGCCGGACGCACGCGCGCTTCGAGCAGTTCCTTGATCGAGGCGATGGTTTCCGCGTCTTCCTCACGGTCTTCCACCACCAGATCCTCGGTCTCGGGCGGAACGGCGATGCCATTGCCCGTCGGCCCTGCGAACAGCGGGGCTTCGGAAATGAAGTGATCGAGCAATATCGTCACCACCTGCGGTTTCAGCGCGCTCCAGTCGGAACCCGGAGCGGCGGTGACGGTGACGAAGTCATAGCCGAAAAACACGTTCACCACTTCGCCCGTGTCGAAGATTGCCTGTGCGAGCGGGCTTGCCTCTGACGCTTCGGGAGAGGCGAATTCGCGCGTGCCCACCGGCATGACGGCGCGGCCCGGCAGGAATTTGAGGCTGGACGGGTTCGGGGTGGTTTCGGTTTCGATGAACATGATGGGTAAAATAGTGCGCCCCGGACCCCGCGACAAGACAGCGAATGTTTGCGGACATTCACTGGCCCTTCATGGGTTGGCTCCCTATAGAGGTCCCCATGAAGATCATTTCCCGTGCAGGCGCCGCGCTCTGCCTGATTGCCGCCCCGATTGCATTCGTCGTCCCCGTCCTTGCGCAGGACGCTCCGGCTGCTCCCGCGAATGAGATTCCCGCGCCAAAGGCCTTGCAGGGCGAAGGCGAGACGCCGTGGCTGTACGAAGGAAGCAACGTTCCTGTCGATGAGGAATGGCTGTTCGGCAAGATGGACAACGGCCTGCGCTATGCCGTGCGCCGCAATGGCGTGCCGCCGCGCCAGATGTCGATCCGGGTGCGGATTGATGCCGGTTCGCTGCATGAAGAGGACAGCGAACAGGGCTATGCCCACCTGCTCGAGCATCTGCTGTTCCGCGAAAGCAAATATCTGGGGCAGGCAGAGGCGATCGCTGCGTGGCAGCGGCTGGGCGCGACTTTCGGCAGCGACGCCAACGCCGAAACCAGCCCGACCCATACCGCCTACAAGCTCGACATTCCCGATATCAACCAGGCCAAGCTGGAGGAAAGCTTCAAACTGCTTTCGGGCATGGTGCGCGATCCGGTGCTGAGCGACGAAAACGTGGCCGCCGAACTCCCCATCGTTCTGGCTGAAAAGCGCGAGCGGGGCGGGGCGGCGCAGCGGGTGAGCGACCTTACCCGGCGCACATTCTTTGCTGGACAAAGGCTGGCGACGCGCAATCCCATCGGCACCGAAGCCACGCTGGAAGCGGCGACCGGCCCTGCGGTGCAGGCGTTCTATGATCGCTGGTACCGCCCCGAAAACACCGTGATCGTGGTTGCGGGCGATGCCGATCCGATGATGCTGGCCGGCCTTGTCGAACAATGGTTCGGCGATTGGGAAGGCACCGGAGAACCCGGCGTCGCGCCCGATTTCGGCGATCCCGTCGCCCCGGAAGGCGCTCCGATTGCCTCGGGTACGGGCCTGCCTATCGGCGATCTTGGCGTCGGGGTGGAGCCCGATCTGCCGCGCAGCCTGACCTATGCGATCATGCGCCCCTGGCGGCAGGTGCAGGACACCATCGTCTATAACGAGGGGCTGCTGCTTGATGCGCTGTCGCAGGCGATCATCAACCGGCGGCTGGAAACGCGCGCACGCGGCGGCGGCTCTTATCTCTACGCGCAGGTGCAGCAGGACGACATCTCACGTTCGACCGATGCGACCTTTGTCACCGTCGCGCCGTTGTCGGACGATTGGGAGGCTGCGCTCGCCGATGTGCGCGGGGTGATCGCCGATGCCATCGCCAATCCGCCCACGCAGGAGGAAATCGACCGCGAGGCAGCCGAATTCGACGTCGCCTTCGCTAATTCACTGGAGCAGGCTCCGGTGCAGGCGGGCAAGGATCTGGCTGACAATCTCGTCAACGCGGTGGATATCCGCGAAACGGTGGCCGCGCCCGAAGTGGTGCTGAACGTGTTTCGCGGAATGAAGCATCGCCTCAACCCTGCCGAAGTCCACGCCCGCACCCGCGCCCTGTTCGAAGGGGATGTGTTGCGCTCGGTCTATGTCACGCCGACCATTGGTGAAGCGGACGAGGCAAAGCTGCAGCTCGCGCTCGCCAGCGAAGCGGTGGTCGACGATACCGCCCGGCTGGCCGCGCAGAGCATCTCGTTTGACGAACTGCCGCGCATCGGCGCCCCCGGCACGATCACGCAGGAAGGGCCGCTCGGCATTCTCGAAGTTGAGCAGATCAATTTCGCCAACGGCGTGCGCGCACTGGTGTGGGCCAATGATGCCGAACCGGGCCGCGTCACCGTGCGGGTGCGATTTGGCGCGGGCTACCGCGCGTTCGACGAAGACTCCGCCGTTTACGCCCCTATTGGCGAGATGGCGCTGGTGGGTTCGGGGCTGGCCGATCTCGGCCAGAACGAGATTGACCGGCTCGCCACCGGGCGCAAGCTGGGCTTTGATTTCGGGATCGACGATGCGGTGTTCACCTTCACCGCGCAGACCCGGTCCAGCGATGTGGCAGACCAGCTCTATCTGTTCGCGGCGAAGCTCGGCATGCCGCGCTGGGATGCCGATCCGGTGATCCGCGCCAAGGCGGCGGCGGAGCTGGCCTACAACACCTACTCCACCAGTCCCGGAGCGGTGCTGAACCGCGATCTCGATTACCTTTCGACTGATCGCGATCCGCGCTTTGCCACGCCGACGCCGGAGATGCTTGAGCAGGTGACGCCGCAAGGCTTCCGCGAAGTGTGGGAGCCACTGCTTCAGCAGGGTCCGGTCGAAGTGCTGGTGTTCGGCGAATTCGATCGCGACGCTATTGTCGAAAAGCTGCGCGAAACCTTTGGCGCGCTGCCGGAACGCACGCCGATTTCACCTGAAGTCGCCGCGCGCGTGCCGTCTTTCCCTGCGCCCTCCGACACGCCGACGGTGCTGACCCATCGCGGCGATGCCAATCAGGCGGCGGCGGTGATCGCTTGGCCCAGTGGCGGCGGCATGGCGAGCATCCGCGAATCGCGCCAGCTCGAAATCCTCACCCAGATCTTCAACAACCGCGTGCTGGAGGCTCTGCGCGAACAGGCCGGGGCGAGCTATTCGCCGCAGGTGTTCTCCAACTGGCCCGCCGACATCAACGGCGGCGGACGGATCGTCGCGCTGGCGCAGTTGACCCCGGATTTCGTGCCGGTGTTCTTCGCCGAAGCGGAGCGGATTTCGCGCGATCTCTCCACCAATCCGCCGACCGCCGACGAAATCAACCGCGTCACCGAACCCCTGAGCCAGCGCATCCGCCGCGCTTCCACCGGCAACCAGTTCTGGCTCTACAACCTCGAAGGGTCGAGCTTCGATCCCCAGCGCGTCAACCTTTTGCGATCGCTGCTGGCGGATTATTCGCAGACCAATCCGCAGATCATGCAGTTCCTCGCGGATCGGTATTTCGCGCAGCGCCAGCCGCTCAAGCTGGCGATCATTCCCGAAGGGCAGGAACTGGCTGAAGCCCCTGCAACGCCTGTGGTACAACGCCCCGCCGCAGTGCGTCCGGCCCCGCAAGTGATCGGACGCTGACGGCGGGCCAAGACCGTTGCCGGCTGGCGCGGCGCGCGAAATAAAGTTGTCGCAATGCCCGCTGTGGCTTTACAAATAGAACCAGCGTGCCTACCCGCCCGCCCGCAAGTTGTGAAAGAAGAGACGTAAAGTGGCCCAGAACTGGAACCCAGCAAGCTGGAAAGAACGCGAAGCCCGGCATCTGCCGCAGTATGATGACGCCGCCGAACTGGCCGAGGCCGAAGCGACGCTGGCCGCCTATCCGCCGCTGGTGTTCGCTGGCGAAGCGCGTGCGCTCAAGCACGATCTGGCCGATGTCGCCAATGGCCACGCGTTTCTGTTGCAGGGCGGCGATTGCGCCGAAAGCTTTGCCGAATTCCACCCCAACAACATCCGCGACACCTTCCGCGTGCTGCTGCAGATGGCTGTCGTCATGACTTTCGCCAGCAAGCGTCCGGTGGTGAAGGTCGGCCGCATGGCGGGGCAGTTCGCCAAGCCGCGTTCATCGCCCACCGAAACGATCGGTGATGTCACCCTGCCGAGCTACCTTGGCGACAATATCAACGGCATCGAATTTGATGCCGCCAGCCGCCGCAACGATCCGCAGCGCATGGTGCGCGCCTATTCGCAGGCCGCCGCGACGCTCAACCTGCTGCGCGCCTTTGCCGGGGGCGGCTATGCCAATCTCCGGCAGGTCCACCAGTGGACGCTCGATTTCATGGGCCGCACGCCCTGGACCGAGAAGTTCAGCGAAATGGCCGACCGCATCGGCGAGGCGCTGGACTTCATGGAAGCCTGCGGGGTCGATCCCGGCACCGTGCCGCAATTGCAGGGCACCAGTTTCTACACCAGTCACGAAGCTCTGCTGCTGCCCTACGAACAGGCAATGACCCGGCAGGATTCGCTCACCGGGGATTGGTATGCGACTTCGGCGCATATGCTGTGGATCGGGGATCGTACCCGCTTCCCCGGCAGCGCGCATATCGAATTCGCGCGCGGCATCGGCAATCCGCTGGGCATGAAATGCGGCCCCTCGCTTGAACCGGACGCGCTGCTGGCGCTGCTCGACGAGCTGAACCCCTCGCGCGAGGCGGGGCGGATCACGCTGATCAGCCGGTTCGGCCATGACAAGGTCGAGGAAGGCCTGCCCAAGCTGGTGCGCGCGGTGAAGCGCGAAGGGCATCCGGTGGTGTGGAGCTGCGACCCGATGCACGGTAACGTCATCAAATCGGACAGCGGCTTCAAGACGCGGCCCTTCGATCGCATCCTCAGGGAAGTGAAGGGCTTTTTCGCGGTCCACCGCGCAGAAGGCACGCATCCGGGCGGCATCCATATCGAGATGACCGGACAGGACGTGACCGAATGCGTTGGCGGAGCGGTGGCTATCACTGACGATGCGCTGGGCGATCGTTACCACACCCATTGCGATCCGCGCCTCAATGCGGAGCAATCGCTGGAACTCGCATTCCTGCTGGCGGAAATGCTCAACAGCGAGATGGGCGAACAGCAACGGCCCGCTGACGCTGCTTGAACCCTTCGTCTGATCGCTAAGTAATCAAACGGGGGAGCGCGTCCTGCGCTCGCTCAGGAATTGATGGTTAAGCAGGGGCAACCATGGCATCCCCTGTCGATCTTTCCGTGCCGCAGCCCGACCCGGCTTCGATCATGCCTCTGGGCAGCGATCCCTTGCTGCTGGCTTGCGGGGCAATGGCACTGGTCGCGCTCGCCGCCATCTCGCGTGTGGTTTCCTCGCGCAGGGAAACACGCGAGGTTGCCCGTACCGCGCGCCAGCACGGCGATGCCATGCGCGACTTCCTGCAAACGGTGCGCATGGCCGAAAGGCTCGCCGGGATCGGTATCTGGCAATATGATCCGCAAACCGGCGAGCAGCATTGGTCGGACGGGATGAAGCGCCTGTTCGGTATCGACGAGGACGAGCAATTCGTCGCCGGAGACGCCGAAACGCTGTTGTTCGCGCATGACATCGATCTGGTGGGCGAGGTTGAGCGCAATCGTCACCAGACCGATCCGTTCGAGTTCGAATTCGAGTTGAACACGCCCGATATCCCCCTGCGCGGGCTGCGCGTGCAGGCGTGCAACCTGATCGGCGCCAATGGTGAAGTGCGGAGCATTGTCGGCGTGGTGCGGGAAAGGGGCGAAAGCGAAACTGCGCGGAAGCCCGCGCACAGCGATATTGTCTCCGGCCTCGATGCCCCGATCACCGCGCTGTGCGATCCCTTGACCGGCATTGCCACTCGCAGGCTGGTGATGGCCGAATTGGGCCGTCGCCTTGTCGATGCGCGGATTACCGAAATGCCTCTGGTACTGGTGATGTTCGATATCGATCATTTCCAGCGCATCAATGCAGATCGCGGCGCGGCGGCGGCTGATACCGTGCTGCGCCGGGTGGCCGCGATTGCCGGAGCGCAGGCCCGCGACAGCGATCTGCTGGGCCGGGTCGGTGACAGCGAATTTGCCTGGATAGTGCCCGGAGCTTCAGATCGCATGGCGCGCATCATGACCGAACGCCTGCGTCAGGCTATTGCTGCCACGGACGCAAAGGACGGGACACCCGCAGTGACAATCAGCGTCGGCTATTCCGCGATGAAGCCGGACGACACAGCGCTTTCGCTGTTCGCGCGCGTGGATGGCGCCTTGTGGGAGGCCCGTGCATCCGGCTGCAACCGGGTGCGGATGGCGGCCTGATCGTCAAAGTTGTCAGGTCGGCCTGACGGTTTGATGTGCCAAGGTGACGCAACCAAATTCCTGTTTGGCCTTTCATTTGTTCTGCGCATCCGGCATGGCGTCCGCGCAACTCCGCAGATAATCGGGAGCGGAAACAATGCCGGAAACAAACCTCCAACGCGAACAGGCAGAGCCCGCGAATGAGCCGCTGAGCGCGCAGTTCACCCGCACCCGCGCGCTGATGGAGGCTCTGGTAGAGCCGCTTTCGGATGCCGATGCGACGATCCAGTCGATGGAGGACGCGAGCCCCGCCAAATGGCACCTCGCGCACACCACATGGTTTTGGGAGACGTTCCTGCTGCGCGATCACGCGCCCGATTACACGATCCCCAACGAAGGCTGGGCATTCCTGTTCAATTCCTATTACGAGGCGGAAGGCGCGCGGATCGGGCGTTTTTCGCGCGGGATGCTGTCGCGCCCGACGCTGGAAGAAGTGATCGAATGGCGCGCACAGGTCGATGCGGCGACGGCGCCATTGCTGGACGATCCGGTGCACGCGCCGCTGGTCGCTCTGGGTATCGCGCATGAGCAGCAGCACATCGAATTGCTGCTCACCGACATCAAGCACGCGCTGTTCCGCAATCCGCTCGGCCCGGCGATGTGGGACGCGGACCAGTCGCAGCGCGGACCTAGTGAAGAGCTTGGCTGGCATTCGCATCCCGGCGGGATCGCTCTGGTCGGCCATGATCCGGGCAAGGCCAGTTCTGCCTTTGCATTCGATAACGAAGGGCCCGCGCACCGCGTCCTGCTGGAGCCGTTTGCGCTGGCAGACCGGCTGGTGACCAATCGCGAATGGGGCGAATTCATCGCCGATGGCGGATATCGCGATGCCTCGCTGTGGCTGTCCGACGGGCTCGCCTGGGTGCGCGAAAACGCTATCCACGCCCCGCTTTACTGGCGATCCGACGAACAGTTCACCCACGCGGGCTGGCAGAAGCGTGATCCCGATGCGCCGGTGACGCACATCTCCTATTACGAAGCCGATGCCTTTGCGACATGGGCGGGCGCACGCTTGCCGACCGAATTCGAATGGGAAGCGATCGCGCGCGGGCAGGATGGCGAAGGCAGCCCGGCGGCGCATGATCCCGCCGGCGGAAACCAGCTTGACCGGGCAGGGCCGGTGCAACCCAATGGGGAGAGCGACCTGTTCGGCGATTGCTGGCAGTTCACCCGCTCCGCCTATCTGCCCTATCCCCGGTTCAAACCGGCACGCGGCGCGGTGGGCGAATACAACGGCAAATTCATGAGTGGACAGTTCGTGCTGAAAGGCGCCAGCTGCGCCACCGTGCGCGGCCATTCGCGCGCGTCGTACCGCAATTTCTTCTACCCGCATCAACGCTGGCAATTCACCGGCCTGCGGCTTGCCAAGGACATTTGACAAAGTGCCAACCGAAAAAGGTCTGAGGCTGGTCACACGCGATGCCGAAGGGGTGGACACCGCGTTCCGCAGCGATGTGCTGGCTGGTCTGGCGCAAGTGCCCAAGGCGATCCCTGCGCGCTGGTTTTACGACGATGCCGGATCGCAGTTGTTCGAGGATATCACCCGGCTGCCCGAATATTACCCGACCCGCGCCGAAACCGAGATCCTGACGCAGCGCTCGGCCGATTTCGCCGCGATGATCGGCGAAGGGCGCGCGGTGGTGGAGTTCGGATCGGGTTCTTCGGTGAAGACCCCGCTGCTGCTGTCGGCCATCAATCCGGCGGCCTATGTCCCGCTGGATATCGCGGGCGATTTCCTGCGCGCTGCGGCGGCCGATCTGGCGGCGAAGTTTCCCGGCCTGCCGGTCTATCCGGTGGAGGCCGATTTCATGCGGCAGGTCGCGCTGCCCGAAGAGGTGGCAGTTTTGCCCAAGCTCGGGTTCTTCCCCGGCTCCACCATCGGCAACATGGTGGCGCGCACCGCTGTCGACCTGCTGAGGAACATGCGCGAAACGCTCGGCGTGGGATCGCAATTGCTGATCGGCATGGATCTGATCAAGGATGAAAGTGTGCTGGTTGCCGCCTATGACGATGCGGCGGGGGTGACGGCGCAGTTCAACCTCAACCTGATCCGCCGCGTCAATCGCGAGCTTGCGGGCGACATCCCGGTTGACAGCTTGCGCCACGAAGCGCGCTGGAACGACGATTTCGCCCGGGTCGAGATGCATCTCGTCGCCACGCGCGACATCGCCTTCACCGTTGCGGGGCAGCAATTCACTCTGGCCGAGGGCGAAAGCATCCATACCGAAAACAGCCACAAGTTCGATCCTCGCACTTCCAACATGCTGCTGCATGCGGGCGGGTGGGAACCGGTGGCGCGCTGGACCGATGGCGAAGGGCGGTTTTCGCTGCTGCTGGCAGAAGCGCGGCCCAACCGGATGGCTCCCTAGGTCCTGACCCTAGAAACCACTCTTTGTGTGGCGCGTTGGGCGGGCATGGACAGACAGGAAATCGATACTCTCGTCATTGGCGCCGGCATGGCCGGGCTGACTTGCGCGACACGGATTGCACGCGAAGGCGGTGCGGTTTGCGTCATCGACAAGGGACGCGGGCCGGGTGGCCGGATGGCCGCCCGCCGCACCGAAATCGCCGGAGAAACGGTGTCCTTCGATCATGGCGCGCAATATTTCACGGCACGCGATCCGCGATTTCGTGCGGTGGTGGAGGAGTGGGAGGCGCAAGGCGTGGTCGCCCGCTGGCCTGCTGCCGGGGAAGACGCATGGGTCGGCACCCCCGGCATGAACGCCCCGATCCGGGCGATGGCACAGGAACTTGACGTGCGCTGGAACACGCGCGCGCACAGTATTTCCTACACCAACAGCCGATGGCACGTTGATGCGGGGGAGGACCGGTTTTCCGCTGTCGCCCTGCTGATCGCGGTGCCAGCCGAACAGGCGTTCGATCTGCTCGACGGCCTTGCTCCGGTGTGGGCGCGGGAAGTCGAACAGGCCACGTCCGAGCCGTGCTGGGCCGTCATGGCCGGTTTTGCGCAACGGCTGGATATAGAGGCGGACGCGCTCCGCGATCCGCAGGCGCCGATTTCATGGGCGGCGCGGAATTCGGCCAAGCCCGGACGCAGCGGGTCCGAATGCTGGGTGCTGCACGCATCGCCGCAGCGCAGCCGTGAAATCATCGACTTGCCGGCTGAAGAGGTCGGGCCGCTGCTGCTCGAAGATTTCTTTCGCCAGACCGGGGCCGCGCCCGCCGCGCCGGTTCACCTTGCCGCGCATCGCTGGCTGTACGCCATGCCGCGCGCGATTTCGGGCGAGCCAGCGCGCTATGATATCGAGATCGCTTTCGGGCTTGCTGGCGATTACCTCCATTCCCCGCGCGTCGAAGGGGCGTGGCTTTCGGGCAATGCGCTTGCCGATTTGGTGCTCTGGGACGTTTGACCTGTAGCAACAGGGGCCACCATTACCGTTAGTGGACGAAGCGGCGCTGACGGCCCAATCCTCTCTCCAAAATCCCAGTGGAGAGAGCCAATGCACCAACTGTTCGACCTTTCAGGCAAGACCGCCGTCGTCACCGGAGCCGGTCGCGGAATCGGGGAGGGGATTGCCCACCTGCTCGCCGAAGCGGGCGCCAATGTCGTGTGCGCGGCGCGCAGCATGGACCAGATCGAGCGGGTCGCCGCCGACATCAACGCTGCCGGATACGGCACGCGTGCGGTGGCGCAGGCGACCGATGTTTCCTCTGCCGCCGACATGGACGCGCTGGCGCAGCGCGCCGTCGATGAATTCGGACGGCTCGATATCTGGATCAACAATGCGGGCGGTTCACTGGTGTCCGCACCGATCACCGAGCTTGACCCGGCAGAATGGGACAATACGCTGGCGGTGAACCTGTCGAGCGTGTTCTACGGCGTGCGCGCGGCGGCGCGGCACATGAAGGACGGCAGCGCGATCGTGAACACGTCGAGCATGGCGGGGCGCGATCCGTTCCCCGGCAGCGGCCATTACAGCGCGGCCAAGGCGGGGGTGAACATGCTGACAAAGACGTTGGCGCTGGAGCTTGGCCCGCAGAAAATCCGCGTCAACGCGATCCTGCCCGGCTTTGTCCCCACCGACACGGTGAAAAAGGCGCTGAGCATGAGCGATGAGGATTTCGGCCCGCTGCTCGAACAGTTGAACCTGCCCGCCGGACGGCTCGGCACCCCGCGCGATATCGCCGCCTGCGTGCTGTATCTGGTCGGCGATTCAGGCGAATGGGTGACTGGACAGAACCTGTGCATTGCAGGGACGGTCTGATATGCGCGGCGCGTGACTGAACCGCGCCCCGCCAATCCGCCCGCATACGAAGCCCTGCACGAAGCCGCCTGCGCGCGCGGGGAGCGCAGCTATGTCGATCCCGAGACCGAATTTATGGTGTTCACCCGGCTCGCCCACCTCGACCGCGGCAAATGCTGCGGATCGGCGTGTAGGCACTGCCCGTTCGATCATGTGAATGTGAAGCGCTGAGCCGCATCTGACCGAGAACTCGGTTGCAAATCAGCCGCAAGCGCGACCGCGCGCCGCTGCTCATACGGCGAAGCCAAGCGAGCCGGACGGCTCGCGCCCGGCGTTTGAGGGTCTCAAGAAAGGGAAAATATGGCTGGGGTGGCAGGGATCGAACCTGCGAATGGCGGTACCAAAAACCGCTGCCTTACCACTTGGCTACACCCCAGCAGGGAACGCGCGATATAGCGGGCTGAAAGCAAATGTGAAGGGGGTTTGCAGAGCTTCTTTCCCGCTTATTCGCCGGAACCTGCAGCAGCCGTGCGTCGCACCGAAAGATCGCGCTCGATCCGGGCGATGGTTGCATGGTCAAGCCGGTAGAACAGCATGGCAATTCCCGCCGGAATCAGGATCAGACCGGGGATCACGGCAAAGGCGGCGTTGATCCCGGCGATCGCTTCGGCACTTTGCGCGGCGCCCGGATCAAAGCCGTTCCATTCCAGCACGAGACCGGGGAGCGCGCTGCCAAGCCCCGCGCCCACCTTCACCGCGAACACCGAAGCCGCAAGCGTCAGTGCGGTCATCGGCTTGCCGAATTTCCAGTCGATGAATTCGGCAATGTCGGTGAACATCGAAAACGCCAGCACCATCAGGAAGCCGAAGCCGATGCCGACGAACAATTGCGCCAGCGTCTGCCCCCACACCGCATCAATCGGCATCAGCCAGAACGCGAGGATGCCGGCACCCTTCAGAAAGCCGCCGGAGATGATGAGGTGCGATTTCTCAAACCGGTTTTGCAGCAGATAGCCGATCACCACACCGCTGACCTGACCCAGCGCCAGCGCGGTCAGGAACAGGCCGAACCGGTCGAGGAACAGGAACACAGGCGCACCATCGTCGCCCACGACATATTTATAATAGAAGCGGGCGCTCGATGCGCGGCTGGCGATGGCGAGCACGCCGAACACCGAAGACACCGCCAGCGCCACCCATGCACCGGTGCGCACCAGATTGCCGAGATCGCCGCGCACCGAATTGTTGGTGGGCGAGGGCGGGATGCGTTCCTGCGTGGTGGCAAAGGTGATGAGGTAGCAGACCACCGAAACCGCCGCGAACACCGCCATTGTCAGCATCACGCCGCGCGCTTCGTCGCCTGCGCCCAGCTCGCGGATCAAAGTGGTCGCCAGCACGCCGACAAGGATGCCCGAAAGTCCCGAAAAGAACATCCTGTATGCGGTGACATTGGCGCGCTGCGTTGCCGAAGGTGAGATCACGCCCAGCAAGCCGCCATAGGGAACGTTGACGGCGGTAAAGGCCAGCATGGTCACGCCATAGGTGGCATAGGCCCACACCAGCAGCCATCCCGGCGACATCTCGGGTGCGGAGAAGATCAGGAAGCCGGTGATGCCATAGGGAATCGCACCGAACAGCAGATAGGGACGGTACCGGCCCCAGCGCGTGCGGGTGCGGTCGGATATCAGGCCCATCACCGGATCGGTGATCGCGTCGAACACCCGCGACAAAAGCAGCATCAATGCCATCGCAGCAGGCGCGACGCCGCCCAGATCGACAAAGAAATACAGCAGGTAAGCGGCAAAGAAGTTGAGATACAGGCCCGAGGGCAGATCCCCGATCCCGTAACCCAGTTTTTCGCTTAATCGAATTCGTTCAGGCGCTTTCGCGTCCAAGGCATGTCCTCACTCGCATAGGATAATGGGCCGGAAGCCCGAAGGTTTCCAGCCCATTCGTCGAAACGCCAAAAAAGCGCTCAGAAAGTGAAATCAAGGTTCTTGCCGTCGAAGTCCGCTGCGGAGTGGCGCGTGGCGAGTTGCTGATCCTCGTCACCCCACACCTTGTTGACCAGCCGCCCGCGCTGCACGCCCGGACGCTGCGCAATCTCGCGCGCCCAGCGGGCGACGTTCTGATATTCGTCGATGCTCAGGAAGGTCTTGGCATCGTTGTAGATTGTGCCTGCGACAAACGGGGCAAGCCACGGGAAATTGGCCATGTCGGCGATGGTGTATTCGTCACCGGCGAGGAAGCGGGTCTGGCCCAGTTGCTTGTCGGCGACATCGAAGATGCGCTTGGCCTCCATCGCATAGCGGTTGATCGGGTATTCGTATTTCTCCGGCGCATAGGCGTAGAAATGGCCGAAGCCGCCGCCGATGAACGGCCCGGTGCCGACCTGCCAGAACACCCAGCTCAGCACTTCGGCGCGGCTCGCAGGGTCTTTGGGCAGGAATTCACCGAATTTCTCGGCCAGATGCACCAGGATCGCGCCGCTTTCGAACACGCGGAATTCGGTGTCGCCGCTGGCATCCACCAGCGCGGGGATTTTCGAATTGGGATTGATCGCGACAAAGCCGCTGGTGAACTGATCGCCATTGCCGATGTTGACAGTGAAGGCGTCGTATTCCGCGCCCTTGTGACCCAGTTCGAGCAATTCCTCGAGCATGATCGTCACCTTCACGCCATTGGGCGTGGCGAGCGAATAGAGCTGGAACGGATTGTCGCCGCGCGGCAATTCGCGTTCCTCGCGCGCACCGGCAGTGGGGCGGTTTATATTGGCGAAGCGGCCACCGGATTCGGTATCGACGCTCCAGACCTTGGGCGGTGTGTAAGTAGGATCGGCCATTTGCTGTGTCTCCTTGGACGGGCCCTTTGGATGGGCCCATTGGATGGGCAGTGTTTCCCCAGCTGTCCCTTGCAAAACCAAGTGGCGCTTTGCCCGCATTTGCGCAACCGCCTGCGCGCATGGTTTGTCTGTCAGCTTCAAAAGCGAAGCTTTTGCTCGCTCTAGGAAGCTTAAGCCTTTGCCGCTAGAGCACTGGGACAAGCAAACCGGAGCGCCTGCGGATCATGGCCGATACATCGCATCCCTTTTACGACATGCACGCCCACGGCTTTGTGCGGGTGGCGACGGCAACGCCCGCGCACCGCACCGCCGATGTCGCCTACAATGTCGCCGGGATCATGGCGGAGGCGCGGCGCGCGCATGAACAGAACGTCGATCTGGTTGTGTATCCCGAACTGTGCGTGTCATCCTACGCGATTGACGATCTGCACCTGCAAAACGCCATGCTGGACGCAAGCGAGGCGGCGATTGGCGAGATAGCGGAGGCAAGCGCGCAGCTTTCGCCCGTGCTCGTCATCGGTGCGCCGCTGCGCCGCAATGCCAAAATCTACAATTGCGCGGTTGTGATCGCGGGCGGGGAAGTGCTGGGGGTGATCCCCAAGAGCTACCTGCCCAATTACCGCGAATTCTATGAAAAGCGCTGGTTCGCGCATGGCCGCAATTGCCAGGATCTTTGGATCGGCGTGAACGGAGAGGAAGTGCCGTTTGGCACCGATCTGATCTTTTCCGCGTCGAACCTGCCCGGATTCACCTTTGGCGTGGAAATCTGCGAGGATTTCTGGGCGCCCAACCCGCCGGGCACGCTGGCCGCGCTCGCAGGGGCGCTGATCCTGTGCAATCTTTCCGCCTCGCCCGTCACCATCGGGCGCGCGGATGATCGCCATCTGCACTGCCGTTCGTCCAGCGCGCGTTCGATCTGCGCCTATGTCTATTCGGCCAGCGGCCACGGCGAAAGCACCACTGATCTTTCATGGGATGGGCAGGGCGTCGTCTATGAACTGGGCGGATTGCTCGCGGAAAGCACGCGGTTCGATCTCCACCCGGAATTGTGCGTGGTCGATATCGACACCGATCGGATCGCGGGTGAGAGGATGCGCAACCAGACCTTTGCCGACGCGGCAGAGGCGCATGACCGGCCTGAGGATACATTCCGCCGTGTGGTGTTCGAACACGCGCACCAGCCGGGCGATGTCGGGTTGATCCGTCCGGTCGCACGTTTCCCCTTCGTCCCCAGCAATGAAAAGACGCTGGAAGAGGATTGCTACGAAGCCTTCAACATCCAGGTCGATGCGCTGATGCGGCGGATTCAGGCGACGCGCGCGAAAAGCCTTGTCATCGGGATTTCGGGCGGGCTGGATTCCACGCACGCGCTGATCGTCGCGGCCAAGGCGTGCGACCGGCTGGGCCTGCCGCGCACCATTATTCGCGGTTACACCATGCCCGGCTTCGCCACTTCGGACGAGACAAAGGGCAATGCGTGGAAGCTGATGGAGGCATTCGGCATCACGGCGGAGGAGATCGACATCCGCCCCGCCGCCACCCGCATGCTGGAGGACATGGGCCACCCCTATGCCGATGGAGAGCCGCATTACGATGTGACTTTCGAAAACGTGCAGGCGGGTCTGCGCACCGATTACCTGTTCCGGCTGGCCGGGCAGCATCACGGATTTGTCGTGGGCACGGGCGATCTGTCCGAACTGGCGCTGGGGTGGTGCACCTATGGCGTGGGCGATCACATGAGCCATTACGGCGTGAACGCGGGCGTGCCCAAGACGCTGATCCGCTATCTCATCCGCTGGACCGCGCAGACCGGGCAATTCAGCGACGAATGCGGCAAGGTACTGATGGCGGTGTATGACACGGTGATCTCGCCCGAGCTGGTGCCTGCAGGCGAAGACGGCGCGATCCAGGATACCGAGGCGCATGTCGGCCCATACGAGCTCAACGACTTCTTCCTCCACCACACCATCCGCTTCGGCCAGCGACCCGGCAAGATCGCGTTTCTGGCGTGGCATGCGTGGAAGGATGCGAGCGCGGGGCAATGGCCCGCCGGTTTCCCGCAAGAGCGCAAGAATCAGTACGACCTCGCCGAAATCGCGAGCTGGCTGGAATTGTTCGTGAAGCGGTTCTTCGGCTTTTCCCAGTTCAAGCGCAGCGCGCTGCCCAACGGGCCGAAGGTCTCCTCGCAAGGGGCGCTGTCCCCGCGCGGCGACTGGCGCGCACCGTCGGATGCGGTGGCCGATGTGTGGCTGGCGGATCTGCACAAGAGCCTGCCGCAAGGCACTCTGCCCGCACAAAAGGGCTGATCGCACTGCCCGGTTCGTTGCCTTTTTCCGCGATTGCGGTGCTGCTCGTCTGCAATGTCTTGTGGGCGCTCAATGTCGTCGTCAGCAAGCTGGCGGTGGACGATCTTGCCATGCCGCCTCTGTTTTATGCGGCGCTGCGTTCGCTGCTGGTGGTGATCGCGCTCGCGCCCTTGTTGCGCCGGGTGCCGTCGAGCCTGCCGCGTGTGCTGCTGATCGGGCTTGCGATCAGCGGCGGATCGTTTTCGCTGCTGTTCATCGGCTTGCAGACAGCATCGCCATCGGCGGCGGGGATCGTCAGCCTGACAGGCGCTCCGCTGACGGTGCTGTTCGCGATCCTGTTCCTGAAAGAGCAGGTGCGCTGGCGGCGCGGGCTGGGCATCGCGCTGACCTTTGCCGGGGTTGTCATCGCCATCGGCTCGCCTTCGGGATTGGAGAGCGGCTGGGGCCTTGCCTATGTCTTTGCCGGAGCGGTGATCGGCGCGGCGGGATCGGTGTTCTTCAAACGGATCGACATCGGCGCGGTGGAGATGCAGGCGTGGGCGGGACTGGCCTCGGTCTGCGTGCTGTTCCCGCTGTCCTTCACGCTGGAGACCGGCCAGATCGAAGCCGTCAGCGCCGCCCCGCTGGCGATTGCGGGTTGCGTGCTGTTTGCCGGGCTGATCGTCTCTGTCGGCGCGCATTCGAGCTATTACCGGTTGTTCCAGCGGCACGATGCCAATCTGGTGGTGCCTTTCACCCTGCTTACCCCTCTGCTCACCATCGGCTTTGGCGCGTGGCTGACGGGCGATCCCATCGGCTGGACCCTGATTGCGGGCGGGGCGCTGGCAGTCTGCGGCGTGGCGATCATCGTGCTGCGGCCCAGCACCAAGCTGTTCAAGCCGCTGCTGGTGCGCCCGCGCATCTGATCCTGCGAGGCAGCGTCAAAAAAGCGTCAAACCCGCGCGCGTCCGGCCCCGCAATTTGCATTGCGGCGATGAAAGCCTAAGCTCCGAAGGCAGGGTCGCTGATGCTGCGCCACACAAGCCGTTAACGGTGGGCGTCAATCAGTGGGGGCAGATTTGACGACTCAGACGACACCTGCGCGTTCCGCCGGTCTGGTGCTTGAACATTCGCGAGCCTTGCGGCTGTTCACTCTCTTCATCCTTTATGTCGGACAGGGCATGCCGATCGGGCTGTTCTGGTTTGCGATCCCGGCGTGGATGGCGGTGAATGGCGCTCCTGCCGCCGATGTCGGATCGGTCGCGGCGCTTACCGCGCTGCCGTGGTCATTGAAGCTGATCAACGGCTTCATCATGGATCGTTACACTTTCCTGCCGATGGGCCGCCGCCGCGTGTGGATCATCGGTGCGCAAGGAGTGATGATAGCATTTCTCGTCATTGCCGCGCTGATCGATCCGGGTGTGACCGACGTCGCAATCCTTGGCGGTATCGGCTTTGCCGTGAACATGGCGACCACGTTCCAGGATGTCGCGGTGGACGGGCTTGCGGTGGACATCATGAGCGAGGACGAACGCGCACGCGGAAGCGGCATGATGTTTGGCGGGCAGTCGATCGGAATTGCCACGGCGACGGCGATCTGCGGCTTCGTGATCGAGGATTTCGGCGCGCCCGCCGCCTTCCTGATCGTCGCCGCGATCATTCTTGCCTTGTGCGTCTACATCGCCGCCTTCCGCGAGCGTGACGGGGAACGGCTGATGCCGTGGAGCGGAGGCGCATCGCATCCGCGCAATCTGGCGATCCAGCTTGAGGCGTGGTGGCCGCTGCTCAAATCGACATTCCTTTCGATGGGCAAGCTCGTCAGCCTGTTGTGGCTGCCGGTGCTGTTCGGGCGCGGAATTCTCTACGGCGGTTTTACCGGGGCAACCCCTTTGATCGGCGCGAATTACGGCGGCTGGGACACCTCCGAGATCGCCTCGCTCACCGCCACCGCCGGGCTGGTTGCGGGCGTGCTGTGCATGACGCTGGGCGGCTGGCTGGGCGATCGTTACGGGGCGAAACGGATCGCGATCATGTGGTGCGCGCTGCAACTGACGATGATCACAGCCATGTATCTGGGGCAGGAATTCTGGGGCAATCCGGTCGTCTTCATGGCCTTCGTCTATTCGTGGATCGCGATGGACATGCTGCTGACCGTGGCGGCGCTGCCGATATCGATGCGGCTGTGCGATCCCAAGGTCGCCGCGACCCAGTTCACGATCTACATGGCGGTCAGCAATTTCGGGATTTCCTTCGGCGCCTTCATGCTGGGCAAGACCGATGCGATGGGCGGCCTTTCCTCGATCTTCCTGGTGGTGGGCGCAGGGATCGTGGTGGCGCTGTCGCTGTTGCTGCTGGTCAAATATCCGCGCCGTCCCGAATATTACGCCAAGCAGGCGCAGGCGGCGATGATGTTCGAGCGCGTAGGAAAAGGCGGCGGACCGCTGCCTGAACGATCCGCCGCCTCGTGATTTCCTGATCCGGTTCAGCCGACCAGTTCGGCAACCTTTTCATGGGCGCGGTCAATCTTTTCCCTGCCATCCGCGCCCATGATCCCGTCGGCGGCGACCACTTCGACATCGGAGATGCCGAGGAAGCCGAGGAAGAAGATCAGCCAGCGGCTCATGAAATCGATATCGCTACCCACCGGCGTTCCTCCCGAAGCGATCGCGAGATAGGCCTTCTTGCCTTCGAGCAGGCCGACAGGGCCGGTTTCGGTGTATTTGAAGGTCGTCCCGGCGCGGGCGACCAGATCGGCCCATGCCTTTACTGTGGCAGGCACGCCGAAATTGTAGATCGGGCTGGCGATGACGATGGTGTCGGCGGCCTGAAGTTCGCCGATCAGAGTATCGGCAATCGCGGCCAGTTCCGCCTGTTCGGGCGTGCGATCGGCAGCAGGAGCAAGGTTCGCGGCGAACCGTTCGGCGCTGACGTAGGGCAGATCATTGGCCGACAGGTCGCGGCGGGTGACGAGCGCCCCGGTCTTGGCGGCGAGCCCTTCGACCAGACGATTGCCGAGCGCGTTGGAGATGCTTTCGTCGCCGCGGATGCTGGCGGTGATGTGGAGGATGTTCGACATTGGGGGAAACTCCATTGAGGGGATGAACGGGGGTGGGGGCTGACCGTTGGGGGAGAGGGAGGGGGAACGCGGTCAGCCCCCGAGGGAAGGTGTCAGGCGGCGTCGACCAGCACGACTTCGCTGTCTTCGAGCGCGGTGATCGTCACCTGCTCCAGCTGCGTGATGGCGACCCCGTCGCGGGCGTTTGCCTCGACATCGTCCACGCGTACCTTGCCGGTTGCGGGGACAAGGTAGAGGTGGCGATCGGCCGAGGACGGCGTGTAGGTCACGCTTTCACCCGCCTTGATCGTCGCACCCAGAACACGGGCCTTGCTGCGGATCGGCAGGGCGCCGTTCTGGTTGTCGTTGGCAATCCCGCTGGCGAGCGGAACGAAAGCCCCGGCGCGATCACCCTTGGGGAACTGCTTGGCGCCCCAGCTGGGTTCGCCGCCGCGTTCATCCGGGATGATCCAGATCTGGAACAGCGTGGTGTCCTCGCCTTCCAGATTGTATTCCGAATGGCGCACGCCATTGCCCGCGCTCATCACCTGCACGTCGCCCGCTTCGGTGCGGCCTTCGTTGCCCATGGAATCGCGATGGGTGATCGCGCCTTTGCGGACATAGGTGATGATTTCCATGTCGTTGTGCGGGTGAGTGGGAAAGCCCGTTCCCGGCGCAATCGTGTCGTCGTTCCAGACGCGCAAGGCGCCCCAGTGGACCCGCGCGGGATCGTGATAGCCGGCGAAGGAAAAGTGGTGATGCGCATCGAGCCACCCGTGATTGGCGGCGCCGAGCGTGTTGAATGGACGCAGTTCGATCATGGCTCTTGTCTCCTTTTCTGCGGGGGCCCTTGGGCGATCCCCGCGTCGTTGAGGGGTAGATAGGCCACCGAGTTTGACCGGAAAACTGCGATAAAACTTGCCAAGATGTTCGGAATATCTGAACATCTGTGACATGAAGCTCGGCGATCCCAGTCTCGATCAATTGCGCATCTTCATCGCGGTGGTGGAGGAAGGCAGCTTTGGCGGCGCGGCGCGGCGGATGGGGCGCGCAGTCTCCGCGATCAGTTACGGCATCGCGCAGCTTGAGGCGCAGCTTGCCGTCACCCTGTTCGAACGCGAAGGTTCGCGCAAACCGGTGCTGACCGAGGCGGGCGAGGGGCTGCTCACCGAAGCGCGCGCTGTGGCAGACCGGGTTGACGGGCTGCTGGCCAAGACCCGGTCCTTGCACGCGGGGCTGGAAAGCAATCTCGGCCTGGTGCTCGACGTGATGCTGCCGGGCGAAGTCACGGCAAAGGTGCTGCGAAATTTCCGCGAAACCTTCCCCACCGTCGCGCTGCGGCTGCGGGTGGAGGGGCTGGGTGCGGTGGTGGAATGCCTGCTCGACGAAGGCGCGCAGCTTGCCATCGGCGGCCCGATCATCGGCGAAGACCCGGCGCTGGAGCGGCAGGCGGTAGGCGAGGTCGATCTGATCCCCGTCGCCGTGCCCGATCACCCTTTGGCGCAGGGCAATATCGCACCGGGCGAAAGCCGCCGCCACCTGCAACTGGTGCTGTCAGACCGTTCCCGCCGGACCGAGGGGCGCGAGTTTTCGGTGCTCAGCCCGCTGACATGGCGGCTGGGCGATCTGGGCGCAAAGCGCACGCTGTTGAAGGCGGGGCTGGGTTGGGGAAATATGCCGCGCGAAATGGTGGCGGGTGATCTGGTCTCTGGCGCTCTGGTGGAGCTGGACCTGCCCGAACGGCCCGGCGCGCATTACCAGCTCAGCGCGATCTGGCGCCGCGACACAAGGCTAGGCCCGGCGACAAGCTGGCTGATCGACGCGTTCCGCGACGCCCTTTAGGGGCCGAACAGCACCGGTTCGTCACCCGCTTTCCACGGGGCAAACTTCGGCATCACGCTTGCGAACAGGTCTGACGCGAGATGCCCTTCGAGCCATTCCTGCACATGCGGCAGCCCCTGCGCGTCGAACCATTCGCGGTCGGTGTTGGCGAATTGCCGGACAAAGGGGAACAGCGCGATATCGGCAAGCGCCCGGCTGTCGCCGCACAGCTGCGCGCTGCTGCCCAGCCGCGCATCGAGATCGTGCAGCACCGCCAGCCCGTGGGTGCGGTGATCGAGGCGAAATGTCTCCTCGTCCCCGCCGGCCTCATCAGGATAACGGGTCGGGTATTTGTAGCGATCAAGCGCGCGTTTGAACGGCCCGTCATTGCGCGCGATCAGCGCCTCATCATCGCCCGCCAGCCAGCCTTCGGGATCGTTGCGGTGCAGCGCCCAGCGCATGATGGCGAGGCTTTCGTCGATCACCGAACCGTCCCGGAAATCGAGCACCGGAACCGTCCCCTTGGGGCTGGCTTCGAGCATTTCGGGCGGCTTGGCGGCGAGCTTCACCTCGCGCAGTTCCACCGTTTCCCCCGCGATCCACAGCGCCATGCGCGCACGCATCGCATAGGGGCAGCGACGGAAGGAGTAGAGGACAGGAACAGAGGGCGCGGTTTCAGTCATCCTCTGGAGTGAACGTCGCGCCGACATGATGGGTTCCGCGTTTGCGGGCGAGCGCTTCCTGCCGTTGGCGTTCGCGGTAGCGCGCGCGCTGTTCCTCGGTGCGCTCGTCGATGCAATGCGGGCAGCTGACGCCTTCCTCGAAATGGGGATGCCCCATGTCTTCGGCGGACACCGGGCGGCGGCAGGCGCGACACAGGCCGTATTCGCCCGGCTCCAGCCCGTGGCGAACCGTCACCCGCTCATCAAAGACGAAGCAGTCGCCCTGCCACTTGCTTTCCTCGGGCGGCACTTCCTCCAGATATTTGAGGATGCCGCCTTTCAGGTGGAACACGTCCTCTATCCCTTCGGCGCGCAGGAAGCTGGTCGATTTCTCGCAGCGTATGCCGCCGGTGCAGAACATGGCGACGCGTTTCTTGCCGGTGAGCAATTCCTCGCGGTGTTCCCGAAACCACTTCGGAAAGTCGCGGAAGGATTGGGTGGTCGGATCAACCGCGCCTTCGAATGTGCCGACGGCGACTTCGTAATCATTGCGCGTGTCGATCACCACGGTGTCGGGATCGGAGATGAGCGCGTTCCAGTCCTGCGGATCGACATAGCGCCCGACGCTGTGGCGCGGATCGATATCGGGCTGCCCCATGGTCACGATCTCGCGCTTCAGCCGCACCTTCATGCGGTGGAACGGCATTTCGGGCGCGTGCGAGAATTTGACCTCGGTATCGGCGCAACCGGGGAGGCTGCGGATATGATCGAGCACGGCGGCAATGGCGTTGTCGGTTCCCGAAATGGTGCCGTTGATGCCTTCGTTTGCAAGCAGGAGCGTGCCCTTGACCCCGACCTCTTCGCATGCGGCAAGCAGCGGCTCGCGCAGGGCAGCGGGATCTGCGAAGGGCGTGAACTTATAGAGTGCAGCTACCGTGATTGGTGTAAGGCGGTCAGGTGCACTCATAGGTCGCGGTCAAAGTCATCATTAACGGACCGTCTTTGCTTTCATCACTGGGAGGGTTTTCAAAGACATATTCGGTGATCCGCCTAGCTTCGCCCTTGGCCTTGCACGCCTCCTCAGCGGCTTTTTCAACTTCCGCTGGAGCTTTGACATAGCCATCCGCCGCCTGCCGAATCTCAAGCGTCACGCTTACTTTTGCCGTATTTTCGTCAAGCCATTCAACCACAGTCGATGTGCCTGAAAGCAGTAATGCGAGGGTGATCGCCTTGATTAGCATCGCTCGTATCTCCTCAAACCCGCATCACCCAGCCGTGTTTGTCCTCGACCGCGCCGTTCTGGATGCCGGTCAGTTTCTCGCGCATTTTCTGCGCCATCTGGCCGATGCCGCCCGTGCCGATGGTGAATTCTCCGGCGGGTGAAGCCACCGTGCCGACGGGGGTGACAACCGCCGCTGTGCCGCAAGCCAAGGTTTCGAGCAGTTCGCCGCTCTCCGCTTCCTCGCGCCACTGGGCGATGGAGTAAGGCTCCTCGCGCACCTCAAGCCCTTCCTCGCGCAGCATCGCGATCAGGCTGTCGCGGGTGATGCCGGGCAGGATCGTGCCGGTGAGCGGGGGCGTGATGACGCTGCCGTCGCGGCGCACGAAGAACAGGTTCATTCCGCCCAGTTCCTCGACCCATTTTTTCTCCGCCGCATCAAGGAACACGACCTGATCGCAGCCATGCGCGATCGCTTCGGCTTGCGGGACAAGGCTGGCCGCGTAGTTGCCGCCGGTCTTGGCCGCGCCGGTGCCACCGGGGGCCGCGCGCACGTAATCCTGCGAAACCCAGATCTTCACCGGGTTCACGCCGCCCTTGAAGTAATTGCCGCTGGAAACGAGGATCACGACGAACTTGTACTGCTTCGCCGGACGCACGCCCAGGAACGCTTCGGATGCGAACATGAAGGGGCGGATATAGAGCGAGCCGCCTTCGACGCTGGGCATCCAGTCCGCATCGGTCTTCACCGCGAGCCGCACGGCTTCGAGGAACAGTTCCTCCGGGATTTCCGGCATGGCCATGCGCCGGGCCGACGCGTTGAAACGGCGCGCGTTTTCCTCCGGCCGGAACAGCGCGAAGCTGCCGTCGGGGTGCCTGTACGCCTTCATCCCTTCGAAGATTTCCTGCGCATAATGCAGCACCGATGCCGCCGGATCGAGCGGGATGGGCTGGCGCGGGCCAATCTGCGCATTGTGCCAGCCGCCTTTGTCTTCGTCATAGTCGATGGTGACCATGTGATCGGTGAAAACCTTGCCGAAGCCGGGATCGGCAATCGCTGCCGTGCGAACGTCATCGGGCGTGGGTGAAGGGTGCGGGATCGTCTCGAATTGCATGGGGATGCGGATAATGTGGGGGGAAGCAGAGAGCAAGATTAATGGCACAGACCAAACGACGCCTTGGCGTCGCAAGGGCGACCGCCCGCCCGCAGGTGCCCGAGCGAAGCTAGGAACAGCGCCGAGGATGCTCGCCCGGATGGGCGAGCGTAACCACAATCGTAACCACAAAAATGAAAAGGGCAGCTCCGCCCGTCGGGGAACTGCCCTTTGCATGGTCAGCGGCGGTAAGCGCCGCTCACGAAGCCTTACTCGGTAGTCGAAATTACCGAATATGCCTCGCGCGGAAACTTGCCGACCTCTCTACTGAACCATGAGACATCGGATCACCTCCTTTCGCGCTTGTGTGCCAAGACCCAAACCGTATCACCGGGGGCCGAGAGCCGCGTTCGCCGCTGGCCTCATGCACACATTTGAGTCGTTGGGGCCGCATACACAAGACTTGAATTATAGTTTTCCCACGTCATACTTGCCTGCTGTTGCGCCACACGCGCCGCGCCGCCGCCCGAGGGGAAACCCCGGGCGTTTTTCGTGCCTGTTGGCAGGATGTGGAAAGGCTGCGCACAACCCTGTGGATATTAACGTATAGAATCGGGTGGGGAGGGTGAGTTCAAATCACCTACAATCCTCGATCACCCGGCTCACTTCGACCCATGCGGGCAGGTAGAGCGTGCGCTCGCCTTCGATCTCCACGGCAAAGCGGCCCTTGGTGATCGCCATCGCGTCGAGCAGCGGATCGTTGCCCGCGATCGTCACCGATGCGCTGCCGGGCATCGTTTCCCACACTTCCATCCCCTTGGTCAGGCCGGTGCGGCGCGGCCGCGCCACCGCGGCCAGCTGGGTGCTGCGCGTTTCGGTGGTGATCTTCATTGCGCGCGGCCCTTCTCCGGTGGTGGCGCGATCCATCAGTATGTTGGGATTGCGCGGGCCGGCGCAGGTGATCACGAATAGTGCCTCGTCTCCGGGTCCGACAAACACCGCGCGCGATCCGAACCGGTTGGCGAAATAGCGCCAGTCGCCCGGCGTCTGCGGCGCGTCGAGGTAATTGTCATAACGCGGTTCCTGCACCACGGGCGGCGGCGCGGGCGTGGGTGTCGGGGTCGGAGCGGGGCGCACCACCGGCGGGGGTGTCGGCGCGGGCGGGGGCGCGGAAACGCAAGCGGCAAGGCCGAATGTCAGGGCAAGGGCGGCGGCGGTGCGGGCGTAGACGGCTTTCATGCCGCATAAATGCGCGCTAACGGCTGAAGCGTCCATGACCAAGCTTGCGAAATCCTCGAAAAAGAAGCGCGTCGATCACCTGCTGGTCGAACGCGACCTTGCCGAAAGCCGCACCCGCGCACAGGCGCTGGTGATGGCGGGGCTGGTTTTTTCGGGCGAGGAAAAGATTGCCAAGCCGGGGCAGCAGATCGCCGAGGATGCGCCATTGGAAGTGCGCGGGCGCGATCATCCCTGGGTCAGCCGGGGCGGGATCAAGCTGGCGCATGCGATCGAACACTTCGGCCTAAATCCGGCAGGCGCGGTAGCGATGGATGTCGGCAGTTCGACCGGCGGCTTTACCGATGTGCTGCTCACCCACGGGGCGGAGCATGTCTTCGCGGTGGATTCGGGGACGAACCAGCTCGCGTGGAAACTGCGGCAGGATGAACGCGTCACGGTGCTGGAACAGACCAGTGCGCGCATCCTCACCCGCGATCACATCACCCGCGATTGCAACTGGGTGGTTTGCGATGCGAGCTTCATCAGCCTTTCCAAAGTGCTGGAGGTTCCGCTTGCGCTGGCGGCGCGGGAGTGCCGTCTGGTCGCGCTGATCAAGCCGCAATTCGAAGTCGCTCGCGAGGAAGTAGGCAAGGGCGGAGTGGTGCGCGACGCGGCCTTGCACAGCCGCGTGTGCGACGAGGTTTCCCAATGGCTGCAAGGGCTTGAGTGGGATATCGAAGGGATCGTCGAAAGCCCGATCACCGGCCCGCAGGGCAACGTGGAGTTTCTGGTGAGTGCAAAGCGAAGCTGAGGTCAGCCGAAGTCGATGCTCGAAAGCTTCGCGTCCAGATCAATCGGGATCTGGGACAGCACTTCGACCCCGCTTGCCTTGGTGTAGGCTTTGTCCCCGAATTCGGCGACCAGTTCGGCCTGCCGCGCATCGCGTTCGCGGATCAGTTCGGCGATCTCGTCACGATAAAGCGCCACCATCGCGGTGACGAAGCGGTTGACCAGATCATCCTCCGCCGTGTGATCGACGTTGAAGTCGGGCAGGTGCTCGATCATCACATCGGCGGGATAGAGGAATTCATTGGTCACGAAGTGGTTCACGGTGAACCAGCTGCGCGGAATGCCCTGCGTGTCGATCGACAGGGCGATCAGATGGGTGACGTGCGCCTTGGCCTTTTCGCCCAGCGGCGGCCACACTTTCGGCTCCAGCCCTTCGGGCAATTGGGTGCGGTGGAGGAACAGGTGGAAATGGCCGTGTTCGTCCGTATCCCGGTTGCCGGCGGCATGGACATGGTAATACCAGCGCGATTTGCAGAATTTGTCGCGCGCGTCCTTTTCCGGATAGTGCTTCCAGAACTTCGCGCCGTCTTCGGGCACGACGCGCAGCATGAGCGGTTTACGCTCCTGCGCCATCTGGGTGATGGTTTCGATTACGGTGTGAGCTGCTTCGACTGGGGTCATGGGCGCGGGGCTTAACAGAACCTTTGTTAAGTTACAGTGATTTGGATCAAACAGTTTGGATTTTTCGAAGTCAGCGGGCCTGACTCACCGGGCCTGAATCATCGGGCCTGAATCAAAACGACCGATGGCAACCTTGGCTGCCATCGGTCGCATGAAAACGCTTTTGCGTCGGTAAGCTTAGGCAGCTTCGCAAGCAGCAGCTTCGCAGCCTTCGGCGGCGCAGCATGCAGCAGCTTCACAACCTTCAGCTGCACAGCAAGCAGCAGCTTCGCAACCTTCAGCAGCAGCTTCACAGCCAGCAGCGGCGCACTCAGCCACAGCGGTGGTGTCTGCGTCGGTTGCAGCTTCTTCAGCCGGAGCCGAGCAAGCAGCGGTTGCGAGAGCGAGGCCACCCGAAACGGCGAGCAGCGATGCAAAGTTGGTCTTTTTCATTAAAAAGTTCCCCTCATCGGCATCGCACCTTTTGCAAAGCGCGGTGCCAGTTGGTTGAGTGAGGCGCGCGAGTGGAAGTTCCTGCCGAAAAGCGCCCCGAATCACGGCAAGAATGTGGCGACGCTATCACAATGACGCGAAAGCACGAATGCCTTTAATGATGTTTCGCGGAATTGGCGGGTTTCTATACCGAAAATTGCGTAGGTTTGTGTCCCGTTATGGATAGCCGCCCTTGGGCAATTTGCGCAAAATCGCCGCTGGTGTATCGCCATCCGCATGAAAAGGGCCGCCGAATCGGGCGCGCCGAAATCAAGACGGGTTGACGATCATCCGGAACGGCGCCCCCGGCGCCATACCGGTCAGGAGAGACGATGAACTTTCTTGCTTCGAAAGCGCAATTGCGGGCGAGTTTCCTGCGCTGGGCGCTGTTCCTGGTGCCGCTCATCGTCCTGCTGGGCTTTACCGCCGGTCAATTCGGCAGCCCGCAAACCGCGTGGTTCCAGGGGCTGGTAAAGCCGGCGATCTTCCCGCCCACCATGTGGTTCGGCATCGTCTGGAGCGTCCTGTACGTGATGATCGGCCTGTCGCTGGCGCTGGTGGTGAGCGCATGGGGCGCGGCCGGACGCGGCGTGGCGATCATCGTCTTCGCCATCCATTTCATCGGCAATCTGGCATGGACCCCGGTGTTCTTCGGCATGCAGAACATGTGGGGCGGGCTGTATGTGCTGATCTACGCCGTGATAACGCTGATCGCGGTGATCGCGGTGTTCTGGCGGGTACGCCGGGTCGCGGCCTTGCTGCTGATCCCCTATCTCGCATGGGCCAGTTTCGCGACGGTTCTGAATTACCAGTTCATCGTCGAAAACCCCGATGGCGGAACCCATGCGGAAGAAGGCGCGGTGGAGCGGATAGAGCTTTAGTTTTTCACGCTTGCCCTTGCGCCGCATTGGCGACGTTTGGGACTGGACAAATCGTCCCTGCGCGACCAAATCAACCACCATGCAAAGCGAAAACCCGATCATCGCCGACTTCGTAAAACTCGCCAACAGCGCGGCAGGCACCATGGCCGGCATGACGCGTGAAGCGCGTGAGAACGCCCGTGAAAAACTGCGCGAGGCGATGGGCGGCATGGATTACGTCACCCGCGAGGAATTCGAGACGGTCAAGGCGATGGCGCAAAAGGCGCGCGAACAGGCCGACGCTCTCGAAGCCAAGCTGGCCGCGCTTGAGGCAAAGCTGGGCAAGTAAGCCCGCGCGAACCTCGCCCCCTGCGGCGCAGGATTGCCAACCCACACCGATCCTATAATCTCTGCGGCCTGTCGTATCAGCCGCAAGAGGTTCCTTCATGCTTCGCACCGTCCTGCTTTCGTCCGCCGCAGCCCTTGCGGCCTTCGCGCCGTTCCATGCCCATGCGCAGGAAGAGACATTCGGCGGGGCCAAGGGCGCGGACATGTCGATCGAGGCGATGGAGCCGGACGGCGGCGCGATCACCATCGGGCGCGCGGGCGAATATCCGGCTGACATTGCGCGCTATCTGCTCGCCACCGGACCGGGTGCGGCCAATCTTTCGCCCGACGGGAAAACCATCGCCTTCGCCTGGGACGTGACCGGGGAAAGCGAATTGTGGGTGATGCCTGCAACCGGCGGACAGCCCCGGCAGGTGACGTTCAAGACCGGCGTTTTCGCCCCGCGCTGGACTCCAGACGGATCGGCGCTGTTCTATTCCGCTGATCGCGACGGCAATGAACAGCCCGGCTATTTCACCATCACGCCCGACGGCAGCACCGAAACCGAAGTGCTTCCCGCAGCGCGCGGCGATTTCCGCATCTTCGGCGATTTCGCCGCCGACGGCAGCTTCGTCTACGCCTCCACCGCACGCGGAACGGGCGTGTTCGACATCTATCGCGGCACCATGTCGGGTGAGAGCGAGCTGATCGTCGAAAGCGAACTGGGCCTTGCCGCCCGCTCGATCTCGCCTGACGGCAAATACGCGCTGGTGACGGAGACGGTGGGCGAGGATGCCGACAATCTCTACCTCCTCGATCTCGCCACCAAGGAGATGACCACGATCTCCAAGCCTACGGTTGAGGACCGTGCCAGCCACACGCTCGGCAGCTTTGCCTGGAAAGGGGATTCGAGCGCCTTTGCCTTTTCCACCAATGTCGGCCGCGAATTCGGCGCGCTGACGGTCTATCGGATTGACGAAGCCGAATTCCAGATGGTCGAGCCGTCCGACGCCGATGTCGAGAATGTCGAGGTCTGCGGCGCGGACGGGGAAATCATCGCCTACACCGAAAACCGCGACGGCTTCGACACGCTGCGGCTGCGCAATGCGGGTGATGGCAGCGATCTGCCCGTGCCTGCCTTGCCCGAAGGCAAATACCAGCTCGACTGCGAAGGCAACGAGGACCCGATGCTGATGGTGCGGGTCAACGGCTGGCAGACGCCGGGTGAAATCTGGATGATCGACCCGGTCGAAGGGACGGGCGAGAAAGTCTTTGCCGCGAACCTTGCCGGGCTCGATCCCGCCCGGCTCGTGCGGCCGCAGGTGGTGCGTTATCCGGCGCGTGACGGGGTGGAATTGCAGGGTCTGCTGTATCTGCCCGAAGGCGCAGGGAAGGGCGCGGATGCCCCTCCGGTGATTTTCGACGTGCACGGCGGGCCTTCGGGGCAATCGATGGCGACGTTCGATCCGGTAACGCAATATCACGTCGCGCGCGGCGTGGCGGTGTTCCAGCCGAATGTGCGCGGTTCGACCGGGCTGGGCCGGACCTATTCGACCCTCGACGACCGGGAAAAGCGGCTCGATTCGATCAGCGATCTGGTCGATCTGAAGGCGGCGCTGGCGGCTGACGGGCTGATCGACGGTGATCGTGCGGCGGTGATGGGCGGTTCCTATGGCGGCTATGCGGTGAATGCGGTGCTGGCCGAATATCCGGGCGAATTTGCCGCCGGTGTCTCGCTTTACGGTGTGGCCGACTGGGTCACCGCGCTGGAGGTTGCCTCGCCATCGCTGAAAGCGGCCGACCGGATCGAATATGGCGACATCACCGAACAACGCTGGCGCGATTTCTACAGCGTCAATTCGCCGATCCGCAAAGCCGACCAGATCACCGTGCCGGTGCTGTTCTCACATGGGGTGATGGACCCGCGCATCGACATCTACGAAACCGAGGTGATGGTGAAGACGCTGCGCGCCAACGGGGTGGAGGCACCCTTCATCCGCATCCCGGACGAAGGCCACGGCTGGCGCAAGCTGGCCAACCAGCTGTTCTATTTCCGCAAGCAGGCTGAATTCATCGAAGCGCAACTGGGGCTTGCCCAAGGGGAATAATCAGGCGACGGGGGAGGCAGATGAACCTTTCCGCGCCCGCAATCCTCATCGCATCGCGTGCCCACGGCGAAAGCGCCGCGATCGCGCGGCTGCTGACCGAGGAATATGGCCTTGTCGCGGGCTATGTCGCGGGTGGGCGAGGGCGGCAATTGCGCCCGGTGATGATCCCCGGCAACGCGGTGGAGGTGGAACTGCGCGCCCGCTCCGACAGCCAGCTGCCGTTTGCCCGGCTCGAACTCAGCGAAAGCCGCGCTCCGTGGATGACCGAGCCTTTGCCCGCGAGCGCGATCCAGTGGGCCTGCGCGCTCACCGCCAGCACGCTGCCCGAACGCAATCCTTACCCCGCGCTCTATTCCGCGCTCGACGCGCTGCTGACCGCGATCTGCCATGCCCCGTCTGCGCGCGGATGGTTGCCCGCCATGGTCGCATACGAGGCGATGCTGCTGGGCGAGCTGGGGTATGGCGGGCAAAAGCCCGACATGGCGGGGGATTTCGACGCGCAGTTTCAGGCATTCCGCCAGCTTCATCGTCCGATCCGCGATCACCTGCTTGATGGTCGCGCCCGCGATGTTATGGCTGCAAGGGTGACGCTGGGCGAACGCCTTGCGCGGATGGTGGGAGGATGACCACGTGAAGATCGCAGTTCTGCCCGGCGACGGGATCGGCCCCGAAGTGACACGCGAAGCGGTGCGCGTGCTCGAAGCATTGGGCCTGCCGGGCCTGATCATGTTCGAAGGCGATGTCGGCGGCGTCGCTTACAAGCGCCACGGCCATCCGCTGCCCGAAGAAACGCTGACCATCGCGCGTTCCTGCGATGCGGTGCTGTTCGGCGCGGTGGGCGATCCCTCGTGCGACAAGCTTGATCGGCACCTGCGGCCCGAACAGGCGGTGCTGGGCCTGCGCAAGGAATTGGGCCTGTTCGCCAATCTGCGCCCGGCCAAGGTGTTTCCGGGACTTGAACACCTTTCTCCGCTCAAGCCGGAAATCGCGCGGGAACTCGATCTCATCATCGTGCGCGAACTGACGGGCGACGTCTATTTCGGCGACAAGGGCGTGCGCATGGCGAATGACGGCACGCGCGAGGGGTGGGACATGATGAACTACTCCGAAACCGAGGTGCGCCGCATCGCGCTGATCGCGTTCCGCACCGCGCGGGCGCGCAACAACAAGCTGCGCGTGACCAGCGTGGACAAGGCCAACGTGCTCGAAACCAGCCAGGTGTGGCGCGATACCGTGATCGAGGCGGCAGGCGCGCATCCCGACATCGCGCTCAGCCACATGTATGTCGACAACGCGGCGATGCAGCTGATCAGCCATCCCGGCAGTTTCGGCGTGGTGCTTACGGGCAATCTGTTCGGCGATATCCTGTCCGACCTCGCCAGCGCGGCGGTCGGTTCGATTGGTCTGCTGGCCAGCGCATCTCTGGGAGAACGCAGCACCGAATACGGCATGTTCGGCATGTACGAACCGATCCACGGCAGCGCGCCCGATATAGCCGGGCAGGGCGTGGCCAACCCGACGGCGGCGATCCTCTCGGTCGCGATGATGCTGCGTTATTCGTTCAAGCTGGACGATCAGGCAAAGCGGATCGAGACAGCGGTGGAGCGCGCCCTGGCCGATGGTTTCCTTGGCCGCGATCTGGGCGGCGAACATGGCACCGAGGCGATCGGCACGGCGGTGTGCGAGCGGCTCTGATCCGCTTCACCCATGCTTGATCTTGCAATCATCCTTCCCACGCTGAACGAGCGTGGCAATCTCGCGCCGCTGGTCGCGCGGATAGCGGATGCGCTGGGGCCGGATGGCTGGGAAGTGCTGATCGTCGATGACGACAGCAAGGACGGCACCGCCGACGAAGCGCGCGATCTGGC
The DNA here is from genome assembly GCF_023823125.1 of Erythrobacter aurantius. Lineage (NCBI taxonomy): Bacteria > Pseudomonadati > Pseudomonadota > Alphaproteobacteria > Sphingomonadales > Erythrobacteraceae > Erythrobacter > Erythrobacter aurantius. The sequence goes on along the minus strand of NZ_CP090949.1, from coordinate 2,573,872 downwards.
ACTGGCTGACCGGCGCGTGCGGGTGATCCAGCGGATCGGACGACGCGGACTTGCCAGCGCGGCGATAGAGGGGTTCTGTGCCACTGCCGCGCCCTTTGCGGCGGTGATGGACGCCGATCACCAGCACGATCCCGCATTGCTGCCGCGAATGCTCGCCGCGCTCAAGGCAGGGGAGGCGCAAATCTGCGTCGCCAGCCGCTTTGCCGAAGGGGCCAGCACCGCCGACTGGGACGAGCCCGAGCGTGAGCGGCTTTCCGGCTTTGCCAATGCCATCGCGAGGCGCATCACCGGGGTGGAGCTAACCGATCCGATGAGCGGGTATTTCATGCTGCCCACTGCGACGGCGCGCGCGCTTGTGCCGCGATTGTCGGGCATCGGGTTCAAGATTCTGCTCGATCTGCTCGCCACCGCCGACAGTCCCATGACGGTGAAGGAATTTCCCCTGAATTTCTCGAAACGCCGCGAAGGCGAAAGCAAGCTTGATCGCGCGGTGCTGTTCGATTTCCTGGCCGGGCTTTATGACAAGACACTGGGCAGGGTGATCCCGACGCGGTTTGCGCTGTTCGGCACGGTCGGTGCGCTGGGCGTGGTGGTGCATTACGCGGTGCTGGGCGCGCTGCTGGCAGTGGCGGCGGCGTTCTGGCAGGCGCAGCTTGCCGCTGTGATCACCGCAATGAGCTTCAACTTCTGGCTCAACAACTGGCTGACGTACCGCGACAAGCGGCTGAAAGGCTGGAGCGAAGTGCTGCGCGGCTGGGCGGGTTTCTGCCTGACCTGCGCCATCGGGGCCTTCGCCAATGTCGCGGTGGCGACCTTCCTCAACGAACAGGGCGTGTTCTGGGCGCTCGCCGCGTTGGCTGGGATACTGATCGGATCGGTGTGGAATTACGCCCTTAGCAGCCGGTTTGTGTGGGGGCGGTTCTAGCGCCAGCCCGCGATCCAAGCCCAGTTGGCAAAGCTCATCGGTCCGTCGAGCGCGGTGGCGGACAGCACCTTGTAGAACAGCGCGAAGAAGCCGACGCTCGCGGCCAGCACGCCATAGGCCCATGACGCGCGCCCGGCTTCGCGAAGGTCGCTCAACGACAGTGCCAGCGCGGCGAGCAGGAACACGCTTGGCATGACATAGTGGTAATAGAACTGCACCGGCTTGGGCGCGATCAGCCACAGGCCGAGCGTCACGGCATAGCCGGCCACCACCCCGATTTTTGCCCAGTCGCTGCGCGAAACGCCCGTCAGCAGGCACCACAAGAGCGCGGGCAGGCCTAGCAGCATGGTGATCGGATTGCCGATCAGCATCACCCCGCGCTGCGCCCCGTCGACATTCTCGTAGAGATACCAGATCCCGCGGGTGTTCAGTACCCATTGCGGCCATGTGCTCTGGTAGGCGTGGGGGCTGAGCACTTGCTGTTGCAGGTCCAGCATTTCGCGGTGCAGCCCGATCAGCCCGTTTTCGGCGAGCGGGGAGGGGTGGAATTCGCTCCCCAACCAGTATCCCGGCGTAAAGGTGAGCGCATAGACCGCCAGCGGCACAATCCCGAGCCACACGAAAGCCTCGATCAGACTGATTCCCGGCACGGGAATTCCGCGCCTGCTGGTGAAAAGGCGCCGCCGCCCGGCGGACAGCCGCGCCGCGAAAAACGCGAGGCCAAACGCCATCGCCAGCGGCACCGCGTTCCATTTCGCGCCCAGCGCGCAACCAATGGCAATCCCGGTCAGCGCCAGCCGCTTCCGGCCCGTCTCCGGCTCCCTGATCGCGGCGGCGAATTGCCATGCGGCAATCGCCAGAAACGCGACCATGAAGATGTCGAGCATGGCGATGCGGGCATGGATGAACAGGTGGAATCCGGTCGCCAGCAATACACCGAAAGCAGCGGTGGCGAAGCGATCATGGCTGGCGTGCCACAGCGCGCGCATGCTCGCGCCCACGGCGATTGTCCCGGCGATCAGCGGCATGATCCGCCAGCCCAGCGGATTGTCGCCGAACAGCTCCATGCCGATAGCGATCAGCAGCTTGCCCAGCATCGGGTGTTCGCGATTGTCGTATTCGCCCGTCAGCCCGTTCCACATCTCGATCATCTCGCGCGCGGCGGGCAGATAATGGATCTCGTCGAAATACGGCTTTGACGGGATCGTCAGGCCGATCACGGCGACGGCGGCGAACAGCGCGGGGATGGCGATGCACCAGAGCCACGGATCATGCGGATGGGAAGGGGGCAGGGCCGGCGTGTCCGGCGTCGACAAATCGGGAGCGGCGGCCTCTGGCATCGGGTGCGAGGATTAGGGCCGCACCCGGTGCCGGGCAAGAGCTTTCAGGCCGGGTTCTTTTGGCTTTCCAGCCAGAACAGCCGCGCGCACATGGCCGTGAGGCCGATGCTGGCGGTGGAGACGACCAGCAATCCCCACAAGGGCAGGTTCATCCCCGCCTTGCGCGCACGCGGCGCGATGAAGAACAGCGCGATCAGCACCGCAAGGATCAAATCCCACCACACCTGAACGCCCGTCATGTTCTGCGAATGGTTGGTCCAGAACATCGGGATGCCTTCCTGCCAGATCTGTATCCCGGTGTAGGCCGAAAAGCCGCCGCACAGCATTGCGAACAGCAGCACGCTGCCGGTTTCACGCTTGCTCGCCAGCACGGCGACAAAGCCGATCACGGCGACAACGCCGCCGAGGATGAACAGGATTTCGGTGGGGCTCATGGGGATTCCTCCAGAGGTTTTGTAGCGGTTGCTACAGACGTTGATAGATGGGTGTAGCGTCCGCTACAAGAGGAAAATGTCGAAAGCCCAGCTGACTCGCGAAACCCTTCTGCCGATGATGGCCGCGCATGTTCTGGCGCGAGGTCTTGGCGGGGCGAGCCTGCGTCCCTTGGCCAAGGCTGCCGGGACGAGCGACCGGATGCTGATCTACCATTTCGGCAACAAGGAGCGGCTGATTGCCGATCTGCTCGAATATGTCGCGCAGGTCTATTCCGAAAGGCTCGATGCAGGCATGGGTCAGGAACGCGCGCTCACCCGGCAAGAGGTCGTCGCGCGGGTGATGGCGCAGGCAGGCGATCCGGCGATGCGTCCCTTCATGGCGCTGTGGTGGGAAATCGTCGCCGGGGCGGCGCGCGGGGTTTCCGGCTATCGCGAGGCGGCCGAAGCGATGATGGCGCGGCTGCTCGAATGGCTCGAAGGGCAGATGCCCGCCGATGATCCCGATCCGGCAGGCGGGGCGCGCTATCTCCTCACCCTGATCGAAGGCAGCCTGATGCTAGGCACTGTCGGCCATGCACGCACCGCGCGTGCAGGATTGCATGCGGCTCTGCTTGCGGGCGGGGCTGAGGGCGACTAATCGGCTCTCCCATGAAGAAGACCACCGGAATGAACCGCGCCGCGACGCGCAACTGGCGACCCGCAACACAGGCCGTGCGCGGCGGCACATGGCGCAGCGAGCATGGCGAGACCTCCGAGGCGCTGTTCCTGTCATCGGGCTACACCTATGACGACGCGCAGACTGTGGCAGACCGGTTTGCGGGCGATGCCGAGGGCATGACCTATTCGCGCCTCCAGAACCCGACGGTGGCGATGCTGGAAGAACGTATCGCGCTGCTCGAAGGAGCGGAAAGCTGCCGCGCCCAGGCCAGCGGCATGGCGGCGATGACGGCGGCCTTGCTGTGCCAGCTTTCGGCAGGCGATCACGTGGTTGCCGCGCGCGCTGCCTTCGGCTCGTGCCGCTGGCTGGTCGATCACCTGCTGCCGCGTTTCGGCATCGAAACCAGCGTGATCGACAGCGCGGTGGACGCCGAATGGGAACAGGCGATCCGCCCCAACACCAAGGTGTTCTTCTTCGAAACTCCGGCCAATCCGACGCTGGACGTGGTGGACCTGAAGTTCGTCTGCGATCTGGCCAAGGCGCACGGGATCACCACCGTGGTCGACAACGCCTTTGCCTCGCCAGCGCTGCAACGCCCGCTGGAACTGGGCGCGGATGTGGTCGCCTATTCCGCGACCAAGCTGATGGACGGTCAGGGGCGCGTGCTGGCAGGCGCGATCTGCGGCAGCGGACAATGGATCAACGAAGTGCTGATGCCGTTCCAGCGCAACACCGGGCCGACCATTTCCGCCTTCAACGCGTGGGTGGTGATGAAGGGGCTGGAGACGCTTTCCCTGCGCGCCCATCATCAGAGCCGCAGCGCGGTAGCCTTGGGCGAATTCCTCGAACCGCGAATCGTGAAGGCCGGGGGCGAAATGCGCCATCCGGGCCTCGCCAGCCACCCGCGCCATGCGCTTGCCATCAGCCAGATGGAGGCGACCGGGCCGATCTTCGCCTTTGACGTGGGCAGCCGCGAACGCGCCTTTGCGATCCTCGATGCGCTGGAGCTGATCGACATCTCCAACAACATCGGCGATTCAAAGAGCCTTATGTGCCACCCGGCCAGCACCACCCACGCGAATATGGGCGCCGAAGCTCGCGCCGAAATGGGAGTGACCGAGGGGCTGCTGCGGATCAACGTCGGACTGGAAGACATCGCCGACCTGACCGAGGACATGGACCGGGCGTTGAGCGCTGCGGGGATTTGAGGGCCTTGCCCAAGGGCTAAGCGGTCTGTCGGCAGGCAGGCCGGATGCAATCGAATTGGTGTTGTAACGGCGATTCTTTAAAGGGAACGAGATGCGCCGCACTCCGCGCAGTACCTAGCCTTGGCAGTTCGCAATGGCTTACCGCAACTTTCGCACGGAGGGCCAAAATCAATTACCCTATGGTGCAGAACGGCATTGAAGTTGGTCTCACCAAAATCGGTGATCTGATTGTATTTCCGCAGCATATCCGAGTGAATTGGTCCAGCTTGGATGATCTGTTCCCACTCGTGCATTTCTACGACTGGGACTTCAATCTTGCAGCGCCAACAGTAGAGAAACTTGACCACCAACTAGCTCCTATGCATCCTTGTAACTCGGCCGTCCTTTAAATCGGAGCAAGCACTTATGCCGGGAAAACCGATACCTTGTCGTGTTGGCGAAGCATCATATCCCGCAGTGAATACCGCTCTTAAGTCTCTGGGGGTTTTTAACAGGACGACTAAGCGAGATCGACAAGCGTTGCGTGATGATTTGAAGGCTGGACGGTCCGTGCAAATTTCAGGGCTTACATTTGCGCCGCGATAGCGGTTCGCCATGATGTAGACCCAGCCACCCTTCTCCATGCACCGGGTATTGCGCCGACGCTGAAGAAAGAAAAGCCAGGCCCCGTGTCAAGCACGGGGCGACGGTAGCGCGGTGCGAGGAGTTCCCAACAAAAAACCGGGGCAGTGCGCATTGCACACCACCCCGGTTTCCAAGCACATCCCGCCTTTGCCTTGGGGAAGAGGGGTGCAACCTCGACATGGGGCGCGGGCGTCTGGAACGACAATCAGGAGCCTGTTGGCAGATGCCACACCGGCTGATGATGCATCCGCTATATTACTGATCCTCCTAACAAAACTGAAACGCTGGGTGCTAATCCGAAATTTACCTTGATCTTTCTTGCCTGCCAGCGGTTGTGCAATGCAGCATCAGGCTCTAGGGCCGCGCGCTCTCCCCCCGACAGCCGGACAATGCCGATGACAACCACACGCACCCCTGCGGACACGATCCGCCGTGATCTGGCCAAAGATCTGGCCAAGGACTGGTTCGCGCAGCCGCGCGCCGATATCCTTGCCGGTATCGTCGTCGCGCTCGCGCTGATCCCCGAGGCGATTGGTTTCGCGCTGATCGCGGGCGTCGATCCCAGCGTCGGGCTGTATGCGAGCGTAGCCATCGCGATGGTCATCGCCTTCACCGGCGGGCGACCCGGCATGATCTCGGCGGCGACGGCGGCTGTGGCGGTGGTCGTCATCCCGCTGGTGCGCGATCACGGGGTCGAATACCTGTTCGCCGCGACCATACTGATGGGTGTGTTTCAGGGGATTGCCGCGCTGCTGCGGCTCGATTTGCTGATGCAGTTCGTCAGCCGCAGCGTCATCACCGGCTTCGTCAACGCGCTCGCGATCCTGATCTTCATGGCGCAGATCCCGCAGTTGATGCCCGGCAATGACGGGGTCGGTCCGTGGACCTGGGCGATGGTCGCGGCGGGGCTGGCGATCATCTACGGCTTCCCGAGGATCACCAAGGCCGTGCCGAGCCCGTTGGTCGCGATCCTGCTGCTGACGGCGGCGACGGTTTACTGGGGACTGCCGGTCAACAATGTCGCGGGCGAGGGCACGCTGCCCGACGGGTTGCCGGTGTTCGCGCTGCCCGACGTGCCGCTGACGTGGGAGACGCTGCGGATCATCGCGCCCTATTCGGCGACGATGGCGGCGGTGGGCCTGCTCGAAAGCCTGCTGACCGCGCAGATCGTCGACGACATGACGCATACAGAAAGCAACAAGCAGCGCGAGAGCGCGGGGCAGGGCGTGGCCAACATCGTCGCCGCCTGTTTTGGCGGGATGGGCGGTTGCGCGATGATCGGGCAGTCTGTGATCAACGTCGCCAGCGGCGGGCGCGGGCGGCTGTCCACCTTCACCGCCGGTGCGTTCCTGCTGTTCCTGCTGACTGTGCTGGGCCCGTGGGTGGGTCAGGTGCCGATGCCCGCGCTGGTGGCGGTGATGATCATGGTCAGCATCGGGACCTTCAGCTGGAATTCGATCCCCAACCTGCGCCGCCATCCGTGGACCAGTTCGGTGGTGATGATCGCCACCGTGGTCGTCGTGGTGTGGACACACGATCTTGCGCTGGGCGTGCTGGCGGGCGTGCTGCTTTCGGGCATTTTCTTCGCGCAAAAGGTGAAGAACCTGTTCTCGGTCGAACGCGTGCGCCGCCCGCACAGCGCGGTCTATGTCGTGACCGGCGAGATATTCTTCGCCAGCGTCGACAAATTCGTCGAGAAGCTCGGCCCCGAAAGCCAGTATGAAGACGCCGCGCACCATGTGGTGATCGATGTGTCCAAGGCGCATTTCTGGGACATTTCCGCAATCGGCGCGCTGGAAAAGGTGATCGAGCGGATGCGTCGCAACGGCCGTCACACCCGCGTTGTGGGGCTGAACGCGGCGAGCGCCGACCTGTTCGACAAATTCGCGCTCGAAGACCGTACCGGGATCGAACTGGGCCTTGCGCCGCACTGATAGTTGCGCTGTCCCGTCCGGGAGAGCGTCCTAAACGCTGTTTCGAACCCTGTGGGAGCGCATGCAGGTGGCCTTTGGCCGTCTGCGGCTTCGCCTTCGACTCCGCGCTTGCGACACTGCGTGTCGGTGACTACCCACGTGCAGGTCCATCTAAGCAAGCGAGACACACATCATGGCAAACCGCGTCGAACTGATCTTCGATTTCGTCAGTCCCAACGCCTACCTCGTATGGTGGCCGCTGCGCGAACTGGTGAAGCGTAACGGTGCGGAACTGGACGTGACACCGGTGTTCCTCGCCGGGATGCACAAGCTGACAGGCAACGCCCCGCCGATGATCCGCAACAAGGACGTTAAGGGCAAGGTCGAATACGACATGCTCGAAATGCAGCGTTTCATCAAAAAGCACCAGCTCGACAAATACCGTCTGCACCCGCAGTTTCCGTTCAATTCGATCACGCTGCAACGCATGCTCTACGCCGCTGATCAGGACGGGCGCGGGGTGCAGTTTGCCGAAAGCCTGCTGCCGGCAATCTGGGAAGACGGGGTGGATGTGCTCAATCCCGAAACGCTGGGCGCGGCCATCGCCGCTGCCGGTTTCGACGCGAAGGACCTGTTTGAGCGTTCGCAGACCGACGAAGTGAAGCAAGGCCTTGCCGCCAACACCGATCACGCGGTCGAACGCGGCGCATTCGGTATCCCGACGATGTTCACCGGGGCGAAGGGCGGGGCGACGGAAATGTTCTTCGGCAAGGAACGGCTCGCCCAGGTCGAGGAAGAACTGGCCAAGGGATAGCCCCTCCGGCTTGCCTTTTCCCCCGCGCGGCATAGTCTTTTTGCCGTGACGAATCAGGGGGTAAGGGGCGCATCATGAAATTTATGGCCTGGGCAGCGCGGCTGTCCTTTGTCGCGGCGTTGATCGCCGCAAGCCCGCTTTCGGCGCAGGAACCGGCAGCCGATCAGGCGCAATCCGCTCCTCCTGCGATCACCCGCCTGTCCGACCTTTCGATCACGGTGGAGGATATCGCCCCCGGAGAAATCCCCACCCATGATTTCGCCGCCCGCAGCGCCTATCGCAGTTTCAGCATGTCGCCCGACGGGGTGCATCTGGTGACGAAGCGGATATTCGAAGGCACCACCGATCTGCTGATTATCGACGCTGCGACCAAGGCGCCGCTAAAGGTCTTCAAATTCGATCCCGAACAGGAGGTCGACTGGTTCCGCTGGGCCGGAAACGACAAGATCATCATGTCGATCTCGATGCGCGGAATGTATTACGACATTCCCGTCCGGGTGAACCGCCTGCTGGTGCGCAACATCGTCAACAATGAAACCTTCATGCTCGACGTGCCGAACGAACTGCTCTGGGGCGGTGATCTCATCCATGTGGATGAAGCCGGCAGCTATGCGCTGGTTTCGCTCCAGTACACGCGGCAAAGCGACCCTTCGGTCTATCGCTATGAACTGGTGCCGGGGGCCAAGCGCGAACGCGTGGTAAAGCCGGTGGGCGGCGTGTGGGACTGGTATGCCGATGATGCGGGCGTGGTGCGTCTTGGCATGGGCTGGCGCAACAAGCGGCTGCGCATCTACTACCGCGAAACCGAAAATGACGATTTCGAACTGGTGGACAAGCTGCGCGAGGACGATGAACGCTCGCGCTACTGGAATGTCGTCCAGATCGTGTCGGGCAGCGATCGCGGCTATGTGCTGGAAGAAGGCGAGAACGGCCGCATCGGGGTGCGCCTGTTCGATTACAGCACGGGCGAGGTGATCGAAACCTTCTACGAAAACCCCGAATGGGACGTGGAGGAGCTGTGGCTCAACCGCGACGGCACCCCGCTGGCCGCGCTTTACACCGACGATCGCGAGCGGATCGAATGGTTCGATCCGGACATGGCCAAGCTGCACCGCGATCTGGGCCGCGCGCTGCAGATGGAGGATCTGCGGATCGTCACCCGTTCGCGCAACAACGAACGCATGCTGGTTTGGGGCGGGAGCGAAGCCGATCCGGGCGCGCTCTACCTGTTCTCGCCGGAGGAAAAGCGGCTCGATCTGCTGGGCGATTACCGGCCCGAACTCGATTTCCAGAAACTCGCGCGCAGCTATCCCGTGCGGTATCAGGCGCGCGACGGGTTGATGATCTCGGCCTATCTCACTCTGCCGCGCGGGCGCGAACCGCGTGATCTGCCGTTGATCGTCATGCCGCATGGCGGGCCGTTCGGGGTGCGCGACCTCTTGCAATACAATGACGAAGTGCAGCTGCTCGCCAATCGCGGCTATGCCGTGCTGCAACCCAATTTCCGGGGCAGCGGCGGCTATGGCGAGGCGTTCTATCAGGCGGGCGTCGGTCAGGTCGGGCGCGCGATGCAGGACGATATCGACGATGCGATGGACTGGGCCGTCAACGAAGGCATTGCCGATGGCGGGCGGGTCTGCGTTGTCGGCGGATCATACGGCGGCTTTGCCGCGCTGTGGGCGGTGATCCGCAATCCCGAACGCTATCGCTGCGCCGCCAGCTGGGCGGGCGTCACCGATTGGGACCGGATGCTCAGCTATGACCGGCGCTATCTGGGGCGCAAGCGCGCGCGCGACCTGCGCGAACGGGTGGAGGGTGAGGATTTCGATCTCGACGCCTATTCCCCGGTGAACCACGCGGCCAATCTGTCGCGCCCGGTGCTGCTGGCCCACGGCAGCGAGGACCAGCGCGTGCCTGCCTCGCAATTCTACAGCTTTGAGCGCGCCGCGAAGGACGCATCGGTGCCGGTCGACACGCTGATGATCGAAGGCGAAGGCCACAGCTTCACCAAGGCCGAGAACGAGCAGCAATGGTACGATGCGCTGGTGGCATTTCTGGCGCAGCACAACCCGGCTGATCCCGTGCCTGTGGCGCAGGCAGCGGCGCAAACAGCGCAGGGCGGGATGTAAGGATTTGCCGCAAGATCCAAGGGAATGTCGGCACATAGTTCCGAAATTGCCGTTCTCGGGCCAACGCGGGGACATTTTTTCGATTGAGGCCTTGCGATCAGCAATTCTCACCCCATTTTCTCTTTCAGGAGTAAGGCCACCTCCTCCCTCGTTTGCAAGTGTTTGCAGGCACGCTTAATTGTGCGTCAAAGGTTAATTCGCTTGATCTTTTACGCAGTAACACGCCCACCCGTGTGGGCGTGCGTGCAGAGGCGCCCTGTGGGCTCGCCATAGCCAAGCCGTGGACAAATTAACCCGGCAGAATTTTCATTATTGGCCGCCTTCCCCGCTACCTAACTTTCATTGGGCTCAGGCCCCCCAAGAAGCGTCGCGCCGTTCCCGCATCATTGGCCAGTTCACGCGCGCACACGCGCGCGCGCGCGCACGCGCGCGCGAACCCAAAGGATTGTTACGGTTGAGCCCGGATCAACTCCGAGGCTCGGTGCAAAAAAGGAGACATGCATCATGGAGTATTCTCGAATGTTTACCCGAAGCGTTCTTTCCGCAAATTGCTCGAGGCCATTGCGCAGCCTTTCGCTGGATGATTTACGAAAGAGGAGCGCCTTTGAACCCTCAGCGGTCGTTAACGAGCTCCGGTTCCGGAAGAGCAGGGGGGCCAAGAGATTCTTGCAGTCGCTTTTGACTGGCGCTGCACCGCAAAGGGCTTTGAGCCGAATTGAAGTCTGTGACGAAGCGACTTTGAGGCAGCGATGGACTGCCTTGCAGATCAATCTTTGCCACCATGCGGAATTGCCGGGGAAGGCCGCGCAAATCCGACAGGCGCATCTGCATCTCGCAGCAATACAGAGCGAATGGGTAAGGCGTCGCTTGCTTGAACCAAACCACGATACATGGTTGGAACCAGCGACCACTGCCGGAGCCGATAACCCGCGTAAAGGCATCCTTGCGTCGCTCGGTTATGCCTTGTCGGAAAACCGATCAGCGAAAGAGCGTCGTTGGTTGCTGGATGCGATCCTAACCACCCAGCTTCCTCCTGTCGTTGACCGCGACTATGTGGAATCATGGGGCGAGCCGTCTAGCAAAGAGAGATTTGATAAGGTGATCCGATCACTACGAGGGTTCGCCTCAAGGGCCTACGGAGTGAGGGGCCGAGAAATCGCTCGCGAGATTTGGCTTCGAGATGCAGTGCATCTGGAGAAAAACTGGTTGAATTAATGACTTTGTGTGGCCGCAAATGGTGGCGAAGTGTCAACCATTGCGGCCACAGCTTCACCAATGCCGCGAACGAACAGCAATGGTACGACGCGCTCGACGCGTTCCTCGCGCAGCACAACCCGGCTGATCCCGTGCCTGTGGCGCAGGCAGCGGCGCAGAGAGCGCAGGGCGGGATGTGAGGATTCGGTGCACCAGTCGGAACGGGGAGGGGATTAGCTGCGTTTGTGCTCTTGTGGGTGGGTCAGGAATTGCTACCTTGGAGCTGTCATGAAAGAGCTATTCCAGCACGCTGCCACTACCGATGGGGTCACTGTCCGGGTGGCTGTCAATTTCCTGCCCGAACAATCGCACCCGGAGGCGGGGAAGTGGTTCTGGGTGTATCACATCCGGATCGAGAACGGCTCGCACGAACCGCTGCAACTGATGACGCGCCACTGGCGGATCACCGACGCGCGCGGCATGGTCAATCATGTCGATGGCGAAGGGGTGGTGGGCGAACAGCCGCTGCTCGCGCCGGGGGCCAGCCATGATTATGTATCGGGCTGTCCGCTGACGACGCCGCATGGCTCGATGGAAGGGTTCTACACCTTTGTGCGCAGCGATGGCGAACCGATGGAGGTGCGCATCCCGTTCTTCCCGCTCGCCGCGCCTGAAACCGCCGACGGACGCTCTCGCGCCTGATCGGACTTGCGGGCGGGCGGATGCGCGATTAGGCGCTTGATCCGTGAAGCGGACCCATCTCCCCTTGAATGCCCTGCGCGTCTATGACGCGGCGGCGCGGCACCTTTCGTTCACTCGTGCAGCGGATGAACTGGCGGTGACGCCTGCGGCCGTGGGCCAGCAGATCCGTGCGCTGGAGGATCATCTGGGCGTGGTGCTGTTCCGCCGCACGTCCAAGGGGCTGGAGCTGACACCCGAAGGCTGCGCCGGGCTTGATCCCTTGCGCGAAGGGTTCCTGCGGTTCGAGGAAAGCGTCGCCGCGATGCAGGCGGGGCAGGCGTCGGATCGCTACACCGTTGCCGCCCCGCGCGAATTCTACGCCGAATGGCTCGCCCCGCGGCTGGCGCAATTCCAGGCGGGGACTCCTGGTGTCGTTTATTCGATCATCGCGGACGAGGATGCCGACTTTACCGAAGCGAACCTTGATCTGGCGATCCGGTTGGTGGACGGGCCGGAAGACCTCGAAGGGGTGCAACTGGCCGAGGCGATGCGCGTGACAGTGGAGGCGCCGCAAGCGCGCGACGCATGGATCGACTGGCCCGGCGCATCGCTGCCCGACGGGGTGCTGCCGTGCATCAAGGCGGGCAGCGCGGGACAGGCGCTCTCCAGCGCGCTGGCGGGCATGGGCAAGACGGTGCTCCCGCTGCCGCTGGTCGAAACCGCGATCGCGCGCGGCCAGCTCAACGCGCTCGACGAGCCGCAGGAAAGCCGCCGCGCCTACTGGCTGGTCGCCCCGGTCCCGCAATGGCGCAGCAAGAAGGTCAAAGCGCTTGTCCAGTTCCTCACCGGTGGCTGAGGTTCCCACCCTCACGACTGCGCGGTTCACCATGCGGCCGCTTCGGCGGGGGGACGAGCATGCGCTGTTCCCGACCCTCGGCGATCCGGAGCAGTGCCTGTACCTCTCCCGCGAAGCCTTCGCCTCGCAGCAGGAGCTGTGGGACTGGCTCGCCGCGCCCGACTGGCCGGGGCTGACATGGATCGCGGTGGACGCAAACGGAGAGGTCGCCGGCCGCTTCGTCGCCTTCCCCGCGCATGAAGAGCGCGTGCTCGAAATCGGCTACATCACCTGCGCCGCCCGCCAGCAACAGGGCGTCGCCCGCGAATGCACCGCCGCGCTGGTCGATCACCTGTTCGCATCGGGCATGGCAAGGAAGCTGACCGCCGTGGTCGACACGGGCAACGCCGTCTCCGCCCGCCTGATTGAAAGCCTCGGCTTCACCCGCGAGGCGACTTTCCGCGAGCATGAGACGACCCATGTGGGCCTGTGCGATGTGTGGGTTTACGGCAGGCTCGCATCAGACCCGCCGCCGCCAGCACCAGCGGCCTGAAACTCCCGTTCACGCTCCCACTGCTCGCGCCATTTCTCGCGCAGCTCGGTGAAAAAGGCGATGTTGGCCGCGCGGTTATCCGGCGACTGGCGCTCGGCCCGCTTTTCCTCCTCCCACTCGGCCCGCAACTGCGCCTTGAGCGCCTCATAGGCCGGATGCCCCGGAACAAGCGCTCCCGCGCCATAGCGTTCGGGCCGCCGGTGCCGCAGGAAGAACATGGTGAGCGCGTCATTATGGCGGATTTCCGTGCCCAGCACCTGACCGCCCGACACGACGAGCCGCTCCTCCCCCGCAATCGCCCGCGCCAGCGCGCCCGCCTCCAGCCGCGCAACTCCGCGATCGATCGCCGCATCCCACGCATGCCGAAAGCCCTCGGCCCCGGGCCGCTGCCGCAGCTTGTAAAGCGCCTCCATCGACTTGCCGATATGCCGCGCCGCCTCCGAGACGATGCCGGTGGCGGCAAGATGAGCGATGAAGGCGCGCTGCAAGTCAGCCGTGATCGAATTGCGCCGCGGAGCCTTGTGCGGAACCGGCGCGAAGGCGAGCAATGGATCGTCCGGCGCCGGGGGAGGGGCGGTATGAGCGACGGCACTGGTGGCTTGGCGGGGAGTGGCGCGGGTGGGGGTGAGGGAGGGTGGCTTGGGCATAGCCACGGGTAGATTGCAGATTTTGGGGGAGTAGGAAAATTGGTTGTTTGCCTAGCGAGAACGCATTCACGCCTTCGTTCTCGCTAGGTAGCCGCCGGTGTGCTCCGGCGTCGCTCGGGTCGGGCGCTCACCTTTCCGGCACCCACGCCGCTGATTGTTGCACCAGCTATCGATAGTCGATTCTTCCACCCCCATTGGCGGTTTCCGGAAAATTGCTAGAATAGCCGGCAGAATATTGGCCCAAAAAAACCGAGAAATATGATGAATGAGATCAACCGACTTTCGGCCCAGATCGCCCAATGCCTTGTCAAACTCAAGTATATCTCGTTGGCGCAAAGGAACCTCGTATTTGTTGCATTGTCGAAAAAGCATGGTGAAATTGACGGGCATCGGCGGACCGACATAGCGACATCGGTGTCAGCATTGATCTCGCAAGCAAAACCGCATGGGTCGCGAGGGAAGAATCCAACCGCAGAGATGGTGTTCGATTATGCAGATGCTGAGGAAGGTATGCGTGAGGACACTGAACTCGCCAAGATCATATCGCGATATCAAAGAAAACTCATTGCGTCGTTGGAGAAGATTCCTTCTTCAAAGATCAAGACTGCCGCCGGCCTTTGTGCTAACGCCGAAGTAGAGGGGAACATTGCTTACTGGTCTATATGTCTAGAAAATAAATGGATCGAAGAGGATAGTCTGGGACGAAATTTTTCACGAGATGCAATTGAAGATTATAATGGATACATTACACTAATACATTGGCTTTATGTTTGTAGATTCTCAAGTTATCTTACTGGGCGTACTAAAGAACGGTATCTCTCAGACGTCAGGGAGTGGTACCATGCGGAATTTGGCGCCGCATTTGAGTCCATCAAGGACGCTCCCAACATCAATTTCGAGGTTCCATATCCAAGTGAAGGCCCTTGGTCTCTGATTGCAGCTGTAAGAGACCTGAGGATAAGAAGCGCGATATTTAGGCCAGCGAGACAATATTTTCGGGCACTCCTTAGGTGGCAAAGACCAGAGGGGTGTTGGATGTCTGGTCATGGCCCAGCGATCCAGCCGAACGTCATGGCAACTGCTGCGATTGCCGTTGGATTGGGCACATTTTTCGGCCTATCGGATGAGCACGTAAGGAATTCCGTCTATTCTGCTTGCGACTGGTTGTCGGGAGTGCAGCGTAAAGACGGGGGCTGGGCCCATTTGGATGGCAGAAAGGGTGAGGCATTTGTCACTGCTCTGGTTTTAGATGCGCTTAGGCGCACTGATGAGGACCACTATCATAGGGAGATTGATGGGGCTGAACGCTTTCTTTTGAGTAAGCAACGGCCAGACGGACTATGGGATTTGCGTGGGCGAGCGTCAGAAACATTGAATGCCATTGTCGCGGAGGCACTAATTGATTCGGCACCGAAGTTTTCGCGAGAAGCGGGTTTTGTAGATCTTGCTAAAGAGCACTTTTTCATTGCGTCTGAGAGCACCGATAGCGATGAGATCGTCGGTCGGCAGATGGCGATAATTGGGCTTCATATGGCGAGTGAGTTTTTTTGCTATGCTCTCCATCAGACTTTAGATCCGCCTGAGCCATATTCTAATGATCAAGGAAAAACCGTCGGCTTGAGGGAGGCGCTAGGTGCGCTGGAGAGGCGGAGCGCATTGGCAGGACAGATACCAGAAGGTGGATCGCTTCCTTATCGAACACAGTTACGTGAATTGGCGAACCTACGCGATGAAGTGGTGCATAAGGTAAGGTTTCCAGACAAGTCTGAGGTTCAGAGGCATCGAGAAACAGTCCGGAGGTTCATGAACGAGATGATTCCTGGTTTTCTTTTGTGATTCGCCTCCCCCTTGACCCGCCCCCCGTTCCCCGCTAACGGCGCCGCATCCGGAGGCATGGCTCGCGCTCACCCGCGAACCTCTGCTTTCGAACAATAGAGCTGAACATTGCCGGTTCGTCCTGCAGGCCTTGCGTGTCATGCCAAGGCCTTTTCTATTGGCTCCCCTGATCCTTCGGGAAGGGGAGTGCGGGGCGGCTGTCAAAGTAACCCGGTGGCCGAAGGGCCGTTTTGGGTGGAGCGTTTCAGCTTGGTCGATACGCCGCTGCGCGGTTCCTGTCATGTTTCGGCAGGGTCAGCACGAGCGGGTTTTGCCAAGCCTCACTCCACGCATGAACGGTCTGGGTTGTCACCTCCGCACCGATCCCTTCAGGGAAAGTGGGAACCGGTTTCCCGCCCGGAAGGGTCGGCAAAAAAGGTGAAGTGAGAACTTAATGCCGACGATCAACCAGCTGGTCCGCAAGGGCCGCACTCCGCAGAAGGCCAAGTCAAAGGTCCCTGCGATGGAGCAGAACCCGCAGAAGCGCGGTGTCTGCACGCGCGTCTATACGACGACGCCGAAGAAGCCGAACTCCGCTCTGCGCAAGGTTGCCAAGGTGCGCCTGACGAACCAGCGCGAAGTCATCTCCTACATTCCGGGCGAAGGCCACAACCTGCAGGAACACAGCGTCGTGCTGATCCGCGGCGGCCGTGTGCGCGACCTTCCCGGCGTTCGTTACCACGTCCTTCGCGGCGTGCTCGACACGCAGGGCGTGAAGGATCGCAAGCAGTCGCGTTCGAAGTACGGGGCGAAAAGGCCCAAGTAACCCGTTTTGCGTCACCCCGCACTTGATGCGGGGTTCGGCCTACTTCTGGCTCGCGCAACGCCTGAAAGAAGAAGCCTTGGCCCGCATCAAGTGCGGGCCGACGAACAAGAGATATTGGAGACATAGAAATGTCACGTCGTCGTCGTCCCGAAAAGCGGGTCATCCTGCCCGATCCCAAGTTTGGTGATCAGGTCCTTTCGAAGTTCATGAACAACCTGATGCTCGACGGTAAGAAGTCGGTTGCCGAAGGTATCGTCTACAGCGCGCTTGACGCGGTTGAAGCCAAGGCCAAGGCCGATCCTGTGCAGCTGTTCCATGACGCGCTCAACAATGTGAAGCCGCAGGTCGAAGTGCGCAGCCGCCGTGTTGGTGGTGCGACCTATCAGGTGCCGGTCGAGGTTCGCCCCGAGCGTGCCCAGGCGCTTGCGATCCGCTGGCTGATCTCGGCCGCGCGCGGTCGTCCTGAAACCACCATGTCGGCCCGCCTTTCGGGCGAGCTGATGGATGCGGCGAACAACCGTGGCAATGCGGTGAAGAAGCGTGAAGACACGCACCGCATGGCTGACGCCAACCGCGCCTTCTCGCACTATCGCTGGTAATGGTTGTGGACGGCCGGGGCTTTCGTCTTTCGGTTGTCACAATCGTAACTATATGGGGGCCGACCCGCGCAAACGGCGGCTCCCCACTCTCTAGAACCAAGGAATTTGCAAATGGCCCGCGAGTATCCGCTGGAGCGCTATCGCAATATCGGCATCATGGCTCACATCGATGCCGGCAAGACCACCACGACCGAGCGTATCCTCTATTACACCGGTAAGTCCTACAAGATCGGCGAAGTGCACGATGGCGCTGCGACGATGGACTGGATGGAGCAGGAGCAGGAGCGCGGGATCACGATCACCTCGGCTGCGACCACGACTTTCTGGACCGCCGAAGACCCGACGATGGATCCGATGTCCGAACCTGAGGCGCTGCGCGCTGGTCAGGCGAAGCACCGCATCAACATCATCGACACTCCCGGACACGTGGACTTCACCATCGAAGTGGAACGCTCGCTGCGCGTCCTCGACGGTGCCGTGGCCGTGTTCGACGGCGTGGCCGGCGTTGAGCCGCAGTCGGAAACCGTTTGGCGCCAAGCCGACAAATACGGCGTCCCCCGGATGTGCTTCATCAACAAGCTCGACCGCACCGGCGCAGACTTCTACTACTGCGTGCAGTCGATCATCGACCGCCTCGGCGCGACCCCGCTGGTGCTGTATCTCCCGATCGGTGCTGAAAGCAATCTGCAGGGCGTCGTCGATCTCGTCGGCAACCGCGGCATCGTCTGGGAAGACGAAAGCCTGGGCGCGAGCTACAAGCATGTCGAAATTCCTGAAGACATGAAGGACAAGGCAGCCGAGTACCGCGAGAAGCTCATCGAGACCGCCGTCGAACAAGACGACGACGTGATGATGGAGTACCTCGAAGGTAACGAGCCGGATGTCGCAACGCTCAAGCGTCTGATCCGCAAGGGCACCATGGCGCGCGCCTTCGTGCCGGTTCTGTGTGGTTCGGCGTTCAAGAACAAGGGCGTTCAGCCGCTGCTCGACGCAGTGGTCGACTACATGCCCGCGCCGACCGACGTTCCGGCGATCAAGGGCGTGCTGCCTGACAGCGACGTGGAGGAAACCCGTCCGTCGTCCGACAACGAGCCGTTCAGCGCGCTGGCGTTCAAGATCATGAACGACCCGTTCGTCGGTTCGCTCACCTTCACCCGGATCTATTCGGGTCAGCTTCGCAAGGGTTCGGTTCTGAACTCGGTGAAGGACAAGAAGGAAAAGATCGGCCGTATGCTGCTGATGCACTCGAACAACCGCGAGGACATCGATGAGGCATTTGCCGGCGACATCGTCGCCATCGCAGGTCTGAAGGAAACGACGACCGGCGATACGCTGTGCGATCCGGCCAAGCCGATCATTCTCGAGCGGATGGAATTCCCCGAGCCGGTTATCGAGCTTTCGGTGGAGCCCAAGACCAAGGCTGACCAGGAAAAGATGGGCGTCGCGCTCAACCGTCTGGCTGCCGAGGATCCCAGCTTCCGCGTGTCGACCGACCATGAAAGCGGCCAGACGATCATCAAGGGCATGGGCGAGCTTCACCTCGACATTCTCGTTGATCGCATGAAGCGCGAATTCAAGGTCGAAGCAAACGTCGGTGCGCCGCAGGTGGCTTACCGCGAATCGCTCGCCCGTGAAGTCGAAGTCGACTACACCCACAAGAAGCAGTCGGGTGGTTCGGGTCAGTTCGGCCGCGCCAAGGTCACCGTGATCCCTGGCGAACGCGGTCAGGGCGTCATTTTCGAAGACGAGATCAAGGGCGGCAACATTCCGCGCGAATACATCCCGGCTCTCGAAAAGGGCATGCGCGAACAGGCCGAAAGCGGCCACCTCGTCGGCTTCCCGATCATCGACTTCACCATCCGTCTGACGGACGGTGCGTACCACGACGTCGACTCGAGCGCGATCGCGTTCGAAATCTGCGGTCGCGGTGCCATGCGTGAAGTGGCGCAGAAGGCCGGGATCAAGCTGCTTGAGCCGATCATGAAGGTCGAAGTCGTCACCCCCGAGGACTACCTCGGCGACGTGATCGGCGATCTCAACAGCCGTCGCGGGCAGATCCAGGGTACCGATACCCGTGGTAACGCCCAGGCAGTCGAAGCGTTCGTGCCGCTGGCCAACATGTTCGGCTACGTCAACGAACTGCGCTCGTTCACGCAAGGGCGTGCGCAGTACACGATGCAGTTCTCGCATTATGACGAAGTTCCGGCAAACGTGGCGCAAGAGGTCAAGGAGAAGCTTGCTTAACTCATCAAGCAAGGCTAGGGGCGGCGCCTGATTCAGCGGGGCCGCCTTTTCTCCCGCAAACAATCAAATCCAGCACAGAAGGTAATACAGAGAAATGGCGAAGGAAAAATTCGAGCGGAACAAGCCGCACTGCAACATCGGCACCATCGGTCACGTTGACCATGGCAAGACCACGCTGACCGCGGCTATCACCAAGGTGATGTCGGAAACCTACGGCGGCGCTGCCGTGGATTTCGCAAACATCGACAAGGCTCCGGAAGAGCGCGAGCGCGGGATCACCATCTCGACCGCTCACGTTGAGTACGAATCCGAAGCGCGCCACTACGCGCACGTCGACTGCCCGGGCCACGCCGACTACGTGAAGAACATGATCACCGGTGCTGCCCAGATGGACGGCGCGATCCTGGTTGTGAACGCAGCTGACGGCCCGATGCCGCAGACCCGCGAGCACATCCTGCTGGCCCGTCAGGTCGGTGTTCCGGCTCTGGTCGTGTACATGAACAAGGTCGACCAGGTTGACGACGAGGAAATCCTCGAGCTCGTCGAACTGGAAGTTCGCGAACTGCTTTCGTCGTACGACTTCGACGGCGACAACATTCCGATCGTCAAGGGTTCGGCTCTGGCCGCTCTCGAAGGCCGCGACGACAACATCGGCAAGGACTCGATCATCGAACTGATCAAGGCTGTCGACGAGTACATCCCGCAGCCCGACCGTCCGATCGACAAGGACTTCCTGATGCCGATCGAAGACGTGTTCTCGATCTCGGGTCGTGGTACCGTTGTGACCGGCCGTGTCGAAACCGGCGTTGTGAACGTTGGCGACGAAGTCGAAATCGTCGGCATCAAGGACACCACCAAGACCACCGTGACCGGCGTCGAAATGTTCCGCAAGCTGCTTGATCGCGGCGAAGCCGGCGACAACATCGGTGCCCTGATCCGCGGTGTTGGCCGTGACGAAGTCGAGCGTGGCCAGGTTCTCTGCAAGCCCGGTTCGGTCAAGCCGCACACCGAGTTCAGCGCAGAAGTCTACGTGCTGTCGAAGGACGAAGGTGGCCGTCACACGCCGTTCTTCGCCAACTACCGCCCGCAGTTCTACTTCCGCACCACCGACGTGACCGGCGAAGTGATCCTTCCCGAAGGCACCGAAATGGTTATGCCGGGTGACAACGTGTCGATCGGCGTCAAGCTGATCGCACCGATCGCCATGGACGAAGGTCTGCGTTTCGCAATTCGCGAAGGCGGCCGCACCGTCGGCTCGGGCGTGGTTGCTAAGATCACCGCCTAATCCGTTTGCTCCTGAAGGGGCGGATGAATTCGGGGCCCGGTTCACCAAGGTGAGCCGGGCCCCAATTTATGTGAGGCCTATTTTCCCGAAAATCAGGGGTGGGTAGGCTGCACTGGTCACGCGAAAAATCATGACACTTCGGGGTTGCCAGAATCCGGGTGTGTCGATATACGCGCGCCATCGCTGGCGAGATTCGTTTCGCCTGCAACGAAATTCATGGGGCCTCCCGCTTCCGGCAGACCGGGTTTGGGTGGGCCTTTTATTTTTGGGAGCTGTAACAGGCTCCTTGGCTCTTTCGCATCGGTATAGGTAATGGAAGCACAGAACATCCGTATTCGCCTCAAGGCATTTGACCACCGCGTTCTCGACCAGGCAACTGGTGAGATTGCAGACACGGCGCGTCGCACGGGTGCTCTTATTCGTGGCCCCATTCCCATGCCGACGCGTATCGAGAAGTTCACCGTGAACCGCGGCCCGCACATCGACAAGAAGTCGCGTGAGCAGTTCGAGGTGCGCACCTACAAGCGGCTGCTCGATATTGTGCAGCCCAACGCCCAGACCGTCGACGCGCTGATGAAGCTCGACCTCGCTGCGGGCGTGAACGTGGAAATCAAGCTCGCCTAAGCTGCTTGGTTGGCCGTCCTTCGGCAGGACGTAAAATTTGCCGGGAATTCGGGGTCCCTGATGGCCCCGCCGGATTTTGGTCCGGCAAGACATCTGGATACCGCCGGTCGTTACCGGGCTGCGTCCTCCGTCTCGCCAGATTGCCCGTCGGGCAAGTTGGCATTCAACCCGGACGGGGGTTGCAGCATAAAAATTTGGGTTGGCCAAAGAGCAATCACGCACCCTGTGGGATGGTCCCCTGGGTGCCTCTGTAAGGAGTAATGACGATGCGCACCGGCGTGATCGCAAAGAAAGTCGGGATGACCCGCCTCTTCCAGGAGGACGGACGGCACGTGCCCGTTACCGTTCTCGCATTGGAAGATTGTCAGGTTGTCTCTCACCGCACCGCAGACAATGACGGCTACTACGCTGTCCAGCTGGGTGCTGGCGAAGCCAAGCAAAAGAACGTTGCCAAGCCCCAGCGCGAACATTTCGCGAAGGCTGGCGTTGGCCTGAAAAAGCGCGTCGCGGAATTCCGCGTCGAAAGCGAAGACGGCCTCGTGCCCGTCGGCTCGCTGATCAGCGCCGATCACTTCGTTGCCGGCCAGAAGGTCGACATCACCGGCCACACGCAGGGCAAGGGCTTTGCCGGCGCCATGAAGCGTTGGGGCTTCGGTGGTATGCGTGCATCGCACGGCGTCTCCATCACCCACCGTGCGCACGGTTCGACGGGTAACCGTCAGGATCCGGGCCGCGTGTTCAAGGGTAAGAAGATGGCTGGTCACATGGGTGACCGTCAGCGCACCCAGATGAACCTCGAAGTGGTTCGCACCGACGCCGATCGTGGCCTCCTGTTCATCAAGGGCTCGGTTCCGGGCTCGAAGAATGGCTGGCTGCTGGTTCGCGACGCGATCAAGCTGCCGATGCCCGAAGGCGTGCCGTTCCCCGGCGCTGTCGTCGAAGCCAAGGCTCCGCAGGCCGACGAAACGCCCGCAGTGGCTGACGTCGCCGCTGAAGATGTCGCCGTGACCGAAGCTCCCGCTGCGGATGCTCCGGCCAGCGAAGAAAACAAGGAAGGCTAAGCCATGAAGGTGAAGGTCCAGAAAATCGACGGGAAGGCGTCGGGCGACATCGAGCTGTCGGATGCAGTGTTCGGCGTTGAGCCGCGCGCTGACATCCTGCACCGGGTCGTGACCTGGCAGCTGGAAAAGCGTCGTGCCACCGCACGTCCGACGCGTGAGCGTTCGGATGTCGCGCGTACCGGCAAGAAGTTCGGCAACCAGAAGGGTTCGGGTGGCGCTCGTCACGGTGACCGTGCAGCTCCGATTTTCATCGGCGGCGGCAAGGCTCACGGTGCTCGCAAGCGCGACTTCAATCCGTCGCTCAACAAGAAGATCCGTGCCCTCGGCCTCAAGATGGCCCTGAGCACCAAGGCCAAGAGCGGCCTGGTCGTGATCGACAGCCTTGAGCTCAAGGACGCCAAGACGAAGGCTCTCAAGGGTCACTTCGAGAAGGCCGGTTTTGCAGGCAAGGTGCTGGTTATCGACGGTGAAGCCGTTGACGCCGGTTTCCGTCAGGCTGCGGGCAACCTCAAGGGCGTGAACGTCCTCCCGGCTGCCGGCGCCAATGTCTACGACATCCTCAACCACGACACGCTCGTCCTGACCAAGGACGCTGTCGCCAAGCTGGAGGCGCGCTTCAATGGCTAAGAAGGACGGCATCGACGCGCGGCACTACGACGTGATCCTCGCACCGCACATCACCGAAAAGTCGACCATGGCGTCGGAAAACAACGCGGTGGTGTTCAAGGTGGCGAACGACGCGACCAAGCCGCAGATCAAGGAAGCGGTCGAAGCGATCTATTCAACGAAGGTCGTTTCGGTGAACACGCTCCTGAGCAAGGGCAAGTCGAAGCGCTGGAAGGGCAAGCCCTACAAGCGTTCGGATTTCAAGAAGGCTGTCGTCCGTCTCGCCGACGGTGAGATGATCGACATCACCGAGAAGGTGAACTGAGATGGCACTCAAGAACTATAAACCGACAAGCCCGGCTCGCCGCGGCCTGATCCTGGTCGACAAGTCGACTCTGCACAAAGGTGGCCCCGTCAAGGCGCTGACCGAAGGCAAGCGCAAGACCGGCGGTCGCAACAACAAGGGTCACGTGACTTCGCGCGGCATCGCCGGTGGTCACAAGCAGAAGTACCGCTTCATCGACTTCAAGCGTCGCAAGTGGGACATGCCGGCAACGGTCGAGCGGATCGAATACGATCCCAACCGCACCGCCTTCATCGCGCTGCTCAAGTACGAAGATGGCGAACTGGCCTACATCATCGCTCCTCAGCGCCTTGCTGTGGGTGACACGGTCGTCGCTGGCGAAAAGACCGACACGAAGCCGGGCAATGCCATGCTTCTGGGTCAGATGCCGGTCGGCACGATCTGCCACAACGTCGAGATGAAGCCGGGCAAGGGCGGTCAGATCGCCCGTTCGGCAGGCGCTTACGTCCAGCTCGTCGGTCGTGACCGTGGCATGGTCATCGTTCGCCTCAACTCGGGTGAACAGCGTTACCTGCGCGCCGATTGCATGGGTACGGTTGGAGCGGTTTCGAACCCTGACAACCAGAACCAGAACTTCGGCAAGGCCGGTCGAACCCGTTGGAAGGGCCGTCGTCCGCTTACCCGTGGTGTCGCAAAGAACCCGGTCGATCACCCGCACGGTGGTGGTGAAGGCCGCACCAGCGGTGGCCGTCACCCGGTGACCCCGTGGGGCAAGCCGACCAAGGGCGCCCGTACCCGCAACAACAAGCAGACGGACAAGATGATCATCCGTTCGCGCCACGCGAAGAAGAAGAGGTAACTAGGCAATGGCACGTTCCGTCTGGAAAGGTCCGTTTGTCGAGCTCAGCCTTCTCAAGAAGGCCGAAGAGGCACAGGACGCTGGAAACTCGAAGCCGATCAAGACCTGGTCGCGTCGTTCGACGATCCTCCCGCAGTTCGTTGGTCTGACGTTCAACGTCTACAACGGGCAGAAATTCATCCCCGTTTCGGTTTCGGAAGAAATGGTCGGTCACAAGCTTGGTGAATTCGCGCCCACGCGCAACTTCCCCGGCCACGCTGCCGACAAGAAGGGCAAGCGCTAATGGGCAAGGCAAAGTCTCCCCGCCGCGTTGCGGACAACGAGGCACTGGCCGTCGGCACCACCATCCGTGGTTCGGCGCAGAAGCTTAACCTCGTTGCCGAACTGATCCGCGGCAAGAAGGCCGAAGAGGCCATGAACATCCTCGCGTTTTCGCGCAAGGCGATGGCCAAGGATGCCAGCAAGGTTCTGGCTTCGGCGATCGCCAACGCGGAAAACAACCATGATCTCGACGTCGATGCTCTCATCGTTGCCGAGGCTTCGGTGGGCAAGTCGATCACCATGAAGCGGTTTCACACTCGTGGCCGTGGCAAGTCGACCCGCATCCTGAAGCCGTTCAGCAAGCTGCGCATCGTCGTTCGCGAACAAGCAGAAGAGGCGTAAACCATGGGCCAGAAGAGCAATCCGATCGGTCTGCGCCTGCAGATCAACCGCACCTGGGACAGCCGCTGGTACGCCGAAGGGCGTGACTATGCGCGTCTGCTCAAGGAAGACATCGAGATGCGCAAGTACATCCTTGCGAACCTGCCGCAGGCAGCCATCTCGAAAGTCGTGATCGAGCGTCCGGCCAAGCTGTGCCGCGTTTCGATCTACGCTGCCCGTCCGGGTGTCATCATCGGCAAGAAGGGCGCAGACATCGAAAAGCTGCGTTCGAAGCTGTCGACCATGACCGAAAGCGAAGTAAAGCTGAACATCGTCGAAATCCGCAAGCCGGAAATCGACGCCAAGCTCGTCGCTCAGGGCATTGCCGACCAGCTGGTTCGCCGTGTCGCCTTCCGTCGCGCCATGAAGCGTGCGGTTCAGTCGGCGCTGCGTCTGGGTGCCGAAGGCATCAAGATCGTCTGCGGCGGCCGTCTGGGTGGTGCAGAAATCGCTCGCGTCGAATGGTATCGCGAAGGTCGCGTTCCGCTTCACACGCTGCGCGCCAACATCGATTACGCTGAAACCGAAGCGCTGACTGCTTATGGCATCATCGGCATCAAGGTCTGGATCTTCAAGGGCGAGATTCTCGCCCATGACCCGACCGCGCAGGATCGCCTGATGATGGAAGCTCAGACTTCCGGCGTGCGTCCGGCTCGCTGATTGCAGGATAGGTAAGAGAAAATGCTGCAACCGAAGAAAATGAAATATCGCAAGGCCTTCAAGGGCCGGATCAAGGGCGATGCAAAGGGCGGTACCACGCTGAACTTTGGCGCCTATGGTCTGAAGGCTCTTGAGCCGGAGCGTATCACCGCTCGCCAGATCGAGGCTGCTCGTCGTGCCATCACGCGCGCGATGAAGCGTCAGGGTCGTCTGTGGATCCGCGTCTTCCCGGACGTGCCGGTGTCGAAGAAGCCGGCCGAAGTTCGTCAGGGTAAGGGCAAGGGCTCGGTCGAATACTGGGCAGCTCGCGTCAAGCCGGGCCGCATCCTGTTCGAACTGGACGGCGTCCCCGGTCCGCTTGCCGCGCTTGCGTTTGAACGCGCCGCGATGAAGCTGCCGATCAAGACCAAGGTCGTGGCCCGACTGGGCGACACCTCGCACCTGGGAGGTGACAAGTAATGGCAAACGCAATCGAGGATCTTCGCACGAAGACTGATGATCAGCTCAGCGCCGAGCTCACCGAGCTGAAGCGTGAGCAGTTCAACCTGCGCTTCCAGGCAGCGACCAACCAGCTCGAAAAGCCTTCGCGCATCCGCGAAGTGCGTCGCACGATCGCCCAGATCAAGACGCTGCAGAACGAGCGCGCTGCTTCGGCAGCCAAGGCTTAAGGAGTAGACAATGCCGAAACGTATTCTGATCGGGACCGTCACCTCCGACAAGACCGACAAGACTGTAACCGTTCTGGTCGAGCGCAAGGTGAAGCACCCGCTTTACGGGAAGATCATCCGTCGTTCGAAGAAGTATCACGCCCATGACGAAGCCAATGAGTACACCATTGGCGATGTCGTGCGGATCGAAGAGACCAAGCCGATCTCCAAGACCAAGACCTGGGCCGTCAAGGACCGTGTCGTGGCCGGCGGGGTGCAGGCGATCGAAGCCGATCTCGATGTCGAGGCGGCAGGACAGTAATCTGACGTAGGAACTGCCAGGCCCCGGCCAGAAATCGGGTGTCTTGGCAAGCCAAGAGAAGGAAACGGATCAATGATCCAGATGCAATCCAATCTCGACGTCGCGGACAACAGCGGCGCTAAGCGCGTCCAGTGCATCAAGGTGCTGGGCGGGTCGAAGCGTCGTTTTGCCTCCGTTGGCGACGTGATCGTGGTTTCCATCAAGGAAGCCCAGCCGCGCGCAAAGGTGAAGAAGGGCGACGTTCATCGCGCCGTCATCGTGCGCACCAAGAAGGACGTCCGCCGCCCCGATGGCAGCGTGATCCGCTTCGACAGCAACGCCGCCGTGCTGGTCAACAAGAACGAGGAGCCGATTGGCACCCGTATCTTTGGCCCGGTGGTTCGTGAACTGCGTGGCCGCGGCTTCATGAAGATTATCTCGCTCGCTCCGGAGGTGCTCTGATCATGGGTGCTGCAAAGATCAAGAAGGGTGACAGCGTCGTCGTTCTGTCCGGCAAGGACAAGGGCCGCACCGGCACCGTCAGCAAGGTCATGCCGAAGGATGGCAAGATCGTTGTCGAAGGCGTCAACGTCGCAACCCGTCACCGCAAGCCCAGCCAGATGAACCCGCAGGGTGGCATTGAGCGTTTTCCCGCTCCGATGCACATCTCCAAGGTCGCTCTGGCCGATCCCAAGGATGGCAAGCCCACCCGCGTCCGTTTCGAAGAAAAGGACGGCAAGAAGGTGCGTGTTGCCGTGAAGAGTGGGGAGACCATCGATGGCTGATTACACGCCTCGCATGAAGGCCAAGTATGACGAGGAAATCGTCAAGGCCATGACCGAGAAGTTCGGCTACGTGAACCGTCTTCAGGTTCCCAAGCTCGAAAAGATCACGCTCAACATGGGCGTGGGCGAAGCGAGCCAGGACAAGAAGAAGGTGACGACGGCTGCCGAGGAAATGGCGCTGATCGCTGGTCAGAAGCCGGTTATCACCAAGGCGAAGAAGTCGATCGCACAGTTCAAGCTGCGCGACGGCATGCCGATCGGCTGCAAGGTCAACCTGCGCCGTGACCGCATGTATGAATTCCTCGACCGTTTGGTGACCATCGCGATGCCGCGTATCCGCGACTTCCGTGGCCTCAACCCCAAGTCGTTCGACGGCCGTGGCAACTACGCCATGGGCATCAAGGAACAGATCATCTTCCCCGAGATCAGCTACGACAAGATCGAAAAGGTCCGGGGCATGGACATCATCATCACCACCACCGCCAAGACGGACGAAGAAGCGCGCGAACTGCTGCGCCTGTTCGGTTTCCCGTTCCAGGGCGAAGCTGGCGAACAGAAGGAAGCGGCGTAAGCCGTTTCCTTAGACACAAGACACGAAAGAAGAGAGCTTAAGTCCAATGGCGAAACTGAGTTCGATCAACAAAAACGAGCGTCGCAAGAAGCTCGTCCAGAAATACGCAGCGAAGTACGAAAAGCTGAAGGCGATCGCGGATGACGAAAGCCTCGACGAGACCGAGCGTCTGATGGCCCGGCTCAAGATGGCTGAGATTCCGCGCAATGCGAATCCCACTCGCGTGCGCAATCGCTGCGCCACCACCGGCCGCCCGCGCGGCTACTACCGCAAGTTCGGCATCAACCGTATCGAACTGCGTCAACTCGGCAACCGGGGCATGATCCCTGGTCTGACGAAGTCGAGCTGGTGAGGAACTGACAGATGGCTATGACCGATCCTTTGGGTGATATGCTCACCCGCATCCGCAACGGCCAGCGTGCGAAGAAGGACAGCGTCCTTTCGCCCGCTTCCAAGCTGCGTGCGAACGTTCTCGAAGTGCTCACCCGCGAAGGTTACATTCGCGGCTACAGCGAAGACGAGAGCGGCCCGCACAAGGCGCTGCGGATCGAACTGAAGTACTTCGAGGGCGAGCCTGCGATCAAGCATGTCGCTCGCGTTTCCAAGCCAGGCCGCCGCGTCTATTCGGGATCGCAGGATCTTCCGACCGTGCGCAACGGCCTTGGCATCACCATCGTCTCGACCCCGCGCGGTGTCCTTTCGGACGCTGAAGCGCGCGCCAACAAGGTCGGCGGCGAAGTGCTCGCGGAGGTCTTCTGATGAGCCGCATTGGTAAAAAGCCGGTCGCGATCCCCGCGGGGGTGACGGCCAATATCGACAACGGCACGCTCAGCGTGAAGGGGCCCAAGGGCACCCTTTCGATGGGCCTGTCCGACCTGATCGACTACAAGGTCGAAGACGGTCAGATCGCCGTGAACCCGGCCAACGACAGCAAGCAGGCTCGCGCCTTCTGGGGCATGCAGCGCACGCTCGTCGCCAACCTGGTTGAAGGTGTGACCGAAGGTTTCACCAAGACGCTTGAAATTTCGGGCGTTGGTTATCGTGCCAAGGCGCAGGGCAACACCCTGAAGCTTGAGCTCGGTTTCAGCCACGACGTCGATCTGCCGGTTCCCGATGGCCTGACGGTCAACACTCCGGATCAGACCACGGTCGAGATTTCCGGCATCGACAAGCAGGCCGTTGGCCAGTTTGCTGCCGAAGTCCGCGAATTCCGTAAGCCTGAGCCTTACAAGGGCAAGGGTATCAAGTATCGCGGCGAGTACATCTTCCGCAAGGAAGGGAAGAAGAAGTAAGATGGCAAAGCTTTCCCTTTTCGAACGTCGCCGCCGCCGCGTCCGCACCGCGCTTCGCGCTCGTGCCGGTGGCAAGCCGCGTCTGTCCGTGCACCGCACCGGCAAGCACATCTACGCCCAGATCATCGATGATGCCCAGGGCAAGACCGTTGCTGCCGCTTCGACCCTCGGTTCGAAGGCTTCGGGTGCGAATGTCGATGCCGCCGTCCAGGTGGGCAAGGACATCGCCGCTGCCGCCAAGAAGGCTGGCGTGACCACTGTCGTGTTCGATCGCGGCGGGTTCCTTTTCCATGGCCGCGTCAAGGCGCTGGCCGATGCCGCTCGCGAAGGCGGGCTGGAGTTCTGATGATGGCTGAAGAAAACAACATCGAAACCACCGAAGCTCCGGCGGAAGCCACCGAAACCGGTGCCGAAGAGCAGCAGGGCCGTGGTCGCGGTCGTGGCCGTGGCGGCCGTGACGGTGAAGGCCGTGGTCGCGGTCGTGGCGGTCGTGACGATCGTCGCGGCAAGCGCGAGGAAGAAGACGACGGCATCATCGAGAAGCTGGTGCACATCAACCGCGTGTCCAAGACGGTGAAGGGCGGTAAGCGCTTCGGTTTCGCCGCTCTGGTTGTGGTTGGTGACGGTCAGGGCCGCGTCGGCTTTGGTCACGGCAAGGCCCGTGAAGTGCCGGAAGCCATCACCAAGGCTACCGCAGCCGCTCGCAAGAAGATGATCCGCGTCCCGCTCAAGGAAGGTCGCACGCTGCACCATGACGGCAACGGCCGTTTCGGTGCCGGCAAGGTAACCGTCCGCACCGCGCCTCCGGGTACCGGCATCATCGCCGGTGGTCCGATGCGCGCCGTGTTCGAAAGCCTGGGCGTTGCAGACGTGGTGACCAAGTCGGTCGGCACTTCGAACCCCTACAACATGATCCGCGCCACCTTTGACGCGCTGCAGGACCAGACTTCGCCGAAGTCGGTTGCCCAGCGTCGCGGCAAGAAGGTCGCTGACCTGCTCGGTCGCGGTGGTGCAAGTGCAGCCGAGGCAGAAGCCGAAGCTGCGGCTATTGTGGAGTAACGATCAATGGCTACCATCAAGATCAAGCAGATCGGTTCGCCGATCCGTCGCCCTGAAAGCCAGCGCAAGATCCTCATCGGTCTCGGGCTGAACAAGATGCACAAGGTCGTCGAGCGTCAGGACACCCCCGAGGTGCGCGGTGCAGTCGCCAAGATCCCGCATCTGGTGAAAGTGATCGACTAAGCGCGATCGCCTGCAACGAAACAATCAAAGCCCCGGTCGTTCGGCCGGGGCTTTTTTTATCCGCTATGCCGACTCAGATGCGGGTGATACTTATTGGGGCGGGCCGCTTGATCGGGAATGCGAGGGGAATGACGTGAGGGTAATGACAAAGATCGCACTGTCGGCCGCGGGGGCCATGGCGCTTGTTGCAGGCGCCGGTGTTCCGGCTCTTGCCCAGAACAGCCATCAGGATCTGGTCAATAGCCTGCTTGATGCGGCAGAGGGGCTTGCGCGCAACAACGGCTACAATTCGACCCATTCGCGCTACAACGGCCAGCTGAGCGAAGGTCAGGAAAAGCAGGTCACGATCGATCTCGATGCCGGAACCAGCTATATGATCATCGCGCAATGCGATGGCGATTGCTCGGACATCGATCTGTGGTTGTATGACGAGAACAACAATCTGATCGACGAAGACGTGCTGGATGACGACACGCCGATCGTAGAAGTCACGCCGATCAGGAACGCCCGTTTTCGCATCCGGACGCGCATGATCACCTGCAATGTCGAGCCGTGCTATTACGGCATTGGTGTGTACGGCCAGTAATCCGCGCAGTCTTTGGCTACAGACCGGGGCAGGGCGCCTTTGCGCGCCCGATTGCCCCTTGCGCCGCGCGCTCCCCTCCGCTAGGGGCGCCGCTTCCATAGCGCGTAGCCCCGTGGTGGGGCCGTCAGAAAGCGAAAGCGAGTGCACACAATGAAACTCAACGACATCCGTGACAATTCCGGTGCCCGCAAGGGCCGCATGCGTGTGGGCCGTGGTATCGGCTCGGGCAAGGGCAAGACCTCGGCACGCGGTCAGAAGGGCCAGAAGAGCCGTTCGGGCGTGGCGATCAAGGGCTTTGAAGGCGGCCAGATGCCGCTGCACATGCGCCTGCCGAAGCGCGGCTTCAATAATCCGTTCGGCAAGGATTTCGCCGAAGTGAACATCGGCATGGTCCAGAAGTTCATCGACGCCAAGAAGGTCGATGCCAAGAAGGACATCACCGAAGAAGTCCTGCGCGAAGCAGGTCTTGTTCGCGGTGGCAAGGACGGCGTCCGTCTGCTGGGCAAGGGCGAGATCTCGGCCAAGGTCAAGTTCGTCGTCAGCGGCGCGACCAAGGGCGCGATCGCAGCCGTCGAGAAGGCTGGCGGCAGCGTCGAAGTGACCGCGCCGATCAACGCCGAGGTCAAGGCTGCCAAGAAGGAAGCCCGCGCCGCTCGCGGTAAATAATACGACAAAACATGGGGGCAGGGGTTCGACATTGGGCCACCTGCTCCCTACTTATCGTCTCTGAGCCGAGACATCCCCATGGGGAGCGGTCCGGCAAAAGATTAGGATCGACGATACACCATGGCATCACGCGCCGATAATATCGCCAGCAATCTCAACCTTGGCAATTTCGCCCAGGCCACCGAATTGCGCCAACGCATCTGGTTCACCATCGGTGCGCTGATCGTTTTCCGCTTCCTCAGCTTCGTGCCGCTGCCGGGGGTCAACCCCAAGGCGCTGGATGAACTGGCTGCGCAGACGCAGGGCGGCATCATCGACATGTTCAACATGTTCACCGGCGGTGCGCTGTCGAACATGAGCCTCATCGCACTTGGCGTCATGCCTTACATCACCGCGTCGATCGTGGTGCAGATGGCGTCGGCACTTCATCCGACGCTCGCCGCGCTCAAGAAAGAGGGCGCGACCGGGCGGCAGAAGCTCAACCAGTACACCCGTTACGGCACCGTTTTCCTTTGCGCGATCCAGGGCTGGTTCCTGGCGACGGGTCTTGAAAGCTTCGCCAGTTCGCAGGGCATCGCAGCAGTTGTGAACCCCGGCTACGGCTTCCGTGTCGGCGCGGTCATCAGCCTTGTCGGCGGCACCATGTTCCTCTTGTGGCTGGGTGAGCAAATCACCTCGCGCGGGATCGGCAACGGCGTTTCGCTGATCATCATGGCGGGCATCGTCGCCCAGTTTCCGACATTCGCCACCAACCTGTTTGAAGGCGGCCGCACCGGCTCCATCGCACCGGGCATCATCATCGGCTTCATCCTGATGGTCGTCGTGCTGATCCTGCTCATCAGCTTTGTCGAGCGGGCGCAGCGGCGGCTGTTGATCCAGTACCCCAAGCGCGCGACCCAGCGCGGCATGATGCAGGCGGAAAATTCCTACCTTCCGCTCAAGCTGAACACCGCAGGCGTTATTCCCCCGATTTTCGCCAGCTCGCTGCTGCTGCTGCCGCTTACGATTTCGCAGTTCGCGGGCAGTTCGGTGGACACCACCAGCGGTGTCGGTTCGACGATTGTGACGCTCAACCAGTATCTGGCGCATGGGCAGCCGATCTACATGGCGCTGTATTCCGTCCTGATCGTGTTCTTCTGCTTCTTCTACACCGCGGTCGTTTTCGACCCGGAGGACAATGCAGAGAACCTCAAGAAGAATGGCGGCTTCATTCCCGGCGTTCGCCCGGGCAAGCGGACCGCCGATTATCTGGAATACGTCCTCACCCGGATCACCGTGGTCGGCGCGATGTATCTGACCATCGTTTGCGTCGTCCCCGAATACATGATCGCACAAACCGGCATCCCGCTGTTCCTTGGCGGAACCAGCCTTCTGATCGTCGTCAACGTGACGGTGGATACCATCAGCCAGGTGCAGTCGCATCTGCTTGCCCACCAGTATGGCGATCTAATCAAGAAGGCTAAGTTGAAAGGCCGCATGCGCTGACGCATGGAGTGCTGATCAGGCACACATAAGCGCGCGGACACCCAATCGATTCGCGCGTCAAAAGGGGGTTGTTTTTCGTGAACATCATTCTTCTTGGCCCTCCCGGGGCAGGCAAAGGCACTCAGAGCGCCGGTCTGGTCGAGCGCCACGGCATGAAGCAGCTTTCCACCGGAGACATGCTCCGTGCGGCTGTGAAGGCGCAGACCCCTGTCGGGATCGAAGCCAAGGCGGTGATGGATCGCGGGGAACTGGTTTCCGACGACATCGTGTCCGCGCTTATCGACGAAAACCTTGCCGGTATGGATGCGGCGCAAGGTGCGATCTTTGACGGATACCCGCGCACGGCGGCGCAGGCAGATCAGCTCGATGCGCTGCTGGCGAAGCATGGCCGCACGCTCGATCATGTGATCGAACTGGAAGTCGATGTGGACGCTCTGGTCGAGCGGATCACCGGTCGCTTCTCCTGCGGGAACTGCGGTGCGCTCTATCATGACACCGCCAATCCGCCCTCGAAGGAAGGCGTGTGCGACAATTGCGGCTCGACCGAGTTCAAGCGTCGCCCCGACGACAATGAGGAAACCGTACGCACCCGCATGGACGAATACCGCGCCAAGACCGCGCCGATTCTGCCGGGTTACGAAGCGCGCGGGATCGTCACACGGGTCGACGGGATGGCCGGGATCGACGAAGTGGCCGCCGCTGTGGATGCAGTGCTCGCCGGATAACCGATCCGGGCTTTCCAGCCCCTGCCTTATCCCCTAGTGAGCAGGGGACGAGGAGGACGCGATCTTGCGTAAATCAACATTGTTTCTGGCCGGTGCGGCTCTGGCTGCCACTGCTTCGCCTGGGTGGGCCGAAGTGGTGCAGGCTGACGAGGATCACTTCATCACCCGCAACGAGGCGGTGGTGGAGGCCGATCCCAAGGCGACCTGGCTTGCCCTGATCAGCCCGGCGCGGTGGTGGTCGAGCGAGCATACCTGGTCAGCCGATGCCGCCAACCTGACGCTCACCCCGCAGGCCGGCGGCTGTTTCTGCGAACGCATTCCCGAAGTGCAGGACAACGCGCGCATTACACTTGAAGGCAGTGTCGAGCACATGCGTGTGATCCAGGCCTATCCCGAAGTGGCACTGCGGATGAGCGGAGCGCTTGGTCCCCTGCAAAGCGAGCCGGTGACAGGGGTCCTGACGATCGCGATCAGCAAGGTCGAAACGGAGCAGGGCGAGGGTACGCGCATCGTCTGGGAATACAATGTCGGCGGCAAGATGCGCTATCCGGTGCCGGTGATCTCGACTGCGGTTGACGGCGTGATGACACTGCAACTCACGCGCCTTTCCGAACTGCTGGGTCAGGTCGTTGCTCCCAGGGTCCCTTCGCAGGTTGTTGCTCCTGAGCCTGAGCCCGAGCCTGAGTCGGAAACTGATGCTGTGTCCGACGTGGAGGGAGAGGCCCCCATCACGATCGATCCCGAAGCGGTTATCGAGACGGAGGAGCCTCGCGGCGCCAGCGTTGACGAGGCGTTTGACGATCTGGCCAACGAGCCGGGCAGTTAGGTAACGGGCGCGCCAGCCGCTTCCCCTTTTTGACAGGCGGGGGCAAGGTGTATTACGCAGGTTGAAAGCGTGCCGTAGCGGCCGATATGGGCGGCTCGGACAAATCAGCGCGTGCAACGGTTGACGGATCACTCGAATCACCGTAAGCGCGCCGTTCATTCGACACGTTCGAGTCCAGTCCGGCAGGCACTGCCCGTATGCGGTGTGCCAACCGGACTTTTGCTGTTTAAGCATCGGTCTTGTTCATGCCGGGTGTTTTTAGCGTCGAGATAGGGGTGGCCCCAAGGCCAAAGCCCCTGTGGAGCATGGAGAATTAAGTGGCTCGTATTGCCGGGGTAAACATCCCCACCAACAAGCGCGTTATCATCGCGCTCACCTACATTCACGGAATTGGCCGCACCACGGCTGTCCAGATCGCCGACAAGCTTGGCATCCCGCACACCGCGCGCGTTCAGGATCTCACCGATGAGGAAGTCCTGCGTATCCGCGAAACGATCGACGCGGACTACACCGTCGAAGGCGATCTTCGTCGCAACACCGCGATGAACATCAAGCGCCTGATGGACCTCCGCTCGTATCGCGGCCTGCGTCACCGTAACGGCCTGCCCGTTCGCGGCCAGCGCACGCACACCAACGCCCGTACCCGCAAGGGCAAGGCCAAGCCGATTGCAGGGAAGAAGAAGTAAGCACTGGTTTCGACCAGAGGCTTTTCCCTTTTTCCGCATTTATAAGGAACTGGAACAATGGCACGCGAACCCGGCAAAGTAAGGCGCCGCGACAGGAAGAACATCACCAGCGGCGTTGCGCATATCAACGCCAGCTTCAACAACACCATGATCACCATCACCGATGCTCAGGGCAATGCTATCAGCTGGTCCTCGGCAGGGATGATGGGCTTCAAGGGTAGCCGCAAGTCGACCCCGTATGCAGCGCAGGTTGCAGCCGACGACGCCGGCAAGAAGGCAGCCGAACACGGCGTCCGCACCCTCGAAGTCGAAGTGAAGGGCCCCGGTTCGGGCCGTGAAAGCGCGCTGCGCGGTCTTGCAGCGGTCGGCTTCAACATCACTTCGATCCGTGACGTGACGCCGATCCCGCACAACGGCGTGCGTCCGTCCAAGCGTCGCCGCGTCTGACCGATCAAGGGGCGGCGCCGGATGATCCGAGCGCCGCTTCCCGAACGGACTGGCATGACGCTGACGAGCGTCGCCGGCCCGCCCACAACACTGAACCGCTTACGTAAGCGAACTAGGGGAAATCCATGTCCGTCAATATGAAGAACTGGCAGGAACTCAAGAAACCCAACGCTCTTGAAATCAAGGATGGCGGCGACAAGCAGCGCAAGGCCACCTTCGTAGCCGAACCGCTTGAGCGCGG
Organism: Erythrobacter aurantius; assembly: GCF_023823125.1. NCBI lineage: Bacteria > Pseudomonadati > Pseudomonadota > Alphaproteobacteria > Sphingomonadales > Erythrobacteraceae > Erythrobacter > Erythrobacter aurantius. The sequence continues at coordinate 2,537,832 of NZ_CP090949.1, read as the reverse complement.
CTTTGGCCTGACGCTCGGCAACGCACTGCGCCGTGTGCTTCTGAGCTCGCTTCAGGGCGCAGCGATCACCTCGATCAAGATCGAAAACGTCCTCCACGAATTCTCGTCGCTCGCCGGCGTGCGCGAAGACGTGACCGACATCGTGCTGAACGTGAAGCAGATCGCGCTCAAGATGGAAGGCGAAGGCCCCAAGCGCCTGCAGCTTTCCATGACCGGCCCGGCAACCGTCAAGGCTGGCGACATCGCTGTTACCGGCGACATCGAAGTGATGAACAAGGACCTTGTCCTGTGCCACCTCGATGAAGGCGCGACGCTGAACATGGAACTCACCGCCGACACCGGCAAGGGCTACTCGCCCGCAGTCCAGAACCGTCCGGTTGATGCGCCGATCGGCCTCATCCCGGTCGACTCGCTGTATTCGCCGGTGCGTCAGGTCAGCTACAAGGTCGAAAACGCCCGCGTTGGTCAGGAACTCGACTATGACAAGCTGTCGCTGACCGTCGAAACCGATGGCACTGTCACCCCTGAAGACGCCGTGGCCTATGCCGCGCGCATCCTGCAGGACCAGCTGACGCTGTTCGTCCACTTCGAAGACGGCATCCCGCAGCCGCAGTCGGCCATGATCGGCCACGCTGCGACCCCGCAGGAAGACGACGCCAACCAGCTCAACCGTTACCTGCTCAAGAAGGTCGACGAGCTGGAGCTTTCGGTGCGTTCGGCCAACTGCCTCAAAAACGACAACATCATTTACATCGGCGATCTGGTCCAGAAGACCGAAGCCGAGATGCTGCGCACGCCGAACTTCGGCCGCAAGTCCTTGAACGAGATCAAGGAAGTTCTCAGCAGCATGGGCCTGCGCCTTGGCATGGACATCCCCGGATGGCCGCCTGAGAATATCGAGGAAATGGCCAAGAAGCTCGAACAAGAGCTGCTCGGCTGAACTGGTACCGGCGGCGCACCATAAGCGCCGCCAGCACTGGGGTACCTGAAACGGCCCCTTTTCGAACGGAGTAAAAGAATATGCGTCACGGAATTTCTCAGCGTAAGCTTGGTCGCAAGTCGGGTCACCGCACCGCCATGTTCCGCAACATGTCGGCCGCGCTGATCAAGCATGAGCAGATCATCACCACGGCCCCTAAGGCCAAGGAACTGCGCCCCTACATCGAAAAGCTCATCACGCTGGCAAAGCGCGGCGGCCTTTCGAACCGTCGTCTCGCCATGAGCCGTCTGGGCGACGAAACCCAGCTGAAGAAGCTGTTCGACGTTCTGGCTGAGCGTTACAGCGACCGCGACGGCGGCTACACCCGCGTGATCAAGGCCGGCCTGCGCGGCAGCGACGCCGCTCCGATGGCCGTGATCGAACTGGTTGACCGCGATGTCGACGCCAAGGGCCAGGATTCGGGCCCTGTGGAAACCAGCGAATACGAAGACGCGTAAGCGTTCTCGCCAAGCGAAATTCGAAGGGCCGGTGGAGCGATCCGCCGGCCCTTTTCTTTTGCGCTGCGCATGGCAAGAAGGCGGGATGAAGACAACCCTCCTTGGCGCACTCCGTGGCCCACTCCTCGGTATAGCCGTCGCCAGCCTCGTCTTGGGCTCCGGCCCCACCTACGCCCAGTCCGCGCAGGACCAGCTCGACGAACGCTACAACCGCGCGCTCGCAGCCGGGTACAAGGCGCTGTTCCTGTGCGGTGCGATTGCGAATGCGGAGAGGAATGGCTCGGAGCGAAGGGAAGAAAGCGTGCACGAATGGGAGCTGACCGGGGTCTACTCAGCCATTGATCCCATCGTGCGCGATCTGGATTATCGAGTGCTGCGCGATGCGGATGGATACATCACCCATGTCGAGGTTGACTGGACTGACGATATGCCGCCCCGCTTTGCCGATGCGGAGCGCGGTGACGGATGCAGGCTTGCCCCTATCGGCCTCGCGCCGAGCATGCCGGAGACGGCGGTACTCGGATCAGAGCAATCATCCGATACCGATAAGGCGAACGAGCCCGCGAGCTTTAACTTCGTGATCGAGGGCGGCGGCAAGGCTCCGCCCTACAAACCCACTGCAATCGATCAGGTTCTCGCCGACGCGCATGAGGACAAGTATGGCGAGGGCACGCGCACTACCGCGGCGCTGGTGCGCATCAATCGGGAGGGCAACGGTCTTGTAGAGTCCGCTCGATATACTGCCGGTTTTGATAACGAGACTCCTCAGCGGACATGGTCAGTCGCCAAGAGCATCGCAGCAACGTTGGTCGGGGTTGCAGCCCATCGAGGTCTGCTCGACGTCAAAGACAGAACTGGTCGCGAGGAGTGGCAACGTGATGCCCGACGTGCGATTACCGTCGATCATCTCCTCCGGATGGCTTCGGGCAGGTATTCCGATACGCCCGGCAACCGCACCGATCCTCTCTACGCTGGCGGCTCGCTGGTTGAAGAGACGGCAACCGACTGGCCGCTGATCAACATGCCGGGAACGCAGTTCCGCTACGCCAACAACGATACGCTGATGGCGGTCAAGGCGATCTCGGATCGGCACGAGGATTTCGACCCCGCGGCATTCTTCAAGGCTGTCGGGAAGGAGCACACCGTTGCCGAAACCGATTGGGCGGGGGACTACATCCTTTCCAGCCAAGTCTGGTCGACCGCGTCCGATCTTGCTGATCTGGGCCAACTCCATCTCAACGACGGCGTTCTTCCCTCGGGTGAACGCATTCTGCCCGAAGGTTGGGTCGAGTACATCTCCACCCCCAGCGGCCCTCAGCCGGACGGGCCGTTCGGCTATGGCGCGGGGTGGTGGTTGATGAACAAGTCGGAAGGCATTCCGTCCGATACCTTCGCCGCTTTCGGCAATCGCGGACAATATGTCGTCGTCGTGCCGAGCCGCAATGTCGTGATCGTGCGGCGAGGTGAGGATCCAGCAGGTAGCCGCTTCGACATTGCCGCTTTTACCCGCGACGTGCTGGCTGCGCTTCCTGAATAGCGTTCAGGTAAAATGCGAGTAACCTGAATATCGGCTGCAAGCCTCGGTCAGAATCACCTCAGAATTGTTCATCTAAAACGGGTTTACAGTGAACGGAAATTCTTCCGCCACTGAAAACCCGAGGATGAACCGAAATGACTGATCTGAAAAAGACCATCACCAAGGCCACGCTCGGGACTGTCGCGGCTGGCGCGATGGCCCTGGCGTCGGCAACCCCTGCCATGGCAGGAGATCGCAACCGCGACCGAGGCGGAATCGACGCGGGCGATGTGATCGCTGGGGCCGTTGTCATCGGCGGCATCGCCGCGCTGGCAGGAGCCTTTGATGGCGATCGCGACCGCCGGTATGATGATCGCCGCTACAATGATCGCCGTTATGATGTCCGCCGCTATCGCGACCGGCACTACAATGACCGCCACTATGGCAATCGCTTCAACTATCGCGGTGGCCACCCTGATCGCGCGGTTCAGCGCTGCGTCAACGCGGTCGAGCGTGAAGCGCGCCGCAACGGCTTCCGCTACGCTCAGGTGACGAGCATCCGCGATGTCGACCGCGAACGGCGCGGCTGGGAGATCGAAGGCCGGATCGAAGTGGCCGACGGCTATCGCTGGGGTCGCGGAGTCGACCGGGGCCGCTTCAGCTGCGACATCCGGCGCGGTCGGATCGTCGACATCGACTTTGACAACATCCGGGGCCTGCGCTGATCGCGGTGGATAACCCGGCATGACAACCAAGGCGGTTCAGGCAAGCGTAAGCCTGGGCCGCCTAACTTTGCGCCCATCATTGAGCGAATGGTGGGCGCTCTCGCACAATTGAGAAACAGGAGGGAGCATTCATGGCTCACCACACCCGCTTGGCCGGATATGCCGGTTTCGTTGCCGCTGCATCGCTGGCGTTCACTCCGGCACAGGCCATGGCCGCCGAAACTGCTGTGGGCGGCGCATTCGGATATTCAAACGCGATCCACGCACAATTTGCTGACGGGCAGGGCGGCACTTTCGGCGCCAGCACCTATGATGCCGATGCGCAGAACGCCGAATGGCGACGCTGTGGCTGGCACGGATGCTGGCGCGGGCACCGCCGTGGCATTCGCGGGGGCGATGTGCTGGCGGGCGTGCTGGTGCTTGGCGGGATCGCCGCGATCGCCAGCGCCGCGAGCAACAATAATCGCCGCCGCGATCGCGATGTTGTTGTGGTGGAGCGTGAGCGGGTTCGCAATGATCGCGACTATGATTACCGCCCCGAAAACCGCCGCACCAATCGCAGCACCACCGGAGGTTCGGGCATCGACAATGCGGTGTCGCAATGCCTCAACGAGATCGAGCGTGATGTGCGGGTCGACAGTGTCGATGGCGCAAGCCGCATCGCGCAGGGCTGGGTGGTCACCGGCACGCTGTTCAACGGATCGGGCTTCACCTGCCAGATCGACAACAGCGGGCGTATTTCCGATATCGATTACGGCGGCTTTTCAGGCTCCGCTGCCGACGGCCAATGGTCCGATCAAAGCTATGCCGATGCACGTGGCGCGCTTGCTGGTCAGCCCTATTCTGGCAACGACCGTCAGCCGCTCGTCCCACTGACTTCGGACAATATGCCGGCCTATCCCGGCGGCCCTTTGCCGGGCGAAACCTATCAGGACTGATCCGTGGAGGAGGAGCGGGGAGTGCTCTCGGTAGTGTTCCCCTCTTTCCCGTCGCCATAGCTGGGCAATCCCAGCTCAAACCGGATCGCCGCCGCACGCAGCGCGAAACCGCAGGCAAAGGCCATGCTCCACACTGCCCAGTCGGGCAGGCCAAGCATAGGTGCGACTTGCATGCCCGCGACTGTCAGCGTCGCGGTGAGAGCTGCGGCGGTGACATAGAGTTCGGGCTGCATGATGATCGAAGGGCGCCCGGCCACGACATCGCGGATCACCCCGCCGACACAGCCGGTGATCACGCCCATCAGCGCAGCGGGCACGGGCGGGATGCCATAGGCGATGGCTTTCGCACTGCCGAGCACGGCATATGCGGCGAGCCCGATTCCGTCGGCATAATCGAGCAGCTTGCCCTCCCAGATACGGACCGGAGTGAACCACGCGATCAGCGCCGTTCCAAGGCATACCGCCGCAACCCACGGATCGGTGATCCAGAACACCGGCGCATCGATCAGCAGATCGCGCACTGTGCCCCCGCCAACGCCCGTCACCAGCGCGAAGAAGCCCATCGTGACGAAGGTCTGCCGTTCCTTGGCCGCGACCAGTGCGCCTGACAGGGCGAAAACGGCAATCCCGATGATGTCGAGAATGTCGAGGATCGGGGTAAGGACAGTCTCGTTCATGCCGCGGAAGCCGTTACCCGTGCCTTGCGGCGGCGGAACATCAGGATGCAGCCGAACAAGGCGCCGACCAGAGACAAGGCCGCGAACAGGATGAGGATCGGATGGCTGGTATCCTCACGTTCCGACAGATCCATAATGTGCAGCCCCCACATGAAGTCGAACCACCGCCACCAGCTGGTGCGCACAGCCTCGATCTCTCCCGTGTCGCGCCCGATATAGACATGCGCGCCGTCCTCCAGCGCGATTTGCCAAACGGGGATCGGGCGACGGAAATCGAACGGCACTTCGTCGGCGTCGAAGAAGGTGATGCTGCGCACCTTGTCTCCGCCCGCGATCCGTTCCGCCGCGATGGCCCGCGCCGCTGGCGCATCGACTGCCGGGATCGGCGCGCCTGTGGCGACATCGACCCGGCTCGTAACGCCATCAAGCGTTGTCAGGATCGCAATCGCGCGCCCGTCTTGCATCCGCATGGTCATCTCGGCCAGCTGCGCGTCGGGCGTGGCCAGATCGCTGCCCGTCATGATCAGCGCCTGCTGCTCGACCGGCAGGCGCAGGTGATTGCCGCGCACCTCGTCAATCGGCTTGACGACCATGAACAGGCCGGTCGCGGTCCACATCGCGATCGGAACGCCGACCAGCCAGCCCAGCCAGATGTGCCATTTGGCAAGGCGCTGCATGATGGGTTTGTTTGCCATGGGGCTCGCCATGACGAATGCCGGTCAGCCGTGCAAGATCTTCCCGATTTCTCCCGCGGCGTGGATGCAGTCGAGATCGCTCATGCGCGGCCCCATGACCTGCATTCCGCAGGGTAGCTGTGACCCTTCGTAATGGCCGCTGCCGATCGGCAGGACTGTGGCCGGAAGGTTGGGGAAGGTGGCAAGGCCCGCCCAGGCAAGCCCGGCTGCGCCCGGAATGTCCTGCCCGTTGACGCGGATCGTGCTGTCGAACACCCGCTTCTCGTTGTGCGGCACCGCCAGCACCGGGGCGGGCGGGGCAAGCACGAAGTCGTAGGTTTCGAACAGGCGCGCCCATTCGAATTCATTGGCGGCCTGCGCGTCGAGCAGGTCGAACCAGTCGGTCGCGCTGGCGCGCTTGCCATTGGGCGCGGGCGCACCGCGCGCCATCGCGGTGTTGAGCATCCGCATGTAATGGCCCTGTTGCGCGGCGAGATCGGGGATCAGCTCGCTGGTACGGTCAACCGTGATGCCCGCCGCGATCAGCGCCGCGATGGCCGCTTCGGTCGGTTCGGATACGCTCGCATCGACGGGGCAGCCGGGATATTCGGTGATCGCCAGCAGGCGGCATTGCTTCAGCGGCTTGCCCTTGCGCGAAAGCGCGTATTGCGCGCCCACCTGCGTCAGGATCGCGAGATCGGCAGCGCTGCGGGCCAGCGGCCCGGCGATGGAAAGCGCGCCGTCATGCGCGGCGACAAAGCCGGGGCGACGCGCCATCATCGGGTGATCATGGCCCTGCTTCGATACCAGCCCCCATGTCGTCTTGTGGCCCCAGACCCCGCAGAAATGCGCCGGAACCCGCACTGAGCCGCCGATGTCGGTGCCATATTCCCCCGCCACCATGCCGCTGGCGACTGCCGCCGCGCTGCCGCCCGACGATCCGCCCGGAGAACGCGATGTGTCATGCGGATTGTTGGTGCGGCCATAGACCGGATTGACGCTCTGCCAATCGGTCAGATCGACCGGCACGTTGGTCTTTCCGATGATTACCACGCCTGCCGCTTTCAACCGCCTGACAAGCTCGCTGTCGCGCGGCGCGATGTAATCGGTCAGCCGTTCATGACCCCAGCAGCTTTGCAGCCCTTCGACATCGAAACTTTCCTTCACGGTCATCGGCACGCCGAACAGCGGCTGGTCACCCACCGGGCCGCTCGCATCCATCGCCTTGGCCGTTGCTGCCGCGCGTTCGAAATCGGGCACGGCAAGCGCGTCGATTTCGGCATCGTAATGCTCGATCCGGGTAATCGCGGCATCGACCGCTTCGGCAACACTCATCGCGCCGCTGCGGATCGCCGCCGCGGTTTCGAGCATCCCCGGTTTGTCGGTCAGTTTCGGATAGGCCATGCGCGGTGTTCCCCTCTCTCTTCCGTCTAAAGGCTTAAGCGAGCAAAGGACGAGGCGCAATCCGATCGGGGCCGGGCCCCTGCCATGGAAAGCGTGCGCAATTATTCGCGAGTCCGCTCCATGAGTTCGAACAATTCGGTCACTCGCAGTTGATCCCGCAGTGCCGCCGCGCCCAGCGCGAGGCCGAAACCCAGGATCGGCGATGCTCCATACCCGATCAGCGGATAGGGGTAGGGCGCCATCACCGCCGCCAGACCCAGACCGATGAGCAGCGCTGCCAAAGTGTAACCTTCGGTGCGCTGCAATTGCGGGTCGACGACCAGATGCCACAGCGGGATCACGAACAGCATCATCGCAAACCCTAGCCCCTGTATGAATGTGCGATCAAACGCGTCGGCCAGAACGCCTTCGGTGAATTGCTGGGGCGTTAGACTCGCGTCCTGAAAGGTGAAAGCGGTCAGACTGAGCGCAAACAGGCTCAACGCCGCAAAGGTCAAGCTGCGATGCAGCCAAGCGAGTGCGGCACCCGCGAGGCCGAGCGCGAGCAGCGCCGCGCCGTCGGATTGCAGCGCCAATGCAAATGCTGCAAGCGCCAAGGGTGCCGCGCCCCACTTCTCTTCGCGCGCGCACAGGACCGCGATGAGCGGCAGCAGCAGCGGGCCGGAATGCAGCGTAATCGGACCCGCCGGAAACCAGCGCGCAACGCCGCCCATTTCCGGGCCTGTCAAAAGCGGCACGAAGAGCAGGGCGGCGCAGGCCCAAGCGATGCCCAGCCTGAAGCGGCGATCCGCTGGCAGCCTTCCCAATGCGATCCATGCGAGCGCAAGAACGAGCGCACCTGCATTGATGAGGATCAGGCGCTGAGGCGCGTCGAAAATGTTGAGGTAGATCAGCCCGCCAACAGCGGGAAAGATCAGCGGAAGAGCGAGGCGGCGACGGTCAAAAACTTGCGCATACATCGCCGCCCCGCGCTCCTGTATTACATATGGATCGGCTTGCCCTGCACCGCCATGGCCGCTTCCTTGAAAGCTTCGGCGTGGGTCGGGTGCGCGTGGCAGGTGTAGGCGATGTCTTCGGACGTCGCGCCGAATTCCATCGCCTGCGCGGCCTGTGCGATCATCGTGCCGGCAAGGCTGTTGATCATCCACACGCCCACCACGCGATCGGTTTCGGCATCGGCGATCACCTTGACGAAGCCGTCGGTGTCGCGGTTTGCCTTGGCGCGGCTGTTGGCCATCATCGGGAACTTGCCGACTTTCACGCTGCCGCGTTCCTTGGCCTCTTCTTCGGTCAGGCCGACGCCTGCGATTTCCGGCGCGGTGTAGACGACGCTGGGGATCACATCGTGGTTCACGATGCCGGTCAGCCCTGCGATGTTTTCGGCAACCGCAATGCCTTCATCCTCGGCCTTGTGCGCCAGCATCGGGCCGGGCACCACGTCGCCGATGGCCCAGATGCCGTCGATCTTGGTGCGGAAATCGTGGTCGATCTCGATCTGGCCGCGATTGTTGACTTGAAGACCCGCCTTGTCGAGCGCCAGCCCATCGGTGTTCGGGCGGCGGCCGATGGCGACCAGCACATGGCTCGCCTCGATCACCTGTTCATCGCCGCCGGCAGATTTTTCGACCGTCAGCTTCACGCCCTTCTTGTCGGCCTTGGCACCGGTGACCTTGTGGCCGAGCATCATTTCCATGCCCTGCTTCTTGAAGATCTTGTGCGCTTCCTTGCGCACTTCGCCGTCCATGCCGGGGAGCAGCTGGTCGAGGAATTCCACCACAGTGACCTTCGCGCCCAGACGGCGCCACACGCTGCCCAGTTCGAGGCCGATCACACCGCCGCCGATCACGACGAGGTGCTCGGGCACTTCTTCCAGCTCAAGCGCGCCGGTCGAATCGACGATCCGCTTTGCCGCATTGTCGACTTCGACGCCGGGCAGGGGGGTGACGCTCGATCCGGTGGCGATGACGATGTCTTTTGCAGTGACGGTCTGATCGCCCACCTTCACGCTGTGCGCGTCTTCGAATGCAGCGTGGCCTTTCAGCCAGGTGACCTTGTTCTTCTTGAACAGGAATTCGATCCCGCCCGTCAGCTCGCCCACGGCCTTGGTCTTTTCGGCCATCATCTTACCGAGGTCGAGCGTCGGCTTTGCGGTGATGCCCCAGGTGGCGAAGTGGCCGCCTTCGGCTTCCTCGAACAGTTCCGAACCATGCAGCAGCGCCTTGGACGGGATGCAGCCGACGTTGAGGCAGGTTCCGCCCAGCGTTTCGCGGCTTTCGACGCAGGCGGTTTTCAGACCCAGCTGCGCGGCGCGGATCGCGGCAACATAGCCGCCCGGGCCAGCACCGATGACAAGGCAATCGTAGTCGTAGGAATGTTCGGCCATGGTTCGAATGATCCCGTTATCTATGGCGTGTGTTTTCGTCCGGAGCCCATGTAGGCAATGAAGGCCGCAAGTGCCATTGCTACTTTCGGCCAAACTGTTGTCATTTCTTGCGCCGCAAGTGCCAGTAAATGCCCACTGTCACATATTTTTCGAGCGCGGGTATGATCGAAGGTATCAGCATCGCCTTCAGCGCCAATGCCTTGAGCGGGTGGCTTGCGACATTGCGGCGGGCGGAGACGATCTCCACCGGCAATCCTTTGAGCGCGGCGCGGAAATCGGCTGGCGTCGCCCCGCTAAAGCCCAGTTCCTGGATCGTCTCGGGCGAATTGCCGTCATCGTCCACCAGCCTGTCCAGGAAGGCGCGGTTGCCGCGCGGCAGATGCGCCCATGGGATGCGGGTTTCCATCAGTCGGTGATGGCCGAAAGGGGAATGCCACAAGGGTGCGAAACCGATGAAGAGTTCCCCTCCGGGCTTGCACGCATCAACGACCTTGGCGAGCGTTTCGGGCAAGTCCATCACGTGCTCCATCACGTCGACGGAGGTGACGATGTCGGCGGGTTCGATGTCCATCTTGCGGATGTCCTGACAGGCAAACCGCGCGCGCCCGTCCCATTGGCTGGCGACTTTCCAGTTGGCAAAATCGACATAGGACTGGTTGAGCTCGATCCCCAGTGCGCTGTCCGCGCCGGCTTCCATCATCCGCTGCACCATGCCGCCACGTCCGCAACCGAAATCGATCACGCGCTTGCCCGCTACATCGGGAATCCCGCCAAAGCGCGCCCAGAATTCGGGGAAGCGATCGCGCAGGAAATCAGCGTAGCGGCGCTCGTCGAACTTCATCCGGTCGAAGAACGCGCGGGCTTGTCCTTCCTGCGGATTGAGATGGGCTTCATAGATGCCCTGCCACGGCAGACCCTTCCTGACAGTTTCAGGTGCGGGTTCGGGATATTTCGCCTTTACCCGTTCCTGATCCTCCGGGGGCAGCGAGCGGAGCCAATCAAAGAAGACGTGCCAGTAATCCTCGCCATGCCCCATGCGCCAACCGATGGAGCCACGCGGAATGTCTGGCGCATAGACCCACGGAGGGGGCAGCAATCCCTCTTCGTCCCGGTAGGTATCGGCATAGGCAACCGGATCGTATCGCGGCACGCCCAACACGTCATAGAACAGACCGCCACACGCTTCTGGAGGGGTGTGAGCGGCCTTGTACTCTGCCTGCTGCGCGTCGCCGAGGTTGGTGAACCAGTTCCGCCACTCCTCCAGATAGTCGCTCTTTGCGACGATCCAGAATTTGTCGGCGAACTTTTCAGGCTCGACTTCCCACGGCGGGCGCATCGGTTTGACCTTACAGGTCGATCAGCATCCGGGTCGGATCTTCGATCGCTTCCTTGATGATCTTGAGCGCGGTCACCGCCTCGCGCCCGTCGATCAGGCGGTGGTCGTAGGACAGGGCGATGTACATCATCGGGCGGATCACGATCTGGCCGTCGACCACGACCGGGCGGTCTTCGATCCGGTGCAGGCCCAGCACCGCCGACTGCGGCGGGTTGATGATCGGAGTCGACATCAGCGATCCGAACACGCCGCCGTTCGAGATGGTGAAGGTGCCGCCCTGCATGTCGGCCATGGTCAGCGTGCCTTCCTTGGCGCGCTTGCCAAAATCGGCGATGTCTTTCTCGATCCGGGCAAAGCCCTTGTCCTGGCAATCGCAGATCACCGGAACGACGAGGCCGTTGGGCGCGCTGACGGCCACCGAGATATCGACGTAGTCGTGGTACACGATCTCGTCACCGTCGATGTATGCGTTGACGGCGGGCACGTCCTTCAGCGCGAGGCAGGCCGCCTTGACGAAGAAACCCATGAAGCCGAGCCGGATGTCATGCTTCTTGGCGAACAGGTCCTTGTACTTGTTGCGCGCCTCGATCACCGCCGACATGTCGACATCGTTGAAAGTGGTCAGCAGCGCTGCATTTTCCTGCGCGCCCTTCAGCCGCTTGGCGATGGTCTGGCGCATCCGCGTCATCTTCACCCGCTCTTCGCGGCGTTCACCCGTGGTCGCAGCCGGAGCGGCTGGTGCTGCGGGTGCAGGGGCAGGGGTGGGCGCGGGCGCGCTCTTGGCCTTGGCTGCGGCCAGCACGTCTTCCTTGGTCAAGCGGCCATCCTTGCCGGTGCCCTTGATGGTGGAGGGATCAACCCCGTGTTCCAGCACCGCGCGGCGCACCGCAGGCGACATGGTGACGGCGGCATCGCCGACGGCTTCCTTGGCGGCAGCAGGTGCCGGGGCAGGAGCGGGAGCAGGCGTGTCCGATTTCGCAGCGGCAGACGCGCTCGCGCCTTCCTCGATCACCGCGATCACCGCGCCGACTTCCACCGTGTCACCCACGGCAAAGCGGTGTTCGGACAGGATCCCGGCGACGGGCGAGGGCACATCGACAGCGACCTTGTCGGTTTCGAGGCTGCAGATCGGTTCGTCGACGGCGACCGCGTCGCCCGGCTGCTTCAGCCATTCGCCGATCGAGCCTTCGGTGACCGATTCACCCAGTGCCGGGACAGTGATTTCAGTGGCCATTTTCGTATTTCCTCAGCTTTGCTGAATTCGTTTACTTGGTGAGACCGAGCGCGTCGGCGACGAGTTTCGCCTGCTGCTCCGCATGACGTTTGGCGAGGCCCGTGGCGGGCGATGCGGCGGCATCGCGTCCGGCATAGACCGGGCGCTTGCCGTCATGCCCCGCAGCGGTCAATGCGTCCTCGATCTGGTTCTGGACGAAGAACCACGAGCCGTTGTTCTTCGGTTCTTCCTGACACCAGACGACCGTTTCAAGATTGGTCATCCGCGAAAGCCGCAAGGCCAGCGGATCGCCGGGGAAGGGATAAAGCTGTTCGATCCGCACGATCGAAACGTCTTTCAGCCCTTCTTCCTCGCGCTTTTCGTGCAAGTCGTAATAGACCTTGCCCGAACACAGCACGAGCCGCTTGACCTTGTCATCCGCCACTTCGGTGATGTCCGACAGGATGCGCTTGAACTGGCTTTCGCCGAGGAAGTCCTCGCGCGTGCTCTTTGCCAGCGGGTGACGCAGCAGCGATTTCGGCGTCATGATCACCAACGGCTTGCGGAAATTACGCAGCATCTGGCGGCGCAGCACATGGAAGTAATTCGCCGGAGTGGTGATGTTGCAGACCTGGATATTGTCGTTCGCGCACAGTTGCAGGAACCGTTCGAGCCGGGCGGAGGAGTGTTCCGGGCCCTGGCCTTCATATCCGTGCGGCAGCAGCATCACGAGCCCGTTTGCGCGCAGCCACTTGGCCTCGGCTGCCGCGATGTACTGATCGATCATGATCTGCGCGCCATTGGCGAAGTCGCCGAATTGCGCTTCCCACAGCACCAGCGATTTCGGGTCCGCCATTGCAAACCCGTATTCAAAGCCGAGCACACCGTATTCGGACAGGGTGCTGTCATAGACCTCGAACTTGCCGTGCGGCAGGGTGGTGAGGGGAATGTACTTCTCCTCGGTCTTCTGATCGACCCACACGGCATGCCGCTGCGAGAAAGTTCCGCGTCCGCTGTCTTGTCCCGACAGGCGTACGCCGTAGCCTTCCATCACGAGGCTGCCGAACGCCAGCGCCTCTGCCGTCGCCCAGTCGAAGCCTTCGCCGGTTTCGAACATGTCGGCCTTGGCCTTGAGAACGCGGCCCAGCGTCTTGTGGATGTCGACACTGTCGGGAACCGTCGTCAGCACCGTACCGATGCGGTCGAACATCTTGGGTTCGATCGCGGTTTCGATATTGCGACGCGCGGTTTCATCGTCCGCCGGCTTGTTGAAGCCCGACCAGCGCCCGCCGAACCAGTCGGCCTGATTGGCGGAATAGCTCTTGGCCGCCTCGAATTCTTCTTCGAGCATGGCGACGAATTCCGCCGTGACCTGATCCCGGTGGCCTTCCTCAATCACGCCTTCTGCGATCAGCCGCTGTTCGTAGACGCGGCTCACCTTGGGGTGCTTGCCGATCATCTCGTACATCAGCGGCTGGGTGAACTTGGGTTCGTCGCCTTCGTTGTGGCCAAAGCGGCGATAGCACCACATGTCGATCACGACATCGCGGTGGAAGGTCTGGCGGTATTCGACCGCCAGCTTGCACGCGAAAGTCACCGCTTCGGGATCGTCGCCGTTGACGTGCAGGATCGGCGCCATCACGCCCTTCGCCACGTCGGACGGGTAAGGCGACCCGCGCGAGAATTTGGGCGAGGTGGTAAAGCCGATCTGGTTGTTGATGATGAAGTGGATGCAACCGCCCGTGTCATAGCCGGGCACGCCCGACAGCGAGAGGCTTTCCCACACCACGCCTTGACCCGCGAATGCGGCATCGCCGTGGATCAGGACAGGCAGAACCTGCTTCTTGTTGTCGAGATCGTCGCGGATCGCCTGCTGCGCGCGCGCCTTGCCTAACACCACCGGGTTCACCGTTTCGAGGTGCGACGGGTTGGGGGTGAGCGACATGTGCACGCTGATCCCGTCGAATTCGCGATCGGTTGAGGTCCCGAGGTGATATTTCACGTCGCCCGAACCACCCACGTCCTCCGGGTTGGCGGTGCCGCCCGAAAATTCGTGGAAGATCACCTTGTACGGCTTGGCCATCACGTTCGCGAGAACGTTCAGACGGCCACGGTGCGCCATGCCGTAGATGATTTCGCGCACGCCAGCGCTGCCGCCATGCTTGATCACGGCCTCCAGCGCCGGGATCATCGATTCCCCGCCATCGAGGCCGAAACGCTTGGTTCCGACATATTTGCGGCCCAAGAATTCCTCGTACTGCTCCCCGCGCAGGACGGCGGCGAGGATCGCCTTTTTGCCTTCGGGGGTGAAGTGGATCGTATCGCCGGGGCTTTCGAACTTGTCCTGCAGGAAACGGCGTTCCTCGGTGTCGGCGATGTGCATGTATTCTAGGCCGACCTTGCCGCAATACACTTCGCGCAGGCGATTATAGAGTGCGCCCACCGTGGTCCATTCCATGCCCAGCACGCCGCCGACATAGACTTCCTCGTTCTCCTTCCCGGCAAGGCCGTGGAAAGCGAGCGAGAGGTCTTGCGGTTCGCTGCGCTTGGTCGACAGGCCCAGCGGATCGAGATCGGCGGCCAGATGGCCGCGCACACGGTAAAGCCGCACCAGCGTCATCGCCGCGATCGACAGGCTGGCCGCGTTCTCGATCGCCTTGGGATCGGTCGGCTTGCCCGCGGCCTTCGCCGCCTTGGCAACCGCTTCCTTGGCATCGAGCAGCATCTGAGTGGGGTCCATTGCCCCAGTCAGATCGGCTCCGGCCTCGGATACGGTATCAAGCCATGCGGGATTGCCCCAGGACGGGCCGGGTTGCGGCCCTTCCTGGTCGGTCATCTGCGGAATGAAATCGTGCTGTTCTTTACCCATGTGGGTTCTCCTGGGGAGGGAGGGGTTACGCCATTTCCTTCAGCAGATCGGCAAGCGTGGTGCCGAGTTCCGAAGGCGAGGGCGAAACGCGGATGCCGGCAGCTTCCATCGCTGCGATCTTGTCTTCTGCGCCGCCCTGTCCGCCGCTGACGATCGCGCCAGCGTGGCCCATGCGGCGGCCCGGAGGCGCGGTGCGACCGGCGATGAAGCCAACCATCGGCTTCCTGCGGCCCTTGGCGGCTTCCTGTTTGATGAATTCGGCGGCTTCTTCTTCGGCGCTGCCGCCGATTTCGCCGATCATGATGATGCTCTCGGTTTCCGGATCGTCGAGGAACAGGTCGAGCACGTCGATGAAGTTGGTGCCGTTCACAGGGTCGCCGCCGATGCCGACAGCGGTGGTCTGACCAAGGCCCACCATGGTGGTCTGGTGCACGGCTTCATAAGTAAGCGTGCCCGAGCGCGAGACGACGCCGACGCTGCCCTTCTTGAAGATCGAACCCGGCATGATGCCGATCTTGCATTCGTTCGGGGTCAGCACGCCGGGGCAGTTCGGGCCGATCAGGCGCGATTTCGAGCCCTTCAGCGCCGCCTTGGCGCGAACCATGTCGAGCACCGGAATGCCCTCGGTGATGCAGATGATCAATTCCATCTCGGCATCAATAGCCTCGCAAATGGCATCAGCGGCAAAGGGCGGGGGTACGTAGATGCACGAAGCGGTCGCGCCGGTCGCAGCCTTGGCTTCGCGCACGGTGTCATACTGCGGCAGGCCGATATGCTCGGTTCCGCCTTTGCCCGGCGTCACACCCGCCACCATCTGCGTCCCGTAATCGAGCGCCTGCTGCGTGTGGAAAGTGCCGGTATTGCCGGTCATCCCCTGGGTGATGACCTTGGTGTCTTTGTTAATCAGGATCGACATTCAGTTTGTCTCCGCTTTCGTCCCTACGACTAGGCGCAGGCTTGGTTTTTCCATTGTTCCAGCTGGTGCAATTTGAACGATGTGCCCTTGCGCCCGAAAGGTGATTTTTCCTTCGTCATCCGGGGCAGGCAGCCTGCCGCCAAACGCGTCGGTGAACTGCTTCATGACGTCGAAGGATTCAATGCGAGCATTGACCATGCAAACCCCGTTGCCTTCCAAGGCGCTGAGGATGATGATCGGGCTGCGTTCCGCATGACCGAAGATGATTGGCCCGCCTTCGATGGGGTTGCCGTCGCCGTCTGACATGGTGGCACGAGCCCAGCCAAGCGACGTCAGCGAAGCGACATCAATCGCTCCGCTTTCGGTTGCTGCAAAGCAATCGTTATAGCTCTCGAAGATTTGGGGCAGGGGCGCTTCACGCAGTTGCGCCGCGGCCGGAGCCGCGGCGAGAACCGCAATCGCAAGCGCCGCAGAGGCTTGCTTAAGCAAGGCTGCTATCCAGACCCTTGCATGCCTCGAGCAGTTCTTCGACCGCGTCGGTCGAGACCTTGAGGTTGGCCCTTTCTTCGTCGCTCAGTTCGATTTCGACCACGTCTTCGCAGCCGTTCGCGCCAATCACGGTGGGCACGCCGACATACAGCCCGTCGAGGCCGTACTTGCCTTCAACGTAGCTGGCGCAGGGCAGGATGCGCTTCTGGTCGCCCAGATAGGCTTCGGCCATGGCAATCGCGCTGGTGGCGGGGGCGTAATAGGCCGAGCCATTGCCGAGCAACTGGACGATCTCGCCGCCGCCTGCGCGGGTGCGCTTGACGATCTCGTTGATGCGCTCTGCGGGAACGCCCTTGATCTTGGCGTAATCGTTCACCGGAATGCCGTTGATCGTGGTGTAGCTGGTGACAGGCACCATGGTGTCGCCGTGGCCGCCGAGGACGAATGCGTTCACGTCCTTGACCGAGCAGCCGAATTCCCACGCGAGGAAGGTCGCAAAGCGCGCGCTGTCGAGCACGCCTGCCATGCCGACCACCTTGTTGTGCGGCAGGCCGGAAAATTCGCGCAGCGCCCACACCATCGCGTCCAGCGGGTTGGTGATGCAGATCACGAATGCGTCGGGGCAGTTGTTCTTGATGCCTTCGCCGACGGCTTTCATCACCTTGAGGTTGATGCCGAGCAGGTCGTCGCGGCTCATGCCAGGCTTGCGCGGAACGCCGGCAGTGACGATCACCACGTCTGCGCCCGCGATATCGGCGTAATCATTGGTGCCTTTGATGTTGGCGTCGAACCCTTCGATCGGGCCGCACTGGCTGAGGTCCAGCGCCTTGCCCTGAGGCATACCTTCGGCGATGTCGAACAGGACGATATCGCCCATTTCCTTCTTCGCGGCGAGGTGGGCGAGCGTGCCGCCGATCATGCCGGCGCCGATGAGGGCAATTTTCTTGCGGGCCATAGGTGTTATCCCTCCCAGGGAAATACGGGACGAAAACAGACCATAGGGGCGTTTCCCCGGCATTCGTCCCACTCGCCGGGCACCCGCATCTGGCGGCGGGGTAGGCGGGTGAAAGGGGGATTGCAACCATCAAAAGGTCGCATTTCTCAACTATTTTTGCAAATAGTTTGCAAGAGCAATAAGCCTCAGGTTATACCTGTCCTGCGGCGGCTCTAGCGTCCATGCCATTGCTGTTGTGAGAGAGGGACAGGCGCGATGCCTGCGAATGTCAGCCCAGCGCCTTGCGGCCTTCCTGTTCGCGTTCCTGCGCCAGCAGCATCGCGGCAAGGTAGTCGGGCACGGCGCGGCTGAAGTAATACCCCTGGCCAAGATTGCACCCGGCATCCTTCACCGCCTGCACCTGCTCGATCGTTTCCAGCCCTTCGGCGACGATATCCATGCCGAGCGTGTTGCCCATTTCGGCGACGGCACGGATGATCGCGTCGCTCTTGCGCCCGACCTGCGTGCCGGAGACGAAGCTGCGATCGACCTTGATCTTCGAGAAGGGGAACTTGTTGATGTAACCGAGCGAGGAATAGCCCGTGCCGAAATCGTCGAGGGCAAAGCGCACGCCGATCTCCGACAGTTCCTCGATAAACGACGCGGTGGCGTGGTTGTCCTCGATGAACAGGCTTTCGGTGACTTCCAGCTCCAACCGGCGCGGATCGAGCCCTGCTTCGCGCAAGGCATTCTTGATACCCAGCGCCGCGCCCGGAGCGCGGATCTGCAGCGGCGAGAGGTTCACCGCCAGGGTCACTTCTTCGGGCCAGCTTGCCGCAACGCGTGCGGCCTGCGCGGTGATCCAGTTGCCCAGCGTCACGATCACGCCGGTTTCCTCTGCCACCGGAATGAATTCGTCGGGGCGCAATTCGCCTTTTTCCGGGTGGAACCAGCGTACCAGCGCCTCGAAGGTCTTGATCCGCCCGGTCTCCAGATCGACGATCGGCTGGAAGAAGATCGACAGTTCGTCGCGTTGCAGGGCAGAGCGCAATTCGTCCTCGATCTCGCGGCGGCGCACCAGATCGCGGCTCATCGCACTGTCGTAGAAGCAGGTTTGCGAACGCCCGCCGACCTTGGCGTGATACAGCGCAAGGTCCGCGCTCTGCATCAGCGTGTCGGCATCGCGTCCATGTTCGGGCAGCATCGCCACACCCAGCGAAGCGCGCACTTCCAGCCGCTCGCCGTCGATACGGAGCGGGCGCATGATTTCAGCGTGAACTTCGCTCGCAAGCCGCTCTGCGTCCTTGCGCCCTGTGATGGGGCAGAAAACGATGAATTCATCGCCGCCGAAACGGGCGACCGTCGCGCCTTCGGGTGAAACGCTGCGCAGCCGTTTTGCCACTTCGTTCAGCACCCTGTCGCCAACCGGGTGGCCGAGCAGGTCGTTGACTTCCTTGAAACGGTCGAGGTCGATCCAGAAGAGCGCGAGGCAGGTGTCGTCTTCGACCGCCATCATGGTTTCGACCATCGCGTGATTGAGACCGGCGCGGTTGGCAAGGCCCGTCACGACATCGGTTCGGGCAAGAATCTGCATCTTGTCAGCCAGTTTCTTGCTGGTTTCCGCAGCCGCGATCGAATCGCGCAGAACCTTGAAGATGTTGGTCGCGATGGAAATCATCGCCGGGATCAGCAGCAGGATAGTGAAGCCCAGCGCGATGAAACCGATGCTGCCGACCCAGAAACAGGCAAGCGCGATCGGCACACAGGACAGGGCAAGTTGCCCGATGGCGATTGTCAGGCGTCCGGCGTTGCGCGCCGAAACGCCGATGCCATAGCCTAGAGCATTGGCAACCATCAGCACCACGACTTCGGCGTTGGTGCCCACCAGAATGGTGAAGGCCGCGGTGCAGCCCAGCGCCAGCGCATAGCTGAAAGCGCCGACTTCATAGACCATTTCGAGCGTGGCGGTGCTGTTGCCTTCGCTATCGGGGGAAAGGCCGAGCGCCGCGACGACACGCGCCACCGCGATCATGCCAAGAATGACCGCCGCAACCCATAGCTCCGGCAGGCCGGCGATCCAGGCAGAAACGCCGGCAGCCGAAACTGTCGCCAAAGCCCCGATCGCGAGGCTGGAAGGTTGGGCATAGAGAGTGGTGACGAGCATGCGACGAACACGCTCGGACAGCTGGTCCGAGCGTTCGCGCGATGGCTGTTCACGCCCTTGCTCCAGCCCCGGCCTTGCGGGGTGGAGGAGCGCATTCAGGAAACGGGTCACTCCCATACAATGACCCGGTTAGATCAAAGTGGTCAAATACAGGTTAACGCGCAATCTGGGGTGCGGCTGTCTGACCCGCACAGGCCGTGCGACGGTTATGGTTTACGGCTGCGCGCGATCGACCGGGAGGTTGGGCGAAAGCATTTCCGCCTGCCGTGCCAGCCTGCGATCCAGTGTGCGGGTGATTCCCAGCCACCACTGATACCCTTGGCGATCCCCGGCAAAGAATGCCTCTTCGGCTTTGGCCCGGGCCTCGCGTGCGGCGCCAAGGCCGTGCTGGGCAAAATGCCGCAGGGCAGCGCGCAGGATCTGGTCGTTCGCCGCCTGGCTGGCCGATCCATCCCCGTTGTCATTGGCCACGCGTTCCATCGCGCGGGCCACCATCGCCCGGGCAATCGGGGCGCAAGCCGGAGAACGCCCGGGAACTTTAGCAGCAGCGAAATGGATGGGCATGGGCCTTGCGTATCCGTTCATGGCGTTGCCCCGATGTCGTCATGTCAGACCACAAAGGCGGGCAGTGCGCGGGTGTTCAAGCAATAAGCGGTGCAATAGGGGCGGGCCCGCTAAGGCTTGGTGTCACTTCACGGTTGAGAGCGCGTTAACCGTGAATATGTCACGGCTCGATCTAGCGGGGCTGAGCCATTGCACCTTCGTTGGCGCGTTCGGTTGCAAGCCGGCGTTCTTCATTGGCGAGCGCGGCGCGCGCCGCGTCGGTTTTCCACTGGCCTGCCCGCGAGTAATCCTGTCGCACCTGGCCGACGGCGGAATAGGCGGGATCGGCCAGAATCGGCTCGGGCGCGGGTGCCGCTTGGCGCGATGGTGCGGACGAAGACACCGGCGTGGGCAAAGGACCGGCTGTCACTTCGGTAGAATACTGCAGCCTTGGCGCGTCTCCCGCAGGCGGCGGGGTCACGCGTCCGCTCACGCCCGGTTCGAACCCGGCATAGCGTGTGGTGAACGCGCCTTTCTCTCCTGCCGCGCCGCGATTGCGATAGAAACGGTGCGCGCCGATAGTGCCGACATGATCAAGTGTCGCGGCCCAATAGGGATTGACCCAGAGCGTGTGGTAATGGGTCGCATGGCCCACTGGGGCGTAGACGCTGCCTGACAAGGCCTCGCTGGCGATCCGCCGGGCGCGGTCCCAGCTTGCGCCGCGTGCCTTGCGCGAAAGGCTCCCGTCGCAGGTGAAGGTGAACTGGCACCCGGTTGAGCGTTCCGAACCCTGATACACCACCCCGCAGACGCTGCCCGGCCAATTGGGATGAGCAACCCGGTTGAGCACGACCTGCGCGACGGCGCGCTGGCCGGCTTCGCTTTCGCTGGCGGCTTCATACCATACGGCCTGCGCCAGACATTCGAGAGCGCGATCATGGCCAAGGCCGGCACCGCTGAAGAAGGGGCGGGCTGCGGGGCCGACATCGATGATCTCGCCGAGTTCGCGGCCTGCTTCCGCTCCGGGATCGCGGGCATCGGTTGTCGGCAAAGCGATCAGCGAACCGGTGGAGGGCGGATCGGCGAGGAAGTAGAATGCCGAACCGGGGAAGCTCATCCCCGGACGTTCGAAATCCATTGGCGGATTGTCGGCCATTTGCGCGGCGAGGCGGGCGCTGACCAGTTCCGCCTCTGTCGGCGCATCGCCCGGCAGTTCGCCGAAATCGCCGGGTGTAGCCATGGCGGGGACGGTGATGATCGCCAGCAACACCGCGATCCGCTTGCGCAGGGTGCGTGCGCCGTCGTCGCGCAGTTCGTTCCTGCGCGAGGTATCTGGAGCCTTGCGGGCAAGAAGATGGCGGAGCGGGTTCATGGCGCGCTTTGGCGCGTAGCGGGGAAGGGGGGCGCAAGCGAGCGGCCTGACACCCGCTGTCCCGAAAGCAAACAGCTTGATCAAACCGGTTAACAAGTCGGGCCACGCGCCCGCTTGCAGGCTTGCAGCGTGCCGCCTATCGCTGCGGGCGGATATGGGATGGCGCGGGATCAGATCAGGAGTGGCAGGTTGTGCGCTGACGCTGGCGGCTTGCGCGCCGACTGCGCCGGATATGCGTGGTGGTGAGGAACTCTTGCCCTCTGGCCCGACCATCGTCAGCCTCAACCCGTGCCTTGATGCAATAATCGTCGAAATCGCCGATCCGTCTCAGGTGCTGGCGTTGTCGCATTACAGCCGTGATCCCGCTGCAAGCTCTATCCCGCAGGGCGTGGCGCGAAGTTTTGGCTTCACCGGAGGCACGGCGGAGGAGGTGATCGCGCTTTCGCCCGATCTGGTGCTTGCCTCGATTTTCATCGTGCCTGCCACGCGCGACGCGCTGGAGCGGGCGGGGCTTCGGGTCGAAACCTTCGGCAGCCCCACAAGCACCGTCGAAAGCGTTGAGCAAGTGCGCGCGCTCGCTCAGGCCGTGCGGCGCGAGCCCGAGGGAGAGGCGCTGGTGCAGCGGATCGAAGCGGCGCGGGCGGGCGGCGAGGCAAAGACGCGCCCGGTTTCGACGCTCCTGTGGCAGCCGGGAGAGATCGTCGCGGGCGAAGCGACGCTGGTCGCCGAAATGCTGCAATCACGCGGGTTTCAAAGCCACGCCGCGGCAATGGGTCTGGGTCAGGCTGATCATGTTGCGCTGGAGACCGTGCTGGCCGATCCGCCTGAGCTGCTGCTGGTCGCGGGAGACAGCGCGGGGCAGGGCCACCCGTTGCTTGCCCGACTTGAGCAGACGCGGGTGGAGCCGGTCGATCCCCGCCTGCTGTTCTGCGGCGGCCCCAGCGTGATCGCGCTGGGACAACGACTGGATGAAATCCGTGCGGGGCTGCGGCCATGAACCGCGCCACGCTGACATTCGCCGCGCTGTTGGCGGTGCTGGTGCCGCTGTCACTGCTGGCGGGGAGGGTATGGATTTCCCCGTTCGGCGATGCAGGGCCGGACAACGCCGCGCTGATCCTGATGGAACTGCGACTGCCACGGGCGGTGCTGGCGATAGTCGTGGGCGCAGGTCTTGGCGCGGCGGGGGCGGCAATGCAGGGATATCTGCGCAATCCGTTGGCCGATCCGGGGCTGTTCGGCATCGCGCCGATGGCGGCATTGGGCGCGGTTGCAAGCTTCTGGATCGGGGCGACATGGGCGCTGCCAATGGCGGCTTTGGCAGGCGCGGGTCTCGCCATGGCGCTTCTCGCGCTGATCGCAGGGCGCACCCCCGCAGGCGCGGGGGGAGGCATCGCGCTGTTCACGCTGGCCGGGTTGATGATCGCGAGCCTTGCAGGCGCGCTCACCGCTCTGGCGATCACCATGGCACCCAGCGCCTTTGCCCTGTCGCAGATCGTCATGTGGCTCAACGGCGCATTGACCGATCGTTCATGGGCAGAGGTATGGATCGCCGCACCGCTCACGCTCGCGGGGATCGGGGTGCTGCTGCTCGCCGCGCGCGGGCTTGACGCGCTGACTCTTGGCGAAGCAGCGGCGCGATCGCTCGGCATGGACCCGCAGCGGCTGCTGTTGCTGCTCGTCGCCGGAGTGGGCCTGACAGTCGGAGCCGGCGTGGCGGTGGCGGGGATCATCGGCTTTGTTGGCCTGATCGTCCCGCATCTCGTCCGCCCGATGACCAACCGGATGCCGTCTTCGCTGTTGCTGCCCAGTGCGCTGGCGGGTGCGTGCCTTGTGCTGGCGGCGGACAGCGCGGTGCGCACCCTGCCCTTCGTCACCGAACTGCGGCTGGGCATTGCGCTGTCGCTGATCGGTGCGCCGTTCTTCCTGTGGCTGCTGATCCGGATGCGGAGGGGAACGCTGTGAGCATTGCGGCCGAACAGCTGGCGCTGGAGCGCGGCGGAGCAAGGGTGCTCGACGGGATCAGCGCCGCGCTTGCCCCCGGACAAATCACCGCCATCGTCGGCCCCAATGGAGCGGGCAAGTCCTCGCTGCTGCTCGCGCTCGCAGGCCTGATCGCGCCGCTATCTGGGCAGGTGACGCTGGACCTTGCGCCGCTCGCCACTCTCGATCCGGTCACGCGGGCCAAGGCGATCGGTTACCTGCCGCAAGGGGCCGATATCGCATGGGACGTGGCGGTGGAGACGCTGGTGGCACTGGGCCGGATGCCGCATCGCGATGATCGCAAGGAGCCGGTCGACGCCGCGCTCGCCGCGCTTTCGCTGGAGACGCTGCGCCATCGCCCGGTCAGCACGCTTTCCGGCGGAGAGCGCGCGCGGGTGCTGCTGGCCCGCGTGCTGGCGGGGGAACCGCGCTGGATCCTCGCGGACGAACCGCTCGCCGCGCTCGACCTTGCACACCAGCTGGCCCTTTGCGGCCATCTGCGAGACTGCGCCAGCACAGGCGCTGGGGTGGTGATCGTGCTGCACGATCTCGCGCTCGCGATGAACCATGCGGATCGGGTGCTCGTTCTGGATCGCGGAACCACGGCTGCGGACGGGGCGCCGCAAACAGCTCTGTCGTCGCAGGTGATCAAGCAGGTCTGGGGCGTCGATAGCCAGTGGTTAGGCCAACCGGGTCAGAACGCGCTGGTGACGCTGACCCAGGGCTGACAGGTGCAACGTCCACCTTGGGTGTCCCCAGAAGCGCGATCTAACCCGGCGCGGCGCTAGGGGCACCGAGCCCTTCCTCTGTCAGTCAACCGACTGCCCAAAGGTGCGACCCGAAGGGCTGAAGCGGAAGACCTGCAAAGAGAACCCCTGTATCGGGAAAATACCGTAGAATTGCGCCTTCATTTTTTCTGTAGCCCTTTGGAAAATCCCGGAATTCTGCGGATTACGAGGGTGAAAAAATTTGTAGGAAGGGCATTTCCAGGGGTTCAGTGCGCCTATTTCGGCCCTCGATCACCCCGCGCAATAGCGGTATTCGCCCGCTTCGCAGCGGCGAACGGCTTCGCGCCATTGCTCCATCCGGCGTTCGTATTCGGCGCGGGCCTGTTCGTGATCGGCCAGGGCCTGCGCATGGGCGCGCCGCGCCTCCCATCCGCGCGCATATTCGGCATCGCGCGAGCGGACGTAACGTAATTGTTCGCGATTGAGGCGACGGATTTCCGCCCGGTCACGCGCCAGTTCTTCCGCGCTGAGTCCGCGGCACTCTTCGGGATTGCAGGCAAAAGCGGGGGCGGCGGCAAAGGGCAATGCGGGAATGACAAGGCTGGCAAGCGCCAGCGCGGCGACAAAGCCGGCGCGCGGGGCAACGTGGGAAAAGGGGGAACAGTTGTGCGACATCAAAGGCTCCTTTCAACCCCACAACGCGAACCGCAGGGCTTTATTCCCTGACAGCCTGCCGCCCGAGAGTTGAAAGGAATGCTCGCAAACAGGGTAAACCGGAAGCTTGTGTTTTGGCGGCTCCAGTTCGATACGGCAAATATGGAAGATATTCTGTCGCGGGCGAAAATTCTCGAGTCTCGTATGGCCGAGAAGTCGACTCAATTTTCGAAAGTCATCGCGCTTCGAGCCACATTACGAACAATTCCGTTCTTATCTACATCGGGCAGGTGGGGTGCTAATCCCTTAGACCAGAGGCTTCTAATGGTTGGCCTGCGCGCGTTGGTTCTCGTAGTTGCAAAGGGTCGACTCGATCAAGATATAGAACGTCAACACCTTAATGAAATAATGAGTATTAGCAATAACACTCCAATTGATCATTTGGCTACTGCCGTCTCTCATGCTTTAAATGCTTTCTCTATTCAAAATTCGAACGATAGCTCAAATTCATCTAGAAATATAAGAATGAATGCAGCGGTTCATGCTGCGCATGCAGTGCAAATGGCTGGAGATTTTATTGCATACCCAGATTATAAGGGGGAGGCGATTGTTCAATTTTGGGATGATGTTGAAGGGGATTTCTTTTCAGCGGACCGAGGTTCAACCGCAGATAGGATATTGAATTCCCCGCTACGAAGCCATTGGCCAAAGAGTCCAGACGAAGTGAACTGGCAAAAAACCTCAAGCTACTTACGGAACAATTGCAATGCAGGAATTTGGTCTGAATGGGGTAACCGCCAGCTTGATGGGCTTTCTCATTCATTTGCAAATTTCGATGATGTGGCGGAGAGGAGTTTTTACAAACAGTTATCAGAATTTGATAACGATTGGTGGGGTCGCGAGCCGTCTATTGTAAATGCCGATATTCAAGCAATGGTCGAGGCATTGCGCAGACCATTCTTGCCTTCAGAAGACGAGCTTGAGCAAAACCCTCGTGCTTTTACTTTTACTATCGATGATGAGGGGCGTTCGGATCTTGACCAGGAGCTTCTTCCGAATGGACTTCAAGGAGATGACGACGAGCGGGACAATCATAGCGAAATTCTCCGCCTGATTGACAATGCGGCTCTGGCTACAGCCGGTGATACAAACGCAAAGGACATGGCGGAGCCGACCGATTTGCTAAGGGAGTCGGTCGGGGAGACGGTCGAAGATTTGCGACCACGCCTGTTTATTCTGCGCGCGCGGGAAGTGATAAGACAGGTCGCTGAAAGGGAGAGTGGCGAGAGTATGAATCCCCAACTCTCGGAGACGCAGCGCGACGCATATCTGCCGCTAGTCGAAGCGTTGAAGATGATGGCTGAGTTCAGCCCCAAGCTTGCAGAACTTTGGCACGGTAAGTTTGGTCAGACCGGGGAGCCGCTAACTCGCGAAGTGCTGGATCTCATTGCTTCGGCATTTCGCGCGTCGGGACAAACCACGAAGCTTGCGCAAGAGATTATCGAGGCGAGCAATGCGCAGGTTTCTCCCAATGCACCAGATGACGATCCAGCACGGATCGCGGCAAGTGAGACGAGTCGTAATGTCGTGCGAAGGATGGGAGGGGCGCTGAAAAGGGCTGGCGATGGAGCCAAGAACATTGAAAGTGTAGTTTCTCTTGGTGAACGTGCTGTCAGCATATGGAACTTGTTGCGAGGCAGGCTTCCCGATGGAGAAATTATCGCTCGTATCCTAAGCTTCTTTGACGGCGGATAGATCCAGCACAGCAACCAACCTTCTTCTCACGCATTGTAAACGCAATGCACAGCGGGCAATCCGTGGATCACACCGAACGTTCGCCATTGCGCCTCTTTACACTTGCGAACATTTCCGGAACAGACTGCCTCTATGCTGACAAAGATCTCCGTCCGCGGTGCGCGGGAACACAACCTCAAGGGTATCGATATCGATCTGCCGCGCGATGCGCTGATCGTGGTCACGGGGCTTTCGGGCAGCGGGAAGTCTTCGCTGGCGTTCGACACGATCTATGCCGAAGGGCAGCGCCGCTATGTCGAAAGCCTTTCGGCCTATGCGCGCCAGTTCCTCGAAATGATGCAGAAGCCCGATGTCGAGCATATCGACGGTCTCAGCCCTGCGATCAGTATCGAGCAGAAGACCACGTCGAAGAACCCGCGTTCGACCGTGGCGACGGTGACGGAGATTTACGACTACATGCGCCTGTTGTGGGCGCGGGTGGGCGTGCCTTATTCCCCCGCCACGGGGGAGCCGATCAGCGCGCAGACGGTGTCGCAGATGGTCGACCGGGTGATGGACCTGCCCGAAGGCACGCGGGCTTACCTGCTCGCCCCGGTGGTACGCGGCCGCAAGGGTGAATACCGCCGCGAGCTGGCCGAATGGCAGAAGGCGGGCTTTACCCGTGTGCGGATCGACGGGGAATTCTATCCGATCGAGGAAGCCCCCGCGCTCGACAAGAAATTCAAGCACGATATCGAAGTGGTGGTTGACCGGATCGCGGTGAAGGACGGCCTGCAGACGCGGCTGGCGGATTCCTTCGAAACCGCGCTGAAGCTGGCTGAAGGGCTGGCCTATATCGATCTGGCCGATGGCGTGGTGCCGGGGCGCGAGGGCGAAGAAGCGTCAGGTGGAGCGATGAAGGGCGCGGGGCTGCCTGCCAACCGTATCGTCTTTTCCGAGAAATTCGCCTGCCCTGTTTCCGGCTTCACGATCGAGGAGATCGAGCCGCGCCTGTTCTCCTTCAACTCGCCGCAGGGGGCGTGTCCGACCTGTGACGGGATCGGCGAAAAGCAGTTGTTCGACCCGCAACTGGTCGTCCCGAACGAGGCCTTGAGCCTCAAG
The DNA here is from genome assembly GCF_023823125.1 of Erythrobacter aurantius. Lineage (NCBI taxonomy): Bacteria > Pseudomonadati > Pseudomonadota > Alphaproteobacteria > Sphingomonadales > Erythrobacteraceae > Erythrobacter > Erythrobacter aurantius. The sequence continues at coordinate 2,510,024 of NZ_CP090949.1, read as the reverse complement.
CAGGGGGCGGTGGTGCCCTGGGCGAAATCGAACCCGCCTTCGCCCTATTACATGCAGGTGCTCGCCAGCCTCGCACGGGCCTATGATTTCGACCTGACGACGCCGTGGCGTGATCTGGAGCCGGATCAGAAGCTTATAATCCTCCACGGCACGGGCGGCATGCCGGTGCCGCTGACGTTCAAGGACGGGCGCAAGGAATACACCGTCAACAAGCCGTTCGAAGGCGTGATCGGCAATCTCAACCGCCGGATGATGCAGACCGAAAGCGCTTGGATGCAGGAGGAGCTTTCGAAGTTCCAGACCGCGCAGGCGTGCGAGACTTGCGGCGGTAAGCGGCTGAACGAGAAAGCGCTGGCGGTGAAGGTTGCCGGGGTCGACATCGCGCAGCCGGTGAAGATGAGCGTCGCCGATGCGAAGGCGTGGTTCTTGCGGCTAGACGATCAGCTGACCGAGCAGCAATCGCAGATCGCCCGCGCCATCCTGAAAGAGATCAACGAGCGATTGGGCTTCCTCGACAACGTGGGCCTTGATTACCTCAACCTTGACCGCACATCGGGCACGCTGTCCGGCGGGGAAAGCCAGCGCATCCGCCTTGCCAGCCAGATCGGCAGCGGGCTTTCGGGCGTGCTCTACGTCCTCGACGAACCCAGCATCGGCCTGCACCAGCGCGACAATGACCGGCTGCTGGAGACGCTCAAGCGCCTGCGCGATCTCGGCAACACGGTGATCGTCGTCGAGCACGACGAGGACGCGATCCGCAGCGCCGATCATATCGTCGATCTCGGCCCGGGTGCGGGCGTGCGCGGGGGTGAGGTGGTGGCGCAAGGGACGCTGAAGCAGATCCTCAAGGCCAAGGGCTCGCTCACCGCCGATTACCTCACCGGGCGCCGCAAGATCGAGGTGCCCGCCACCCGCCGCAAGGGCAACGGCCACCATCTGACGGTGAAGGGCGCGGCGGCGAACAATCTCAAACATGTCACCGCCTCGATCCCGCTCGGCACATTCACCTGCATCACCGGGGTCAGCGGCAGCGGCAAATCGTCCTTCACCATCGACACGCTGTATGCCGCCGCGGCCCGCACATTGAACGGCGCACGGGTGATCGCAGGCAAGCATGACGCGATCGAAGGCCTCGAATATTGCGACAAGGTGATCGAGATCGACCAGTCGCCCATCGGCCGCACCCCGCGCTCCAACCCGGCGACCTACACCGGCGCCTTCACCCAGATCCGCGACTGGTTCGCCGGCCTGCCCGAAGCCCAGGCGCGCGGGTACAAGCCGGGTCGCTTCTCCTTCAACGTCAAGGGCGGGCGGTGCGAACAATGCACCGGCGACGGCCTGATCAAGATTGAGATGCACTTCCTCCCCGATGTCTATGTCACCTGCGAGGAATGCGGCGGCAAACGCTACAACCGCGAAACGCTGGAGGTGAAGTTCAAGGGCCACTCCATCGCCGACGTGCTCGACATGACGATCGAGGACGCGGAGGAGTTCTTCAAGGCCGTCCCCCCGATCCGTGACAAGATGCGGATGCTGAACGAAGTGGGCCTCGGCTATGTCAAGGTCGGCCAGCAGGCGACGACGCTATCGGGCGGAGAGGCGCAGCGGGTGAAGCTGGCGAAGGAGCTGTCCAAGCGATCGACCGGGCAGACGCTCTACATCCTCGACGAACCGACCACGGGCCTGCATTTCGAAGATGTGCGCAAACTATTGGAAGTGCTGCACCGGCTGGTGGAGCAGGGCAATTCCGTCATCGTCATTGAGCACAATCTGGATGTCATCAAGACGGCAGATCACATCGTCGACCTCGGCCCGGGAGGCGGTGTCAGGGGCGGGGAGATTGTCGCCGAGGGTACGCCGGAGGAAGTGGTGAAGGTGGAGCGGTCGTTTACGGGGCGGTATCTGGCGCCGTTGTTGGAGCGGTGAGGGTGGGGGATGGTGGAGGTGGGCTGGGCAGAAAGAGGCAAAAATTCAAACCGGTTCTGAATGCCTTACCCATTCACCGGCGGCAACCAAGGAACCACAGGGCTCTGACCCGAAATGAAGAGGGGATGCTTAGGGTGGCCATCTTTATTGGCACCCCAACAAAGTGGAGCAATATTCAAGTTTCTAGCGATCTTATGGATATCTTTCCAGCGTTCCTTCAAGGTCGCTGTCTTGAATTTTGCAAGCGTCCCCCATGCAAAGACGCACTTATCAGAAGCTTCGAGAGCTTCAGTAATATATTGATCGTTATATTCGCCAACTGGATCGCGCACTGCAGAAAGTACAGATATATCTGAACTAATATAGGCAAATTTATTTATAATCAAAATCTTCCCCCAGCCCTGATTTTTTGCCAGCGACATGCACCGACGTATAGTTGGGTCATCGTTCTCGTCATCAGCAATTGAGGGATTCGCCATCAATATAGATACTGTGGGTCCTATGCCTATATTACGAGAAAGAAGGTATCTATAAGACTTGCATTCGGAAAATAATGCCAGAGAATCCTCAGTTTTTGACATCAACACCAATCTCTTTTCTTATTTGATCGTCAATGGCGGTGAAAACTAGACGATCGGCAGCCTTCTTGGTGCGGTCCATAATCACAACTCCTTCGCCGTGCTTCTGCAAGTCTCGGAAAGGCTGGTATCCAAATAAGATACTTTTCTCCCAATCCTCATAGGATCTCTGTGAAACTTCGAGGCCATCGGTAATTCTTACAACAGTCTTCAATAAGTTAAAATCAATTGATTTAGCGCCTTCAAAAAAAGCCTGTTCCTTGGCGTAACTGAAAATTAGCGCTGTTGCTGCCTCTTCAAGATTCATTGCTCGTGCGCCATCTTGTATTCGGTCACAATCAGGGTTGCTTTTGCGTTTTCTCTTCATGAGGCCCCGGAAGACTGGAGACCACCCGAGGAAAGCTACGTGTGAAAGGTGGAAGACATCATGGAACCGGTAGCCGTCACTGGTTGCCGCATTGTCATCGACACGGTCGCCAATTTGCATCCAATCTCCACCATCTAACTTTACACATAGGATTATGCGATCTTGGTCGTTAGAATCTGCAACAAATGCAATTCTGATTTTTTGTGGCAGTCTCTCAATTCGTGGATAGAATTGATCAAATGATTTACCTTTCATATCACGCGACTTATTCCAACGTTTTTGCGTAATAACGATATTATTCGTAGCTACTTCGTCTAGGGTGAGATTATTTCGAGAGGCAATTATTGAAATATACCAAAGAGCATCTCCTAGCTTTCGAGAAATTAGGTTTGTTCGATGAGGTTCACGCAATGGCTCGCCTCGCAGTTCCTGTTCTAAAAGGCGTGAAAGGTACGATACAGTTTCAGTAAGATTCAGGAGATGATGAGTGATTTTTTGATTGTCTGGTCCACTAAACTGATCAGTCTCGCGAGCTGATTCTTGATATTCATTGAATTGCATGAAGGCCTATGACGTGCTCCCCTGATTGTTACCAGTCAGAGGTAGAGTCTGGCTCCTTCATGATGGTTGTTTGATGGGATGGCAACGTGTCTGGGGGCATGCCCCCAGACACGTTGGCCGGCGATCTCGGCGGGGGTCTTCCCGCCCAGTTTCGAGTGTGGCCTGACCGTGTTGTAATCGTGTCGCCAGGCGGCCAGCACGAACCGGGCATGGGCCAGCGAGGTGAACAGCGTCTCGTTGAGGCATTCGTCGCGCAGGCGGCCATTGAAGCTCTCCACGAAGCCGTTCTGCATTGGCTTTCCCGGTGCGATGTAGTGCCACTCGACCCTGCGCTCCTGCGACCAGCGCAGGATGGCCGACGAGGTCAGTTCGGTGCCATTGTCGCTGACCACCGTATGCGGCTTTCCCCGGATGCCGATAAGGCTGGTCAGTTCCCGCGCTACCCGAGCACCCGACAGCGACGTATCGGCCACCAGCGCCAGGCACTCGCGCGTGTAGTCATCGACCACGCACAGGATACGGAAGCGCCGACCGCAGATCAGGCTGTCGGAGACGAAGTCGAGCGACCAACGCTGGTTCGGGCCGTCCGGCAGCACCATCGGCCTGCGCGTGCCCAAGGCCCTTTTCCGGCCGCCACGGCGACGCACGCGCAGCCCCTCCTCCCGGTAGATGCGCAGCAGCTTCTTGTGGTTGGGCCTGATGCCTTCCCGCGCCAGAAGGTAGCCCAGGCGGCGATAGCCGAACCGGCGGCGTTCCGCCGCCAGCTCGCGCAGCCGTTGCCGCAGCGCCCCGTCATCTGGCCTTGTAGGCTCGTAACGGATTACCCTGCGGCTCACACCAACCAGTGCACACGCCCGACGCTCGCTCACCCCGTGATGCTCCCGGGCATAGGCGACGGCTTCCCGCTTGGCGCCGGGCGTTACCATTTTTTTGATGCCAGATCCTTCAGCACCGCGTTGTCCAACATCGCCTCGGCCAGCAGCTTCTTCAGCCGCGAGTTCTCCTCCTCGAGCGATCGCAGCCGCCGGGCCTCGGACACCTCGAGCCCGCCGAACTTAGACTTCCACTTGTAGAACGTCGCCGAGCTGATCCCGTGGCGGCGGCAGACCTCAGTCGTCGCCATGCCCGCTTCCTGCTCCTTCAAGATCGCAATGATCTGCTCTTCGTTGAACCTGCTTCGCTTCATATCGTCCGACTCCTTGCGTCAGACTCTACCAAAAAGCGGTCACATTTCAGGGGAGCACGTCACCTCAAATTGTCCGATCCGATGATAATTTGACCATGATTTTAGTGATCGCATGAAATTTTGTGAAGTAGCCATCAACCTTTGTTAGTTGCGTCTATATTTCTTTCGCCCCCCATCCTGCCATACATACCCCGGCTCATGTGTTTGTAGCGCCTCAGGCGCCGGCGTTCGCGTCCGCTCGCTTGGCTTACGCGCCATTGGGCGCAGCGCCAGCGGTTGGGGGGTGGGTCTTTTCTTCCCGATTTTCCTACTCGGCGGGTTTCGTATAATTGGGCCGGTTCACTGCAATCAAAAAGGGTGAACCATGAATTGTCCCGATACTCCCCTGATCTTCCGTCCTGTTTCCTTCTCCCTCCCGTCGTCACTCCCGCGCAGGCGGGAGTCCAGCTGGATCCCCGCCTGCGCGGGGATGACGAGGGGGGGCGCGGGGATGACGAGGAGTAGCGCGGCGCTGCCGGGGCGTAGCGCGGCGCTGCCTTTCAAGGGAGGTGCGGTATGATCGCCTATTTCGACTTCGCGCTCGAAGATGCGGCGCACGCCAACTCCTATCCGCCGGTTCAGCCGCTGGCCGGGCCGCATGGGGAGGGGCATTCGATCCTTGGCCCCAATGCGCAAGGGGCGTTCCTCAAATCGCTGCAACTGTTCGGCAATGTCCGGCTTGCGTGCCGGGCGGCGGGTGTCTCGGCGCAAACGGCGTACCGGGTGCGGCGGCGCTCTGCGCTGTTCGCGCAATTGTGGGATGCGGCGCTGGTGGCGGCGCGTGCCCATGCGGAGGCGACGCTGGCGGATCGCGCGATCAACGGGGTGGAGGAGCCGGTGTTCTACCACGGCGAGGAAATCGCGCGGCGGCGGCGGTATTCCGACAGGCTGCTGCTGGCGCATCTTGCCCGGCTTGACCGGATGGAGGCGCGCGAGGATGTCTCCGCGCTGCTGCCGCTGCTCGACGATGCGATTGCGGCGCTGGACGAAGGCGCGGACCTGGCGGAAGTGCTGGAGCGCGCGGCCCCTGCTGCGGGTGCTGTCTGCGGTGGTGAGGGCGCTGCGCAAGGGCCGGAAAACAAACCCCAGGACAGTGTTCCATCCGTTCCATCCTGTAGGAAACCGCCCTCAAGTAGCGAAGCGGTAGGGCAGACAGAAACGCCCACTCCGTGTGCCGAATGCGGCGGGCAATGCGCCGATCCTGATGCCGATCTGACCGAGGCGGATTGTCAGTGGCTCGGCAACCGGCTTGACCGGATGGATGCGGCGCGGCCCGAGGATGCGCCCACGCCCTACGATCTGGCGCGCGAGGGGGTGGGCGCGGATTCGGGCGCGATCGAGGCGGCGCAGCTGGCTGCCTTTGAAGCGGAGGTGGCCGAATGGTGGCTGGTGACCGGGTTTGACGAGCTTGTGGAGAGCCTTTGCGAAACGGGCTTCAACGACTCGGCAGAGGGGGATATGCTGCGCGTTCCTCAAGGGGAGAGGGATCATGAACTGGAAGACGGCTATTGGGAAACCGATGAACGCCTTTGGCCTCGCGCTCGTCGGCGTCGGGGCGCTCGGCATGGCGGTGGCTCCGGCGCAGGCCGATGACGAAGTGCACTCGCTGGGGGCATCGCTGTTCGGCGAGAACGAGATCGGTCACGAAGGCGCGGGCAAGGATGCCGGCGGCGACTTCACCGGAGAGATCGACATGGCCCGCGGGACGCTGTGCTACTACCTCGAGGTGTACGGCCTCGACGAGGTGACGGCGGCGCACATCCACAAGGGCAAGGATGGCGAGAACGGCCCGCCGGTGGTGGTGCTGGAGTTCGAGGGCGCGGACCGGGACGAGGTGTGTCTCGAGGTCGAGGCGGAACTGCTGGCTGACATGGCGCGGCACGAGGAACGCTACTACGTCAACGTCCACACCGCAGCCTATCCGGCCGGGGCGATCCGGGGGCAGTTAGGGAGCTAGCAGCTCCAGCTCGACCGAAGCGTGCCCGCGCGCGATCATGCCGAGCTCCTCTGCGGCGGCGCGGCTGACGTCGATGGTGCGCCCGCGCACGAAGGGCCCGCGGTCGTTGATGCGCACGGTGACGGAGCGGCCATTGCGCGGGTTGGTGACCCGGACGAGGCTGCCAAAGGGCAGGGTGCGGTGCGCAGCGGTGAAGCCGTGCATGTCGAACGGCTCGCCACTTGCGGTGCGGCGTCCGTGGAACCTGCGCCCGTAGTAGGAGGCGATGCCGGTGCCGAGGCTGCTTGCGACGGTGGCGTCCTCAACCGGCGGCTCGAAGCTGTCGAGGTCCACGGCGGTGGAAGGCACCACGGGATCGAACGCGGAGAGATCGTTGCCGAGCGGTTCGACAGCGCCTTCGAACTCGGCGGCGAATGGCATCGTCTCATACGGCTCTGCCGCGAGATCGGTGGAGTCCGAAGGCTGCGCGGTGGAAGCGGCAAGGGGAGCGCCGAACAGGCACAAAGCCATGCCCACTCGCAATGCGATGCGTGTGGCGCGCGGCCGGTGCGTAGGCACAGGTGAAAGGCGTACAGAGCTTCCCATCCGATGGCGCCCATACAGGTTCAAGTGGTCAAAGGGCAAATCGACCAAGGTCGTACCGGCGCAAGAAGGGGGCGTTGCGGCGCGAAGCGAGCCGGGAATGCGGTGAACCGATGAGCTTTCAACCGGCGCTCGCAAGAGCTGCCAGCGCAGATTGCGCGAAGGCTACGACTTGACGCTGAGTCCCAATAAAGCAAATGGGGCCGGCATTTCTGCCGACCCCACTCTCACCAGCGCGTGGGCATCTGCGGTTCACATTCCAACTGGCAAACCAGTCTTCCTGTATCCGTCTGCGCACTTGGCGCCCGGTGTCTATGCCGCGTCCGGTTGTGCTTTCCAGCTCGCGCTTTCTTGCACCGCCTTGCTTCGCGGTTCGTCACCGGCGCTCGCACCGGCATCCGACCATGCTTCGTGACGGGTTCGCTCTGTTCGGGCCGAAACCCTCTCTTCGCGTTGCCTGCCCCTTGGCAAAGCCGAGACCGCGACCCTGTGACTGGGGAGTCAAACGCTCCAGTTCCAGACTCGAAAGCCCTTTCCTACAGCTATCTCCAGCCGGTATCGTGGCCGATACCGGTGACGTCGTTCGCACTCTCCTCAACCAAGCCGACTTGCTTTTGGCTGAAACCCTTTGCAAACCGTCTCTCAGACAGCGCGTGGACAGTCGCCACCGCATCTTTGAAACTCGAAATCCCTTTTAGATCAGTTCCTTGCGGATCTTTTCTTTCGGGCTTTCTTGTTCCGAAGACAGTTTGAGACTGCGCCCGAATCGCCATTCCGGCAAGGTTTCCAGGCGTGAGTTTTCCACTTTTGACACTATCTCCTGTGGAGATCGGTGGACAACTCAACGGTTCATCGCATTTGATACATACTGTCGGGAACCAGCTTGCGAGAGCCGCTCAGGCCGCTGGAAAATGCGAAAAACGACGCTTTTCGAATCTTGCGTTCGACTGAAACGAGGTGTCGAGGCGCGCGGGAAGAACCCCTTCGGTCCCGTCCGAGTCGCCCTACCGGTTGCGCTGCGCCAGCAACCGCAGCCGCAGGGCGTTGAGCTTGATGAAGCCCTCGGCATCCTTCTGGTCGTAGGCGCCAGCGTCATCCTCAAACGTCACATGCGCTTCCGAATAGAGGGAATTCGGGCTCTTGCGTCCCACGACGCTGGCCAGCCCCTTGTACAGCTTCAGGCGGACCGTACCGGTCACCTTTTCCTGACTCAGGTCGATGGCGGCCTGCAGCATTTCGCGTTCGGGTGCGAACCAGAAACCGTTGTAGATCAGTTCCGCATACTTCGGCATCAGCTCGTCCTTGAGATGCGCTGCGCCGCGATCGAGCGTGATCTGTTCGATGCCGCGATGAGCACGGGCGTAGATCTCGCCGCCGGGCGTTTCGTACATCCCGCGCGACTTCATGCCGACGAAGCGGTTCTCGACCAGATCGAGCCGGCCGATCCCGTGCTTGCGCCCCAGATCGTTGAGGGCCGTGAGCAGGGTGGCCGGAGACATCGCCTCGCCATTAAGCGATACGCCATCACCACGTTCAAAGCCGATCTCAATGTATTCGGGAGTGTCCGGTGCATTTTCGGGGTGATCGGTGCGCGAGTAGACATAGTCGGGTGTCTCCTCCCACGGATCTTCAAGCACCTTACCTTCGGATGAGGTGTGAAGGAGGTTCGCGTCGGTCGAGAACGGGCTTTCGCCGCGCTTGTCGGTCGGCACCTTGATCTGGTGGGCTTCGGCCCATGCGATCAACGCGGTGCGCGAAGTCAGGTCCCATTCGCGCCACGGGGCGATCACCTTGATGTTCGGATCAAGCGCATAGGCCGACAATTCGAAGCGAACCTGATCGTTACCCTTGCCGGTTGCACCGTGCGCGATCGCATCGGCTCCGGTTTCATGCGCGATTTCCACCAGACGCTTGGAAATCAGCGGGCGGGCAATCGAGGTGCCGAGCAGATAGTCGCCTTCGTAGCGAGCATTCGCGCGCATCATCGGAAAGACGAAGTCACGCACGAATTCCTCGCGCAGGTCTTCGATAAAGATGTGCTTGTCCGGAATCCCCATCGCGCGTGCCTTGTCGCGCGCCGGTTCGATTTCCTCGCCCTGGCCAAGGTCTGCGGTGAAGGTGACAACCTCCAGCCCGCGCTCGACGCTGAGCCATTTGGCGATGACGCTGGTATCGAGACCGCCTGAATAGGCGAGGACGACCTTCTTGATGTCGGACATTGCGGCGTAACTCCTGAATTCGCTGCGCCCCATGCCGATAAAACTGCGGGAAGGAAAGGGGGCTTACTCCGCCGCTTCCTTCAGCGCCGGATCAAACCGCCATGTCGGCACCGTGCCCACATCGCGCAGACGCGCGCTTTCGTGGTGCATGTATTCGCGGGTCATGGGGATCGCGGCGCGGTCTTTCACATATTGCAGTTGCCAGTTAACCATGCCGCCATTGCGGAAGCTCTGTTCGGCACCGGCAAGGTAGAACAGCCACATGCGGTAGAACACTTCGTCATACATCCGTGTGATCTCTTCGCGGTGCATCACGGTGCGATTGTACCACTCCTCAAGCGTGTGGCTGTAGTGGAAGCGCATCGCCTCCACGTCCATCACCTGAAAGCCCGCTTTCTCGCTTTCCTTCACCAGTTCGGAGAGGGCTGGGATGTAACCACCGGGAAAGATGTATTTGCGAGTCCAGGCGTCCGTTCGGCCCGGAGGCCCCGCGCGGCCGCAGCAATGCGAGATCATCACCCCGTCATTGGCGAGCAGTTCGTGGGTCTTTTCGAAGAATTGCGGATAATGGATCGTGCCGACGTGTTCGAGCAGGCCGACGCTCGAGATGCGGTCAAACTGTCCGGTGACGTCGCGATAATCGAGCAGTTCGAACTTGACCTTGTCAGCGACGCCCGCGGCCTCTGCGCGTTCGTTGCAGAACTTGATCTGATCGGGAGCGAGAGCGACGCCAAGCACTTCCACACCGTACATTTCGTGCAGGTAGAGGCCGAAGCCGCCCCATCCGCAGCCGATGTCGAGAACGCGCATTCCTTCGCATTCGCCGTGCTTGAGGTACAGCTTGGAAGCGAGATGCGCCTTCTTGTCCATCTGCGCCTTTTCGAGCGACGTGTTCTCCGGATCCTCGCGGTAATAGGCCATGGTGTACTGACGATCTTCGTCGAGGAAGCGTTCGTACAGTTCGCGCGTCAGATTGTAGGTGTGCTCGGCATTCTTGCGGGCTGACGCACGCAAGTTGATGCCGTCGATGGCGGATGCGACTTTCTCTGCCGCCTTTTTCAGAAACCCCTGTTCCTGGATCGCACTGTCGCCGATGCGTTTCGAATTGGCGGTCACGAACAGCAGCAGGTCGCGGATGTCGTGCGGTTCCTCCACCACCAGCCACCCCCACATGAACGCCTCGCCAGCGCCCATCTGCGGGTAGCGGGCGATGTGATTGGCGGCCTTGGGGTGGGTCAGGCGGATATGGAGCGGCGGGCTCCCCTCTACGGCATTTCCGTATTCATAGGTCTTGCCGTCGTGATCGGTGACGACCAGCTGACCTTCGCGGATGACATTTCCAAGAAATTTGTCGAGCAGCCACATGGATTGAGCGTTCCCCTTCCGCGCTTTTCCTGCCCTTGGTGTGGCGCGGCATGTGTTATGCTGTCAATCCGGGAGTCGGCACGAAGGGGGAAAGCGATCGTGGCAGAGGCAAAGACCGTTCCTACCAAGGCGTCGGTTGATGAATTCATCGACCGGGTCGAACCGGCCGCCAAGCGCGAGGATGCAAGGGTTCTGCTGGAGTTGTTCACCAAGATAACGGGCGAACAGCCTCGGATGTGGGGTGACAGCATCATCGGCTTCGGCACCTACAACACCACCTATGCCAGCGGGCGAGATGTAACCTGGATGCGGAGCGGTTTCAGTCCACGCAAAGCCAAACACTCGGTTTATCTGATGGGCGGGTATTGCGACGAAATCGCGGCCAGGGATCGCGCGGCGGCGCTTGAGCGGCTTGGCAAGCATTCCACGGGCAAGTCATGCCTGTACATCAACAAGCTATCGGATGTTGATCTTGGCGTTCTGGAAGAGATGATCGCTGCGGACTGGGCAACGATGGCGCGGATCTATCCGGAATAGCGAGGATCAGATTCCGGCATACCACTGGTAATCGCCGACATCTTCCCAAAAGCCGCCTTTGCCACCGTGTATGTCGTCAAAGCTGGTCACCGCTTCGATCGCGGTAAGGTATTTGGCGTGCTTGTAGCCCAATTGCCGCTCGATCCGCATTCGCAGGGGCGCACCATTTTTCTCTGGTAGCGGCTTGCCGTTCAATTGGTGTGCGATGATCGTCTGCGGGTGGTAGGCATCGACCATGTCGACGCTCTCGTAATAGGCGCGGCCATAAAGCGTGTCGGCGCAGCGGAAGACGATGAACTTTGCCTCTTCGCGCAATCCTGCCTTGTCCAGAAGCGCTGACAATTGCGGCCCGGTCCACTCGGCAATCGCGCTCCACCCTTCGACGCAATCGTGGCGGGTGATTTGCGTACGCTGGGGCAGGGCGCGGAGATCGTCGAGCGAAAGGCTGATCGGATTGTCGACCAGTCCGCTGACGGTCAGCCGCCAATCCGGAAAGCCTTTCGACAACTGCTCGCGATAGGCGGGTGTATCGACGCTGATTGATCCGTTGCCGCGGATGTCGGGTGAACGGTCCTCCGGCGCATATTCCCGCGCCAGCGCCTGACGCTGGGCAAGCGCGCGATGCATAGTGCGGTGCAAGCCTTCTGCCGCGTCGAACAGATCGCCTGCCGGACCGGTATCCGCAATTTCGGAACAGGCCGCCATCGGCAGTGCGGCCATCCCGGCGAGCAGTGTGCGGCGTGTGGTTTCAGCCATAGCGCGGTGTCTCCTCACCCAGTGTGCCGGTGATCATCGCCTTGCGCTGACGGCGCTGGCCGGGAGCCATGGCGAGCGCGATATGGCCAGCGGCGAAGACGAACAGCGTCCATGCGGTGATGAAGTGCAGGCTGCGCGCACTCTGGCGTCCGCCGAGCGCATCGACCAGCCACGGAGCGGCAGGCTCGAAGCCGGGGCTGATCGCGAGTCCAGTAAAGATCATCATCGGCAGAAGCAGACCCAGAACCACGCCATAGGCGATGCGTTGCAGGCTGTTGTAGCGGCTATCATCCTCGATCCCGCTACCCAAGTGCATGGCAATGGCTTCCCGCCAGGCTGCGAACGTCCAGTCGCGCGGCCCGGTTGCGATGTCGCGCCAGAAATGGCGATTGATCAGGCTGGTTATCCACATCACGAGGAGGCCGACTGCGAAGATCCAGGCGAATGTGTTGTGCCAATCCCGTGCCTCGGCAAGGTCATATCGTTGCGGGATCGTCGCCCATGCGGGGAACCGTATTACCGTCAGCCATGCATCGGCCGGATCATACCCGTATTCGCCCCAATACAGGTAACGGTGCGCGTTCGAGATATTGAGGCCCGACATGAAAAGCACCACGAACGCGAGCGCGTTGATCCAATGCCACAGGCGGGTGGTCAGGGCGTGGCGCTTCACTGTCCCGCCGCCTTTTCCCGTGCGAGGTAGATCACGTCGCGATCCTGCGACAGCAGGTGCTGGCCGCTGTCGATGAACAAGGTCGATCCGCTTTTCAGGGTGCCGCTCGCAAGGAACAGTGCCGCCTCGGCTATCTCGTCCGCCCCGGTCTTGCGCTGGAGCAAGTTGAGACGATGCGAGACCTCGGTCTCTTCCTCGCTCTGGTCATGGCTCGCAAGGATTGCGCCCGGAGCGATCCCATAGATGCGCGCATCTTCAGGTGCCGCCTGTGCCAGCATCGGGATCGTTGCGGCGAGCGCGTGTTTGGACATGGTGTAGCTGAAGAAGTCCGGATTGGGGTTTTCCAGCTTCATGTCGGTGATGTGGATCACGCTGCGAACATGCGCGCTGCGTGCGCTTGCCATGAAGGCCTGTGCCATGACGGCAGGGGAGAGCGCGTTGACTTGCATTGCTTCCCTGTTCGCTGCGGGGAGCAGATTGGTTGCATCGTCGTATTCGAAGATCGAAGCGGAGTTGACGAGGCAGCGCCAGTCGGGGAGGCGCGCGGCCAAGTCCGCGATCATGTTCCGGGCGGCGATATCGTCTGCGAGGTCGCAGGCGATGATCTCGGCACTCGGAAGTGTCTGCGCCAGCGCGCGAGCCTCCGTGTCGGAGCTTTTGTAGTGGATCACCACATGCCATCCGGCGGCGGCAAACCGTTTGACGATCTCGGCTCCGATCCGGGTTCCGCCTCCGGTGACAAGAACGGCGGGTAGGGGCGCTGTATCGGGCATAGGCCTGCCTCCTATCAGCGCCCCGTGTCATTACACAAGTCCAAGCGATGCGGCGGGCATCCTCACCGGCAACGCAGCTCGCGCCGGTCGATCTCGCGGCCCAGCACCGCACCCAGCGCACCGCCCAGCAGGGTGCCGACAGTCCGGTCACCGCGCGTGTCGATGGTGCGGCCGAGCAGCGCGCCGACACCTGCGCCGATCACCAGCCCGGTGGTGCCGTTATCACGCTCGCAGTAATAGTTGCCGTCCCGCCCGCGCCAGATGCGATCGCGATGGCCGATCCGGCGGGGCTCATGGTAGCGCCCTCGGCGATCATAGATGCGATCGTCGCGATAGTGGCGACCCCGGCGATAGCGGCGATCATCATCGTCCCAATCATCCCAATCGTCATAGCGCACGGTCGAGTAGGCATCATAGCCTGCGCCATAGGGTGCGGCGATGTCGGCCACCGATCCGGGGGCCAGCATCAGTGAATGGTCAGCGGCGGCGGCCGGGGTGGCGATGGCTGCGAGCGATCCGGCGGCGGCAATCATTGCAAGGGTCTTCATCGGTTTGTCCTTTCCGGCCCTCTGTGGGCACGACCCTTTTTGTTCAGTAAAGTCGAACGCTGGATGAACGGAGCGCAGAGAAAGGTGACAGGAAGGTGGGGCGAGCGATCCGCGCGACGGGCTGATCCCCAAGCCCTCAACCGAGCTTCGCCCTGGCGCGTTCGCGCAGTCTTGGCGTGAGCGCTGGCATGGCCTCCAACTCGGCCAGATCATCGCGGCTGGCCTTGCCCGCCACCAGCGCCATGAAGACGCGCTGGACACTCCAATCGACCTCTCCGATTTCGACCCGCTCCAGCGCATCGCCCGCTTGCACATCGCCCGTTTCGAGGACGCGGAAGTACCAACCTGATCTCCCCGTCTCGATGATCCGCGCGACCATGCCCTTGTGGCCGAAGCGGTGCTCGATCTTCCAGCACGGCTGGCGCGGTTGGCTCACCTCGATCAGCGCGCTGCCGAGGCGAAAGCGATCACCGATATGGACATCGCTTTCCATCAGGCCGCGCACCGCAAGGTTTGACCCGAACGCCCCCGGTTCATCCAGCAGGTCGCATCCGCCCAGTTCCGCTTGCCAGAAGGCATGGTGATCGAGCGGATAGAGATGCAGCGCCATTTCCGGGCCGCCATGCACGCGCCTGTCAGCCTGTTCGTCTGGTGCAAGCCCTTCCTCCAGCACCTGTATGACGCCTTCGCGCGGGCGCTTGGCGATCGCGCTGGTTTCCACCCCGTTGAAGGGGCGGGCGGTGCCGGTGCAAACGGCTTCGACCGTGTGCTTCATGGCGCCCGATTCCCTACAGGATGGAACAGATGGAACACTGTCCTGGAGGAAAAAACCTCGGCCATTTCCGACAGGCGGAAGGCAGGTGCGGCAAGGGGAGGGGAAGTTGTCATGCCCCCGTTTCAGCACAAAGCCATGGGGTAGGAAAGCACACGGCTCAATTCCCCCGGCGCACCGTCAGCGCGATCCAGTCACGCTCGGTCCCGTCGGAGCCTTTCCCGGCGAAAACCTCTTGCTCGACAAACTCGAATTCTGCCTCGCGATAGGTATCGCGCAGCCAATCGGCGGAAGGGAAATTGTGCAACCGGCCAAGCCCGTCGCGGCCTTCGCCATCGCCCAGCTTGTAACTGGCATAATGCAATCCGCCGGGCCTGAGCGCGCTATGCACCGCCGCCAGAACGCCGGGCAGTTCCGCCTGCGGACAATGCAGCAGGCAGGCATGCGCCCAGACCGCGTCATATTCGCTGTTCGCCTCCAGCTGATCGAACCGCATCAACCGCGCGTCGATCCCATGCCGTTCCTTTGTCTTGGCGACCATCGCCGGAACACCGTCGGTCGCATCCAGATCAAACCCGCGCTGCGCGATCCGGGCCGAATCCCGGCCTGCGCCACAACCAAGCTCAAGCACGCGAGCGCCTTGTGCAAGGCGATCGAGAAAATCGTCAAGGTGACGCGAATGGCTGATGGCCGAGCTCAAAGAGAAATGCGGAGCCCCACTTTGATAAAAATCGTAAGTCGCAGGATCCATCGAATTATTCATATTGCCGTGCCTTGCCACTTTTTAGCCATATTCAGCGAGTTAAGGGCCGCCAAGTCTATGAACCGGGGAACAAATGACATGGCATTCAGGAAAATAGCAATTGTGTTTGTGGCGGGCACGGCGCTTCTTTCGCAAGGGGCCAGCGCACAAACCTTACGCGATTTTCAGCACGATCGTGCGACGGACACCCGTGCGAGCGCAGCGATTACCATACCTCTTGGGGCGCAACGCGGGAGTGCTGAGGCGAAACCGCGTTTTGATTTCATGCTGGCGACCCAGAGCATCGACGATTCCAATAGCGTCATTCCAATGCGGTTTGACCCCGATTTTGAGCGTCAGACCCTGCGCGCAGCCAAGCTGTCCTTTACCCTGGAGCAAAATCCGCGCCTGCTGATGAATGATCACCAAGTGGTGACCTTTGGCCCGCGTTTGACGGCGGATGAGGATGAGAAGAGCAGCGGGCTTGGTACAGGCGGATGGATACTGCTTGGCACAGCGGTGGCTATCGGCGGAGGTTTTCTCATCGCCGAAATCGTCAAGGACGACATTGAAGACGCTTTTGGGGCCGACTAGGGCGATGGATCCGCGTTAGACGCGGCTGCCTCGCGATCCCGCTCCGCGCGCGATTTCTTGGTCGCTGCGGTTTTCAACTGGCCGCAGGCCGCGTCAATATCCCGCCCGCGCGGGGTGCGCACCGGCGCGCTGATGCCGCCTTCGAACACGATATCGCTGAACGCCTTGATCCTCTCCGGCGTGGAGCATTCGTAATTCGCGCCGGGCCATGGGTTGAACGGAATCAGATTGACCTTTGCCGGCAGGTTGAACGCCTTGAGCAGCCGGACAAGCTCGCGCGCGTCCTCGTCGCTGTCGTTCTTGTCCTTGAGCATCACATATTCGAAAGTGATGCGGCGGGCATTGGAGGCTCCGGGATAATCGGCGCAGGCCTGAAGCAGGTCTTCGATCCCGTATTTCTTGTTGAGTGGTACGATCTCGTCGCGCACTTCCTTGCGCACGGCATGCAGCGATACGGCAAGGTTCACGCCGATTTCCTGCCCGCAACGCTCCATCGCCGGAATGACGCCGCTGGTGGAAAGGGTGATGCGCCGCTTTGAAAGGCCGAGCCCGTCGCCATCCATCACCAGATGCAGCGCATCGCGCACATGATCGAAATTGTATAGCGGTTCGCCCATGCCCATCATCACGATATTGGTGAGCAGGCGGCCATCGGCGGTGTAATGCCCGGCGTCTTCTTCGCCCAGATCGTTCATCCGGCCTTTGGGCCATTCGCCCAGCGCATCGCGCGCCAGCATGACCTGGCCGACGATTTCTCCCGGTGTCAGATTGCGCACCAGACGCATCGTGCCGGTGTGGCAGAATGTGCAGTTGAGCGTGCAGCCGACCTGGCTCGACACGCACAGCGTCCCCCGGTCCGCATCAGGGATGAAGACCATTTCGAAATCGTGGCCGTCATCGGTCTGGAGCAGCCATTTGCGCGTGCCATCGGTGCTGTGCTGCGCCTCGACAACATTGGGACGACCGATGACAAAGCGTTCCGTCAGCCACGGGCGCATCGTCTTGGCGATATCGGTCATCGCCTCGAATTCGGTCACGCCGCGGTGGTACAGCCAGTGGAACACCTGCTTGGCGCGCAGCTTTGCCTGACGCGCGTCTAGACCCGCTTCTTCGAACAGTTCGCGAATGCGCGGGCGGGGCAGACCGATCAGGTCGATACGGCCATCGGCGCGCGGCGTGATGTCACGCGCGACGGGAACCGGGTCAACCTGCCCGGGGATGGTCATGAGGGTCGTGTCTGCCATGATTGGCGCGGCATATAGTCGCGCAGGGGCCGGTTGACTAGCCTTTGACGTGGGGGTGCGAGGTAAGGTCCTGCCCGAACATCACCCGGTGGCCGTCCGGGGTGCGGACCCCGAATTCTCGCATGTCCCATTCCTTGCTTTCGGGAGCGCTCAGGATGTCGGCCTGATCGTGGTCGATCTCGGCGTAGTAGGCATCGATGTCGTCGAACTCGATATAGCCGAAATACTGGTGATCGCCGAGATCGCCCGGATGGATCGCATCGGGGCAGGATCCCAGCGTGATCATACAGCGTCCGCGCTTCACGAAAACCCAACCGCCAAGATCGCGCAGGGCATTAAATTTCATCACATCGACCCACCATCGGGCGGTGGCCATTGCATCGGAGACCGCGAGGACAAAGTTCATCGCGGTTATTTCCGGAGCGGCTGGCGTGTCGCTCATCGCGCGGCGCACCCGACAACGGCGGCGTCAATCGCGGTTGCGGCTCCGGTCAGGTCATAGCGGTCGGTAAAGCGGCTGCCGTTGGAAGCGCGGGCCGAAACGCTCATTCGGGATGCGGATCGCAGCGCGGCTACGATGGCGGCATCCATGCGGGCATCCTGCGCCCATGCGTTGCGATCATTGGCGGGCAGGGCAAAGCGGCGGTCGCCGATGGTCAGCGTCGCTTCCTCGCCATCGCGCACGCTGCGCGACAGGCGGAAATGCACCTGTCCGCGCACGTTCTGGCGCGGCAAGTTGGAGACGCTGGCAAAGGGTTGCGCGTCGCCGGCATTTGACGGTTTGGCGATGGCATAGCAGCGCAGCGGGCTGTCATCGCGAAACGCACCCCAATTGGAATAGACGCCAAGGCTCTCTTTCGCCGCGAGAGGCGCGGCAAGGGTGACTGCGATCATGCAGGCGATAGCGGCCCTATTCATAACTGATCGCCATAACTTCCCATTCCTTGACCCCGCCGGGCAGGCGAACCGTGCGGACATCGCCGATTGTCGCACCTTTGAGCGCCTTGGCAATGGGGGAGGACCAGCCGACGCGGCCTTGCCCGGCATCCTGCTCGTCATCGCCGACAAGGGTCACGGTTTTGCGATTGTCATCCTCGTCCGCGAGTTCGACGCTCGCGCCGAAAAACACCCGGTCCTTGTCCGGCTGGTTGGCCGGATCGACGATCCGAAGCGCCTTCATCCGGCGGGCGAGGTAGCCCAGTTCGCGGTCGATCTCGCGCATGCGCTTGCGACCATAGAGGTAGTCGCCGTTCTCGCTGCGGTCGCCATTGCCCGCTGCCCAGCTGACGATCTCGACGATTTCCGGGCGTTCCTTGCCCAGCAGTTGATCATAGCGCGCCTTGAGGGCGGCCATCCCTGCGGGCGTGATCGGTGGTCCCTGACGCGCTGACACGGGTGTTCGCCGATCAGGGCAGGAAGGTGTCGATCGTGCGCGGCAGTCCTGCTTCGCGCGGGTACATGTGCGAATAGGTCACCGCATTGCCGAGCACGCGCATGATGTAATAGCGGGTCTCGAAATTGGCGGGGATCTTCTCGACCCAGGTCACCCAGTCGATTTCGCCGCGGCGCGGATCGCCGTTCATGCGCAGCCACTGGTTCACGCGGCCCGGCCCGGCGTTATACGCGCCGACTGCCAGCGGATAGGCGCCGCCGTAATAATCCATCATCCGGGCGAAATAGGCATCGCCCAGACGGATGTTGTAGTCGGTGTCGCTGTAGAGGCTGGCAGACATGTATTGCATGCCCAGCTTGCCCGCCTGTTCGCGCGCCGTGCCCGGCATCAGTTGCATGAGGCCGCGCGCGCCCGCATGGCTTTGGCGGGTGCGGTCGAATTCGCTTTCCTGACGGCTGATGGCGTGCACCATCGTCCAGTCGTTGACGACCGGGGTGGGATGAGTGGGGAAACCGATCCGCTCAAATCCGGCGATGCCGTTCGCGCCCGCTTCCATCCCGATGACGACGGCCATTTCCTTGAGGCCCGTTTCCGCTGCAAGCTGGTTGACCATCACCAGTTCTTCCGGCGTATCGGCGCTTTCCCCGATTGCCTGGAAGAAGCGCCGCTCGGTGCGCCAGTCGCGGCGGTTGGCAGCCATGTTGCGGATGGCGCGGACGAGCGGGCGCTGCTCGAACTCGGCGCGGGTGGCGGGGTCGATCTGCAGTTGCGGCAGTTCGGCAAAGCCCGGCATCGGACGACCCAGCGCGGCGAGCGAGAGCTGCCCGTAATAATAATGCGGGAATTCCGCCGCCATTTCGAAATAGCGGTTGGCGTCCTCGCTCAATCCGGCCTGACGTGCGGCGCGCCCTGCCCAATAGAACCCTTTTGCCCGCGTCAGGGGCGTGCGCGCGGCCTTGCCATATCGCAGGAACATCTGCGCGGCGGAGGCTCCGTCATTCAGCCGCCACAGCGCGTTGGTCCCGCCCATCCACATCAAGTCGGTGTAGCGATCGCGCAGACCGAAGGAGCCTTGGGAGATATCCGTGCCCGGCGCGAAGAGATCGTCGATCTTCATCGCGATCCGCACCGTGTCGGTCGCGCTTGCCGCTTCGGCAACCGCCAGCATGTCCTTCACCATCGCATCCGGATCGAATGCGGGGGCAGTGAAGGCGCGGCGATTGGCCAGCAGGCTGATCGCCGCCTGCGTATCGCGGCGCGAGCGGTGGTAATTGAGCAGGTTGTAGACGAAGCCCGCGTCGTTCATCGCGGTGGCGGGGACGGTCAGGTCGGCGCCATAGGGCGTTTCGCCGCGCACCAGCGAAAGCCGCGCCCGCGCCAGTTCGCGCGCGGCTTCGGGGATGCGGTCGAGTTGGCGCTCCGCCGGGCCGGTTTCCCCCTGCCACAACAGCGCATCCATGCGCGCCAAATGATCGTCAGCGGAGAATTGCGCGCCGAACATGCTCAGCATGTAAGCTTCCGCGGTTTCGCTCATCGAACCGCCGCGCCACGCCTCGCGCGCCATACCCTGCGCCTCTTCGCGCCGCGCACCGCCCAGCATCAGCGCATACAGCGCCCGCCCGTGATTGGTCAGCGGCGGCATCGCGTCGAAAAACCGCAGGACATCAGCCTGCGAAGGCGATTCCTTGTCCAGCGTCGCCTCGGCCCGCAGCCGGATCGTTTCGATGCGGGGAAACTCGGGATAGGCCAGCGCAAACCCGGCATAGTCCGAAAAGCCCAGCTCGCGGTTTTCCTGCAGCATTTCCCAGCGCGCAATCGCGGCGCCGATTTCGCTCGGCTGCGTCGCGACAAGATTACTGCGCTGAGGCATTTGTGCAGACGAAGGCGTCGAAAGCGCTCCCACCGAAGCGGCCGCAAGAGCGGCGATGGCAATCGGACTGGAGAGCAAATTTCTGGCCATGCTGGACATAGTGCCGATGGGTTCCTTATCTGGCGCTTAACAAGGTGCGCGAAACATTTTGCGCGGCTATGATCCAGTTATTGTCTGACACGGGAATAAAGCAATGTTCAGCGGTTCCATACCCGCTCTGGCGACTCCTTTTCGCGACGGATCGTTTGACGAGGCGGCTTTTCGCAAGCTGGTAGACTGGCAGATCGACAACGGCAGCGCCGCTCTGGTCCCTTGCGGCACCACGGGTGAAGCCTCGACCCTGTCCAATGCAGAGCATCACCGGGTGATCGAAGTCTGCATCGAACAGGCCGCCGGACGCGTTCCGGTGATCGCCGGTTGCGGATCGAACGACACGCGCAACGCGCTGCTGCACATGAATTTCTCGAAGAAGGCGGGTGCTGCCGCCGGGCTGTGTGTCGCGCCCTATTACAACCGCCCGAGCCAGGCGGGGTTGATAGCGCATTTCAGCTTCCTTGCCGAAAACAGCGACCTGCCGATTGTGCTATACAACGTGCCGGGCCGCACCGTCACCGATCTGGAGGACGAGACGGTGGTGGCGCTGGTCAACAAATATCCGGACCGGATCGTCGCTATAAAGGACGCGTCGGGCGATCTTTCGCGCGTGGCCGATCACCGGATGGGTATCGGGCGCGATTTCTGCCAGCTGTCGGGCAATGACGAATTGTGGCTGCCGCACAATGCCGCCGGGGGCAGGGGAGCGATATCGGTTACCGCCAATGTAGCGCCCGCGCTCTGCGCCGAATTCCAGCAGGCGATCAACAACAACGAACTGAAGCGCGCACGCGAGTTGAACGACCGCCTGTTCCCGCTGCATTACGCGATGTTCGCCGATGCCAGCCCCGCGCCGGTGAAATACGCGCTCAGCCGCGTGCACGACTGGTTTTCGCCCAGCGTGCGCCTGCCGCTGATCGAATGTTCGGAAGCCGCGAAGAAGGCCGTTGACGATGCGCTGTCGCACGCAGGCCTCATTTGAGGCTGGCGCTGCTCTCGCTTGCGCTGGCGGTGCTGTCGGCGCAGCCTGCGCTGGCCGATGTGGTTCCTTACGATGAGGAGGCACTGGAGCTTGAACAGTGCGACGAGTTCAATACTCCCCCGGGCAAGGACGAACTGGACGCGCTCGAAGCCACAGGCGTCACAGACCGTTACGTTTTTGAATGCGAGATTGACTGGATCAGGACCGAGCGCCTTCTCCAACCGCTGCTGCCGCTGATCGGGGAGCAGAGCTACGCCAATTATGAGAGACCCGAGGAAAGCAACAAAACCGTCGCCATCCGCTTGGTGACGGTGGCATTCAACGCGGTCTCCTTGGTTCGTTCGATCGAATGCCACATAGGCAACGATCCTCAATACAGTTACCGCAGCGCCGCTATCGGCGGCATAGCGCGGACGGCGCTGCTCTGGCCTGCCGACAATGACGAAGAGCGCGGGCTTTACCAGATCGAGTTGTCGGCCTCCGACTGCGATTATCTGCTCAATACCATCAAGAACCACGATCCATTCGATATCGAACACCGCCGCCCGTTCGGAAATCCGATCTCGCCCGATGGCCAGATCATTCTGGTCCACGGCTACAGCTTCATGGAGTTCATCGACGACTGGGGAGAATACGGCATAATCATTCGGCCTGGCATTCATGGACCGGGGGCACGGGAATCCGAAGTGTCGGAGCGAGTGTTGAAAGCTTTGGCCGGATATTTTGCGCATCGGGCACAGTACGAAGGGGTCAAGACCGACCTGCCGCCCTTCGAGGGCGAGGAAGACCCGGAAAAATGATGCGCTGTATGCGGCTCTAGGAGTCCGCAATCCGCCCTTCGAACACGGTCGCGGCAATCGGCATTGATTTGAGCGTGTCGAGCGGTGCTTGCGACGGGTCATCCTCCAGCGCGATGAAGTCCGCTTTCTTGCCGGCTGCCAGTGATCCGATAGTTGCCTCCTGTCCGATCACCTGCGCCGCACCGATGGTGATAGCGCGCAGCGCGTCTTCGCGCGTCAGCTGTTCGGCAGGGGCGCGTACGGTGCCGTCTATCCCTTCGCGCGTCTGGGCTATCCACGCGAGGTAGAAGGGATCGATTGGCGCCATGTTGAAATCGCTGTGGAGCCCCAGAGGCACTCCGCCGCGCGCCAGCGTACCGAGCCGGTTCATCGTCGCCGCACGATCCGGACCCAATCCGTGTTCGGCATAGGCGCGGCCCAACACGCGGATATAGTTGGGTTGGGCCGAAACCATCAGCCGCAACGCCGAACGCATTTCCGCAATCCGCAGCGCCTGCGCTTCGCTGCAATAGCCGAGGTGTTCAAGCGTGACCGATTGCGCCGCGCGCGGAGCAAGGCGGGCGAGCGTCTCGAGCACGACTTCGGCCCCTTCGTCGCCATTGACGTGGATGTGGAGCGAAAAGCCCGCGTCCCACAATCGCTCTGCCTGTTGGCGCAGCAAATCCGGTTCGGTGATCCACTTGCCTTCGTGCCCGTCGCTGTAGCCGGGAGCGGCGATGCGCATGTTCTGCGCGAAGAACGCTCCGTCGGCGAGCAGCTTGACGCGGCGATCCAGCCCGACATTGGCGTTGGTAAACCGTGCCCGTTTGTCTGCCAGCCAACCGTCGATATCGTCGATCGCCATCAGTTCGCCCGCGATCGGCATCAGCATTGCCCGCGCGGTGCTGTCGGGCCGGCCAAAGTAGCGCGCGATCAGGCCGGCTTCGATATCGAAGCTTGCGAACACGCCGGTCGCCATGTCGCTGGTGGTGGTGACGCCGCGATTGCGCATCATGCTTGCCAGATGCGCGAACCCCTGGTCGAGTTTCTCCGGGGCGAGCAGCGCGCCGCGCAGCCGGTCGAGCGCCAGCAGCAGGCCGGTTTCGGAGAATATCCCCTGCTCGAAACTGCTGTGTTCCGGGTTGGCATGCGTCGCGGCCAGCGCGGCGGCAAAGCTTTCCGCAGAGCCAAGGCCGATCCGCGTAAGCGCAGCCGAGTTGGCAATGATTTCGTGAAAACTGCGCTGCCAGACAAACACCGCCCGATCAGGCGCGATCTCGTCGAGCAAGGCCTTGTCACAAGGACCGTGGAACAGCTCGTGATGGCCCCACACGATCAAGGGGTCAGCCGGGTAAGATCGCACCATTTCGGCGAGCTTTTCGCGCCATGCCTGTTGGCTTGAGGTTCCGGGCCAATTGCCGCTCGGCAAGCTCCAGTCGTCCGGTGCAAGGAACGGCAGGTTCAGCATCACCGCCGATTGCATCGGGTGAATGTGCGGATCAATAAGGCCGGGGAACAGCACCTTGTCGGCGAAGCGCCGATCAACGCGGACTTCGGAACCGCCGGTCCACGGTGCAAGCGCATCGAGGCTGTCGGCGACACCAAGGATAATCCCGCCCGATACCGCCATGAAACGTGCCGTGGGCAAGGCGCGCTCCATCGTGAGAATCCGGCGCGCTTCGAAAACGGTCACAGGTGCAGGATAGGCGGAGGCTCGGCCTGCAAGCGCGGCGCTCGCGGCGAACCCGGCCATAGCGGCGCGGCGGGTCAATATCATGTCAGCTCTCCCTGCCGAGGCTCCTAGATCACCTCATCCTCGTCCAGCAAGGTTTCGGCAAAGCCTTCGGGTTCGCTGGCGTAGATCGCGTCGGCGATGCTCTCGATCCGTTTGCCCACGCGCTCGGCATGGTCGACGCGGGCGATGTGGAACAGTGCCTCGCCCTGATGCACCACCGGAAGCGTTGCGTGGCCGATGATCAGACCGTCGCACGGGCTGACGATTTCCTGCGGTTCCTCACCGAACAGCCCTGCCACGGCCGCCAGCAGGTCGCCCTTCTTCACCGCATCGCCCGATTTGCGCATCCGGTGGGTGACGCCGCCCCTCGGGGATCGCACCCATTGCGTCTTGTTCGAGCGGGCCGGCACGCCGACTTCGGTAAGGCCATCGTCCGCCTCTATCATGCCGAGATGCGCGAGCACCCGTTGCACCCCGTTCACGCCCGTTTCGATCGAGAAGCGATCAAACCGCAGCGCCTCGCCCGTTTCCATCAGCAGCATTTCGACCCCGTGCTCCGCCGCGAGTGATCGCAGCGCGCCATCGCGCAGGGGGCTTTCGATGATGATCGGCGCACCGAACGCCATCGCCAGTTCGACCAGACGCCTGTTGCCTGCGGCAATGCGGATCTGGGGCAGGTTGTAGCGGTGGACGGCGGCGGTGTGGATATCGATGCCTAACGATGCGCGGCTTACCACCTCGCTGAAGAACACATGCGCCAATTGCCCCGCAAGCGATCCCGAAGCGTTGCCGGGGAAGGAGCGGTTGAGGTCGCGCCTGTCGGGCAGGTAGCGCGTATGGCTGAGGAAACCGAAGATATTGGCGACAGGCACCAGCATCAAAGTGCCGCTGAGTGTTTCGGGCGAAAGGTAATTGGCGATCCGCTGGATGATCGCGGTGCCGACGATTTCATCGCCATGGATCGCCGCGCTGATGAACACAACCGGCCCCGGTTTCGCCCCGTGCAGAACCCGCACCGCCAATTGCGAGCTGTAACCTGTGGCCATGGTGGTGATGGGTATGCCGATATCGGCCTGCGTTCCGGGCGCAATCGATTGCCCGCCGATTTCGAATGGGGCGGTGGTGCCGCC
This sequence comes from Erythrobacter aurantius, assembly GCF_023823125.1. Lineage (NCBI taxonomy): Bacteria > Pseudomonadati > Pseudomonadota > Alphaproteobacteria > Sphingomonadales > Erythrobacteraceae > Erythrobacter > Erythrobacter aurantius. The sequence goes on along the minus strand of NZ_CP090949.1, from coordinate 2,484,623 downwards.
TGTCACTTCGCTGCCCGCCATGCATTCCCCCGTCAAAGCGCGAGAAATGTTCCCGAACCGCGCCGCTGTCAATCAGCCCGGTGGATTGTGGCGTTCGATGAAGTCGACGGTGGCCTGCAACATCCGTTTGCGCGTGGCGGAATTGGAGAGGTAGTGGTCTTCGCCTTCGAGTTCGATGAACTCCACCGGCTTGCCCGCGTCGCGCAGAGCGTCGGCCATCTTCGCCGAATGCGAGAACGGGACCACCGTATCGTCGCGTCCGTGGATCAGCAGGACCGGAGCATCCGCGCGTCCCGCCCGCCTCGCAGGGGAAAGCGCGTCGAGATTGGCCCCTGCGCCGAACAGCCGGTCCAGCGAGCGGTTTATGACGCTGGGCCGCCAGGTGCGTTCTTCGAGATAGAGTTGCTCGACATCGCTGACCCCGTTGACCGAAACCGCGCAGCGATAAAGTCCGTTCTGCAAAGTCACTCCGGCCAGCGCGGCATAGCCGCCATAGCTCGCGCCCATGATGCACGCCCGGTCCGGGTCCACAATGCCCTGTTCCGCAAGGGCGCTGAGCCCGTCCGAAAGATCGCTCTGCATCTTGCGGCCCCATTCGCCGTCGCCGGCGTCGACGAAGCTGCGGCCGCGTCCGGTCGAGCCGCGGAAATTGGGTTGGAACACGGCATAACCGCGCGCGGCAAATGCCTGTGCCCACCAGTCGAACCGCTCGATGTCATGGGCGGTCGGGCCGCCGTGCGGGAAGATGATCACGGGCAGGGCCGTTGCCTCGCGTCCCGGCGGCAGCGTCAGAATGCCTTCGATTTCAAGCCCGTCCTGAGCGCTGTAGCCAAAGGTCGAAACCTTGCCGATCACCGGACCCTGAATCGCGGGGTATTCAAGCCCGATGATGCCGCGTTCCCCCGTTGCGCCGTTGATCCGGAACCATGTTCCGCTGTCGTAATTGCCGCTGGTCTTGGCGATAATGGTGCCGAAATCTGCGGTCCAGTCGACGATCCGGCTGCTGGACGCAAAAGAGAACGCCGCCAGCGCGTCCGCCAGCCGCTGCTGCTTGGCCGGATCGGACAATTCGACCACGTCGCCTTCGAGTTTGACGCCCAGGATTCGCGCCGAAAACGGCTCGAAGATGAAGCGTTGCAGTCCGATCTGGGTCCACACCTCCTGCGGCTCGCCCCCTTCGAGCGGCACTGAAAAACGGCGGGTGAACCCGGCGTTCTCGTCATAGGTCGAGTAGATCACCGAGGCGCCGTTCGCGTCGAACCCGGTCAGGGAAACTTCCCCCTGATCCGACTGTCCGCGTGCGATTGTGCGGCCCGATCCGTTGCGGATCGACCATTCGCCGGTATCGGTCGCCAGTTCGAGGCGTGCGCCGACTTCACCATTGTCGGTGACCAGCCACCGGCGCAGGGCCGGCCAGTCCCCGGCGTAATCGGCAAGATCGGCCTCGCCCGTGAGAAGATCGACCGCGAACAGCGCCGGCTGACCGTCCAGCAAGCGATTGCGATCGCCCGATGTGGCGCCCATGCGGAACCCGCCGAAATACCCCATCCAGCGGCCATCGACCCGGCGAACGCCATAAAGCCCGGCGATGGCGTTGGCGATGGAGCGTTGCTGCGCGAAGATCGAGACGACCGGGCTGCGATCGTCAAGCGGGATGACGTTGCCGCGCAGGAACTCGGCCTTGGACTGGAGGTATTGGCGTGGCAGGCGGCCGGTTTCGGAACGGATTAGCAATATCGCCTGTTCGCCGACCCATTCGATCGAGCGCACTTTTGCCTCTCCCACCGCCAGCTGCTTCACCGGCGAGCCTGCGGCATCGAGGATGCTGATCACGCGCTCTCCTCCGGACGATTGGAGCAAGGCGACATAGGTGCCGCTCGGCGAAACGATCACTTCCTCTATTCCGGGCAGATCGCCGTAATACTCGACCGGAGGCGGGGGCATCGGCTGAGCCGAAGCAGGGACGTAAAGCGCGAGCGCGCCAAGCATCAGCGCAGCGGTGATGGTGCGGAAGAATTGCATGAAAGTCGGACCCCGAAATTGCCTGACTGACCATTGCCGCTACCCCGACATATTTCAAGTTTCGCGTGGATCCGCCGCATCGCGTGGGCCAGAACCCTTTGCGAGCGGCGAAAACTTCCCTATCTGCACGGCCATCATGGCCCGGCCCAAACCAGAAACCTTCGACAAGCAGAAAACCGTCGCCGAAAACCGGCGTGCGCGGTTCGATTATCATATCGAGGACAAGTTCGAGGCGGGTCTGGCCCTGCAAGGAACCGAGGTGAAGGCGCTGCGCGCAGGGGAGGCCACCATCGCCGAAAGCTATGCCGAGGTGCGCGACGGGCAGGTTTGGCTAATCAACGCCAACATTCCGGAATACAGCCACGGCAACCGGCTCAATCACGAGCCGCGCCGCCCGCGCAAGCTGCTGCTGCATGAGCGCGAGATCAACAAGCTGTTCGGCGCGGTCGAGCGCAAGGGCATGACGCTGGTTCCGCTGTCGATCTATTTCAACAGCCACGGGCGGGCGAAAGTCGAACTGGCGCTGGCCAAGGGCAAGCAGGCGCACGACAAGCGCGCGACCATCAAGGATCGCGATTGGAAGCGCGACAAGGCCCGGCTGATGCGCGAACGCGGGTAATTTTCTTCGGTTTTTTCGTGAAAAGGTCCGGGCCTGTCGGTTAACCCGGTGGTCAGACGAAAAGTCGTATCCATATAGACATTATGGTGGCTCCGGTTTCATCCCATTTGCGACGCTTGTATTCGCCCTGCATGAAGCGCATGGGCGCTGCGTGATATGGCTACCAAGCAAACTCGCGAGTCGGGTGGTAAGAACACCATGGCTGCGGACTGGATCCGCAAGAACATGCCCAAGCGTGAGGAGATGGCGCGCAACAAGTATCTGCGCCCGATAGCCCACCGCTTCCTTTCCCCGGAATTGTGGCGCTTTACCCGCCGTTCCGTCCCGCGCGGGGTGGCGCTCGGCCTGTTTGCGGCTTTCATCATTCCGGTCGGGCAGATTTTCATTGCTGCCTTCCTCGCGCTCCCGGCACGGGCAAACGTGCCGCTCGCAGCGCTGACGACCTTCGTCACCAATCCGTTCACGCTGGCTTTCTGGCTGGTGGTCGCCAACCGCGTTGGTGCCTTCATCCTGCGGATCGACGCGGCCACTGCCGGGGTGGCGACAGAACAGCTGGAAAGCGGCGCGTGGCAGTGGATCATCGACGCCTTCGAAGTCGCAGGGGTTACCGTTGTCGGCTTTGCGGTGCTGGCTGTGATCACCTCAGCCGTCGGTTATCTGCTCTCCAGTGCGATCTGGCGCGTGATCATTGCACGCAAGCGGGCAAAACGCTTGAAAGGCATTGAAGACCGGCTCGACCAGAGGCTCAACCCCAAGTAGTCTTGCCGCTCAGGGCCAGCCCGGCCCGGTTCGCCTATTGAGACGGTATTGATCGTGAGTTCCGAAATCGCAGAAACACCATCCGGCGATACTTCGGCAAGGAACGTCCTTGTCGCAGTGGCTGCGGCCATGGTGGTGAGCACCGCGATCATCTTTCTGACCACTTCTAGCCCGGTTGCCGCCGCAGTATATGGCTGTGCGCTTGCCGTACTGCTGCTCGGCGCCTTCGCGTTCGAGCGGATGCAGGCAAAGCCGGCTGAAGCGGAACTCTCGCCGCCCGACTGGTCGGTAACAGTTGCCGCGATCGAGGATCGGGGAAGCGCGATTGCGATTACCGATCGGGCCAACCGGCTGGTCTGCGCCAATTCTGCCTATGTCGAAGCCTTCGGCGCCGGTAGTGCGCCGCCGTCGCTTCCGCTCAACCGGCCTCAGCTTGAAATCCTCAGCCGCATCGCCCGCATCGCCTGGCGCGACGGTTCGGATCAGGTCGACACGCTTGAGGAAGGTGCGGAAACCGGATGGAGCGTCGCGGCCGTGCGGGCCGGGCGGGGTGATGATCACCTGATCTGGCGCTTCAACCGGATCTCGGCGACCAAGCGGGATCTGCTTTCGGAACTCGATCTGTCAGGCCCGCTCGGCATCGCTCTTAGCCGCGCCGGTATCGAAACAGCGATCACCCGGCCTGACGGCATCATTCGCAGCGTAAGCGCCGGTTTCGCCGAGCGTGCATCGGGAGACGAAGCGGCGACGCTGGCGGGTCAGGATTTCGCTTCGCTGCTGCGCGCTGACGATCGTGACCGCATCTTCTTCGCCCGAGAAGGGCGCGGCGGGACCCCGCAAACGCTGATCGACGTGCCGCTCTCCGAGCCTCCGCAAGCAGGTGTCGTGCCGGGTCCTGACGACGGTGCATCGCTGATGCTGCTGGTCGACAGCGGCGTGGGCATCGGAAACGGTTGGGACAGCGCCTCGCATGCCGGTGTCGCGCAGCTGGGGGCGCTGCTGGCGCAATTGCCGCTGGGCCTTGCCATGACCGATCGCGATGGCCGCTTCCTGTTCGGCAACGACGCGTTCCTGCGTTCGGTTGACCGGGTGGAGCGCGGCCTGCCGCCATTCCCCACCGATCTGGTCGTGCGCGAGGACAAGGCAGCTTTGTCGGACGCGGTACGCCGTCATGGGCGCGGCCCGGCAACCAGCGGCGACATGGCGGTGCGGCTGGTGTTCCAGCCCGACGAGCCGGTTTCGCTCGGCCTCGCCGGGGTGCGGGGACTGGGCGAGGCAGCGGTGCTGTTGAGCCTGACCGATTCTTCCGAGGAAACCCAGCTTAAGCGGCAAGTCGCCCAAGCGACCAAGATGCAGGCTGTGGGCCAGTTGGCGGGCGGCTTCGCGCATGACTTCAACAACGTCCTTACCGCCATCATCGGCACTTGCGATCTGATGCTGCTGCGGCACACGCCGGGCGACAGCGACTATGACGACATCCAGCAGATCAGGGCCAATTCCAACCGCGCCGCATCGCTCACCCGTCAGTTGCTCGCATTCTCGCGCCAGCAGACCTTGCGGCCCGAAATCCTGCAATTGCCCGATGTCGTCAGCGAGGTAAGCCCGTTGATCAAGCGGCTGCTGGGTGAAAAGATCAGCTATCACGTCCAGCATGATCGCAATCTGGGGGCGGTACGGGCCGATCCGCAGCAGCTTGAGCAGGTCATCATGAACCTTGCCGTGAACGCGCGCGACGCGATCAACATGAACGGCGCGCATGGCGGCCCGGGCAATCCGAAAGGGGAAGGGCGGATTTCGCTGCTCACCCGCAACATCACGGCGCGCGATTCGGTCAAGCTGGGATCGGAAATCCTTCCGCCCGCAGACTACACGGTGCTGATCGTGCAGGACAATGGCGGCGGCATTCCGCCCGAAGTCATGCCCAAGCTGTTCGAGCCGTTCTTTACCACCAAGGAACAGGGCAAGGGCACCGGGCTCGGCCTGTCGACTGTTTATGGCATCATCAAGCAATCGGGTGGCTTCATCTTTGCCGACAATCTTACTGACGGTGCAGGCCGGCCTACGGGCGCGCGCTTCACCATCTATTTCCCGGTCCATCACGGCGAGGCGCCGCGGCGCAAGGAAGTGGCTGTGCCTGAGGAGTCGTCCGAATCGTCGGTTGGCGGGCGCATCCTGCTGGTCGAGGACGAGGACATGGTGCGCGTCGTGGCGGAACGCGCCTTGTCGCGGGCTGGGTATGAAATCACCGCCTGCCCGGGCGGCGAAGAGGGACTTGCCGCAATTGCCAAGGGCACCGAATTCGATCTGGTGGTGAGCGATGTCGTGATGCCGGGGATGGACGGCCCGACGATGGTGCGCGCAATTCGCAAGCAGCGGCCGGATATCCCGGTGTTGTTCATGTCGGGCTATGCCGAGGAAAACCTGCGCAGCGAAATCGACATCCCCAACATGCACTTCATCGCCAAACCGTTCAGCGTCGCGTCGATCAGCGAAAAGGTTGGATCGGTGATGCGATCGGCCAAAGCGGGCAAGCGTCCCTGATAACGGGATATGGCGCGCGAAAAAAAGTTTTGTTCCACTCTTGTTCTTGTGGAACAAATCAGATACATGAACTCCAACAGGGGGCGCCATAGGGGTGGCCTCAATGGCCCGGTTAAAACTCGATAACTGGCCCTAGGCAAGCGAAGGAGTGCATGCGATGGCTACGCAACTTAAGCTGGTAGAAAAGGAAAAAGACGTGGACCGTCAAAAGGCGCTCGACGCTGCGCTTGCACAGATTGATCGGGCTTTCGGCAAGGGTTCGGCGATGAAGCTGGGCCAGAAGGAAGCGATGCAGGTCGGAGCGATTTCGACCGGGTCGCTGGGCCTCGATATCGCGCTCGGTGTGGGAGGCCTGCCCAAAGGCCGCGTAATCGAAGTCTATGGCCCGGAAAGCTCGGGCAAGACGACGCTGGCGCTGCATGTCATTGCCGAAGCTCAGAAGGCGGGCGGCACAGCCGCGTTCGTCGATGCCGAACACGCTCTGGATCCCGTCTATGCCAAGAAGCTGGGCGTGGACATTGACGAGCTGATCGTCTCGCAGCCCGATACGGGTGAGCAGGCGCTCGAAATTACCGACACGCTGGTCCGCTCGAACGCGGTAGACGTGTTGGTGGTCGATTCGGTCGCGGCGCTTGTTCCCCGCGCCGAAATCGAGGGCGAGATGGGCGATTCCCATGTCGGCCTCCAGGCGCGGCTCATGTCCCAATCGCTGCGCAAGCTGACCGGATCGATCAACCGTTCGAAGTGCATGGTGATCTTCATCAATCAGCTGCGCATGAAAATCGGCGTGATGTACGGCAACCCGGAAACCACCACTGGTGGCAACGCGCTCAAGTTCTACGCCTCGGTGCGTCTCGACATCCGGCGCACGGGCCAGATCAAGGATCGCGACGAAATCATCGGCAACACCACTCGCGTCAAGGTGGTCAAGAACAAGGTGGCGCCGCCGTTCAAGCAGGTCGAATTCGACATCATGTACGGCGAAGGCATTTCGAAGATCGGCGAAATCCTCGATCTCGGAGTGAAGGCCGGTGTGGTCGAGAAATCGGGCAGCTGGTATTCCTACGACAGCATCCGGATTGGCCAAGGCCGCGAAAACGCCAAGGTCTACCTCAAGGAAAACCCTGAAGTTTGCGACAAGTTGGAAGCCGCCATTCGCGGTAAAACCGACGAGGTCGCCGAGGAGATGATGACCGGTCCGGACGCGGACTGACGACATCGGCTCTTCAAGCGGGCAGGGCGGAGCCTTCGGGTTCTCCTGTCCGGACAAACGGAATACCGGCGCAAGTCATCCTTTCCCCGAAGGATTGTGGCTTGCGCCGGTTTTTCGTTGGATTGCTGCCTGGCGCGCTGCCGATCAGTTGCGCATTCCCGCCACAAGTCGGGCCGTGTCGCCACAGCGTTCGCGCGAATGAACCAAAACGCGCTGCTTTCGCTTGTCGCTCCGCAAAGCATTGCCTAACTGCGTTTCCATGACTTCGACAAACGATATCCGCCGGTCCTTCCTCGACTTCTTCGGGAAGGAAGATCATGCCCAGATGCCGAGCGCGCCGCTGGTTCCGTACAACGATCCCACGCTCATGTTCGTGAATGCCGGGATGGTTCCGTTCAAGAACGTGTTCACCGGCCTCGAAACCCCGCCGGCACCGCGCGCCACATCCTCACAAAAATGCGTTCGCGCCGGGGGCAAACACAATGATCTCGACAATGTCGGCTACACGGCACGGCATCACACCTTTTTCGAGATGCTCGGCAATTTCTCGTTCGGTGACTATTTCAAGGAACAGGCGATCCTCAATGCTTGGAACTTGCTGACGCGTGAGTGGGGCCTTCCGGCGGATCGGCTGACGACAACTGTCTATCACACCGATGACGAGGCGTTTGACCTCTGGCGCAAGATTTCCGGCCTTCCCGAGGACCGGATCATCCGCATCGCGACCAATGACAATTTCTGGTCAATGGGCGACACCGGCCCGTGTGGCCCGTGTTCGGAAATCTTCTACGATCACGGCGATCACATTCCCGGTGGTCCTCCGGGAAGCCCTGACGAGGATGGCGATCGCTTCATCGAGATCTGGAACCTCGTGTTCATGCAGTTCGAACAGGCTGCGGATGGCACCCGGACGAACCTGCCCAGTCCTTCGATCGACACTGGCATGGGCCTCGAACGCATCGCTGCCGTGATGCAGGGCGTGCATGACAACTACGATACCGACACCTTCAAGGCGCTGATTGCTGCATCCGAAGGACTAACCGGGGTTGCCGCTCAGGGCGAACACACCGCTTCGCACCGGGTCATCGCCGATCACCTGCGCTCGACATCCTTCCTGATGGCGGACGGGGTGCTGCCTTCCAACGAAGGTCGCGGCTATGTGCTGCGCCGGATCATGCGCCGCGCCATGCGCCATGCGCATATCCTCGGCGCTAGCGAACCGTTGATGCACCGGCTTGTCCCGGCACTCGTCACTGAGATGGGGCAGGCCTATCCTGAGCTACAGCGCGGTCAGGCCCTGATCGAGGAAGTGCTGCTTCGCGAGGAAACGCAGTTCCGCCGGACGCTTGAGAAGGGTCTCAAGCTGCTCGACGAGGCGACCGCCGACATGTCGGCGGGCGGCGAGCTCGACGGGGAAACCGCTTTCAGGCTCTACGACACTTACGGCTTCCCCTACGATCTGACTGAAGACGCGCTGCGCGTGCGTGGCATCAATGTCGACCGCGCCGGTTTCGACGAAGCCATGGCCCAGCAAAAGGCGGCGGCACGCGCTGCATGGAAGGGATCGGGCGAGGCGGCATCGGGAGAAGTCTGGTTCGATATCGCCGAGCGCGAAGGCGCGACCGAATTCACCGGCTACAGCGCCACAGTGGGCGAAGGCACGGTGGTCGCCCTGGTCAAGGACGGCGCCGAAGTCGGCAGCGCGGGCGCGGGTGATTCCGTCGTCATCCTGACCAACCAGACCCCGTTCTATGGCGAAAGCGGCGGACAGACCGGCGACACCGGTTCGATCACCAATCCTTCGGGCTTTTCGGCCAGTGTGACGGACACCAGCAAGCCGCTGGGCCGCCTTCACGCGCACCATTCGACCATTTCGGCGGGGGCCATCGCGGTTGGCGACACGGTTCAGCTGGCCGTCGATACGGCGCGGCGCAGCCAGATCCGCGCGAACCATTCGGCTACGCACCTTGTCCATGCCGCTCTGCGCAATCAGCTGGGCGGTCACGTGACGCAAAAGGGTTCGCTCGTGGCTGAAGACCGTTTGCGTTTCGACTTCTCGCACCCCAAGGCGTTGGAAGCTGACGAGATTGCGGCGATTGAGGCCGAGGTAAACGCCGAAATCCTCGCCAATGAACCCGTCTCCACTCGCCTGATGAGCCCCGATGATGCTGTCGAGGCAGGGGCGCTGGCTCTGTTTGGCGAAAAGTATGGCGACGAAGTCCGCGTCCTTTCGATGGGGCGCGCCGGGAACGGCGGGCGCAATTACTCGGTCGAACTGTGCGGCGGCACCCATGTCCGTGCGACCGGTGATATCGGCCTGTTCCGAATCGTTTCTGAAAGCGCGGTTTCATCGGGCGTTCGCCGGATTGAGGCGCTGACAGGCGACGCCGCTCGCAACTGGCTCGTCGGGCGCGAGGAAATGCTGAAAGCCGCAGCAGGCGCGATCCGCGCCACGCCTGAGGAAGTTCCTGCGCGCATCGCCGCGCTGCTGGACGAACGCAAACGGCTCGAAAAGGAACTCGCCGAAGCGAAGAAGGCATTGGCGCTGGGCGGCGGCGCAGGCGCTGGCGGAGCAGCAGGGCAGGACGAAACCGTTGCCGGTGTGGCATTCAGCGGCCAGGTGATCGAAGGGCTCAACCCCAAGGAACTGCGCCCGCTGCTCGACGAGGCCAAGACCCGGCTCGGATCGGGCGTGGCGGCAATCGTCGCGGTTAACGAAGGCAAGGGCGCGATTGCAGCCGCTGTTACCGATGATCTGACCGACAGGTTCAGCGCGGTCGATCTGGTGCGCGCTGGGGTTGAAGCGCTGGGCGGCAAGGGCGGCGGTGGCCGTGCCGACATGGCTCAAGGTGGTGGCCCGGACGGAAGCAAGGCAGACGAAGCGATTGCCGCGGTCAAGGCTGCGCTGGCTTCGGTCAACGCCTGACGGTGCAGGCGAGCGATGAGCGCATCCGCGCTCGTCAGCTCGTGCGCAGTTTCGGTTTTTCGCTAAGGCCCCCTTCGACTTCGAGTTTTTCCCGGTACTCGTCGCGTTTGGCGTGGATCGAGGCGATCACCGGGCCCATTGCCACGCCTATGTCCACCAGCACGGCTTCCGAGAGTTGCAGCGAGCTTTCGAGGTTTTCCGGAACGGCATGGCTTGCTCCGGCGCGATAGAGCGCGGCGGCGTGATCGGTATCGCGTGCACGCGCCACAATCAGCAGATCGGGGTGTTCGGCCCGCAATTTGCCCACAAGCCGTTGCGCGAGGACGGGTTCGTCCATCGTCAGCACAAGAGCCGGAGCCTTTTCGATGCCGAGCCGGGTCAGCGCATCGCCCCGCGCGGCATCGCCAAAGGTCGCCCGATATCCGTCGCGCTTGGCCCGATCGATCAGATCAGGATCGGAATCGAGCATGACATAGGGTTGATCGTGCGCGACCATCATGTCCGCGATCAAGCGGCCTACGCGGCCACCGCCGATTATGATGGTGCGGGCTTCATCATTGTCTTCTTCGGGCAATTCCGGGGCCGCCTCCACCCGGCGCGCGATAACCCGGCCAAGCTTGGCGAGAAGCGGCGTCACTGTAAGCCCGATTGCGGTGACGATTTGCCAGAATTGCGCGGTTTCCGCTTCGATCACCAGCGCGCTTGTCGCCGCTGCCAGTACAATCAGGGTGGTTTCGCTGGGGCTGGCCATCAACACGCCGGTTTCGGTGGCTGTACTGCGGCGTGCTCCCATCAGTCTTAGAAGCGTTCCGGTGACGATCGCTTTGAACACCAGCACGCCCACGACAGCGCCCATGATATTGCCAATATCCGCCCAGATGGCCCGCAGATCGATGCTCATCCCGATGGTGATCAGGAACACGCCAAGGGCAAGCCCTTTGAACGGCTCCATGATGGTTTCCACTTCGCCGTGGTATTCGGTTTCCGCGATCAGAAGACCTGCGATCAGCGCGCCCACAATCGGTGAAAGTCCGGTTGCTGCCGTGGCAAGGCTGGCGCCGATTACGACGAGCAGTGACGCGGCGAGGAACAACTCCGGGCTTTTGGTCCGCGCTGCCTGGCTGAACAGCCGGGGCAGGGCAAAGCGCCCGACAATGAGCAGCAGCAGGATCACAATCCCGCCCTGGATCAGCGTGTCGGTTAAGCCGCCAACCCCGTCGGCCTGCGCATTGGGTGCAAGCGCGCCGAGGATGAAGATGATCGGCACGATCATGATGTCCTCGAACAGCAGCATCGAAAGCGCCGCACGGCCCACCGGGGAGCGCGTTCCCGAAATCGGCAACACGATGGCGGTGGAGGAGAACGCGAGCGCAAATCCCAGCGCCAATGCGGCGGTGGAATCCATCCCGTTGTAATATCCGAAGAAAGCCGCCGAAACGCTGCCGATGATCAACAATTCGAGACTGCCAAGCCCGAACACCAGCTTTCGCAATTGCCAAAGGCGATTGAACGACAATTCCAGCCCGATGGCGAACAGCAGCAGGATGATCCCAAAATCGGCGAAGGGAGTGAGATGATCTGGCTCTGATATGGTTATGTGTCTGAGCCAAGGGGCCTGATCCACCATCGACCCGAGCCCGAACGGGCCGACAAGGATGCCGATCAGGATGAATCCGATAATCGGGGTGATGCGGAAACGCGCAAACACGGGGATGACGATACCGGCCGATCCTAGGATCACCAGCGCGTCGGACATTACCGGAGAGAGGGTCAGTTCACCTGCCATGGCAATGGATTAGCCAGCAACCTTCGACAAGTCACCCACCTCCGTGACCATGACCACCTGCGGCGGTTCCAGGAGTGTTGGCGGCGCCTTCGCCAAGCGGATCGGAGATATTGCCGACCCGTTTGTCCCACTTGATGCGATAAAGGTCGAAACGCCGATCCGCGAGGTTCTGCACCGTCCCTTCGGCGCGGGCCCATTGCAAGTCGGAAAGGTTGACGTCGCTGATCGTCAGCGTTTCGACATTCTCGGTCGCCTCCGCGGCGATTCCGTCGCGGGCGAAGGGGAAATCGCAAGGGGTCAGGATGCAGCTTTGCGCGTACTGTATGTCCATGTTGGCAACATTGGGCAGGTTACCGACATTGCCGCTCATCACGACATAGCACTGGTTTTCGATGGCGCGGGCCTGCGCGCAATAGCGCACCCGCATGTATCCTTGCCGGCTGTCGGTGCAGAACGGGACGAAAATGATCCGCGCCCCTTCGTCGACCAGACGCCGGGCCAGTTCGGGGAACTCGCTGTCATAGCAGATCAGCACCCCGATCGGCCCGCAGTCGGTTGGGATCGCGTCGATGGTGTCGCCGCCTTTGATGTTCCACCAATATGCCTCGTTCGGGGTAGGGTGGATCTTCTCCTGCGCGTAAACCGATCCGTCGCGCAGGCAGACATAGGCGACGTTGTGGATGTCGCCGTCCGGCATGCGCGTCGGGTGCGATCCGCCGATGATGTTGATGTTGTAGGCGAGCGCCATTTCCGACAGCGCGGTGCGGATACGCGGTGTGTATTCCGACAGCGCCTCGATCGCTTCGAGCGGGGAGAGTTCGTCTTCCTCCGCGCTCAGCAGCATCAGCGTGAACATCTCAGGGAAAACGATGAAGTCGCTTTCGTAATCTGATGCAACATCAACGAAGTACTCGACGCTCTTCATGAATTCGTCAAAGTCCTTCACGGCCCGCGCCTGAAGCTGGCAGGTTGCGATCCTTACCCCTTCGACATCGCGCGGCAGGCGATGTTTTCGCGGCGCGTCGGCATCGACATAGGGATTGCGCCAGACCATGCGCACAGCGTTGCCCCGGCTCGCCTTGTCCTCCGGAAGGTATTTGGGAAGGATACCTGCAGGTTCGAAGCCGTTGGCCAATTGGAACCGCAGGACGGGATCGTGGACTTTCCCCTCCATGATCAGGTCGAGGTATTCCTGCGGTGTTTCTGCGCGGTTGCTCTTGCGCCGTTTTGCACGTGCATAGCCCGGCATACGCCCACCGAACACGATACCGGTGAGGTCGAGCCTCTCGGCGAGCGCACGGCGTTCCTCATAGAGCCTCCGTCCGAGCCGCGTCCCGCGCACCTGAGGATCGACACAGAGTTCATAGCCATAGAGCCAGTCCCCGGTCGGATCGTGGCGCGAACCGAAGCCGTTGCCGGTCACTTCGTCCCAGGTGTGATCCGACAGCGCGACCCGTTCGTCGAGCCGCATCGAAGCGCAATAGCCGACGATTTCCCCGTCCAGCACCGCGACGAAGCAGCCTTGCGGGTAGTTGTTGATCTGCCCCCGGATCTCCCCCTGCGTGTAAGCGGGCAGGTCATCATAGGCGCGGCGGACGAGATCACCGATGGCGCGCACGTCCTTGAGCTTTGCCTGCCGGATTTCGAGCCGGGCCTTGCTGCGGGTCTGGGTCATGTCGGGGTCCTCAAAAGCGCGAAGGGCGGCCTGCTCTTGCGAGAGGCCGCCCCAATCCTACGCCGGATAGCGGCGCATGTTCCGATGTTTGTGGCGCGGATCAGGCCCAGTTGGCCATTTCCTTTTCGAGGTTCTGCACGATCGCCTCGAAGAACTGCTCGGTCGTCAGCCAGTTCTGGCCCGGACCGATGAGCAGCGCCAAGTCCTTCGTCATCTGGCCGTTTTCGACCGTCTGGATGCAGACCCGCTCTAGCGTTTCGGCAAAGCGCACCACATCGGGGGTGCCGTCGAACTTGCCGCGATACATCAGGCCGCGCGTCCACGCGAAGATCGAGGCGATCGGGTTGGTCGAAGTCGCCTTGCCCTGCTGGTGCTGGCGATAGTGGCGGGTGACGGTGCCGTGAGCGGCTTCGGCTTCGACAGTCTTGCCGTCCGGGGTCATCAGCACCGAAGTCATCAGGCCGAGCGAGCCGAACCCTTGCGCCACGGTGTCGGACTGCACGTCGCCGTCGTAGTTCTTGCAAGCCCAGACGAACTTGCCCGACCACTTGAGTGCCGAAGCGACCATGTCGTCGATCAGGCGGTGTTCGTAGACGATGCCCTTTTCCTTGAACTTCTCGGCGAAGCCTTCGTTGTCGAACACTTCCTGGAACAGGTCCTTGAAGCGGCCGTCATAGGCTTTCATGATCGTGTTCTTGGTCGACAGATACACCGGCCAGCCGAGGTTGAGGCCGTAGTTGAAGCTGGCGCGGGCAAAGTCGCGGATCGAATCGTCGAGGTTATACATCGCCATGGCGATGCCGCTCGACGGGAAGTCGAACACGTTGAGGTCGATCTTCTCGCCATCTTCGCCTTCGAACACCAAGCGCAGCTTGCCGGGGCCGGGGATCAGCGTGTCGGTGGCGCGATACTGGTCGCCGAATGCATGGCGGCCGACCACGATCGGATCGGTCCAGCCCGGCACCAACCGCGGCACGTTGTCGATCACGATCGGTTCGCGGAACACCACACCGCCAAGGATGTTGCGGATCGTGCCGTTGGGCGACTTCCACATCTTCTTGAGGCTGAATTCCTCGACGCGGGCTTCGTCCGGGGTGATCGTTGCGCACTTCACGCCAACGCCATACTGCTTGATCGCGTTTGCGGCATCGATGGTGATCTGGTCGTCGGTTTCGTCGCGCTTTTCGACGGAGAGGTCGTAATACTTCAGGTCAACATCGAGATAGGGCAGGATCAGCCTTTCGCGGATCCACTGCCAGATGATCCGTGTCATCTCGTCACCGTCGAGCTCGACTACGGGGTTTTTGACCTGAATTTTCTGCATGGCTTTTGCCTCACCCTTTCGGACTGATTTCGCACAACAGAGATGTCTGATGTGATCCCTGAGGGCGCTCTAGCAGAGGCGTCGCAGGGTGCAAGTGGGGGTGCGAGTGCTTCGCAAATCCTACAGGATGGAACAGATGGAACACTGTCCAAGGGAAAGAAACTTCGCCCCCGATCTTGCCACCAAGGGCATGGGCTGCGGGTTTCGGAAAAAGGCGCGGGCGTGGTGACATCCCGAGAGTTTATGCGAACACCGCATCAGTAGGAAAGCAAACGACCAGAATGCCGCTACGCAACGAAAAAGGCACCGCAATCGCGGTGCCTTGATCGGGCCGTGGCCCCTTTTCGATGGTGGGCGTAGAGAGAGTTGAACTCCCGACCCCTGCGATGTCAACACAGTGCTCTACCACTGAGCTATACGCCCGTACCATCAAAACCCCGCTTCGTGGTGAAAGCGGAAGCGGCGCGTTAGCGAATGCGATTGCGCTGTGCAAGCGATTCGCGCCGCGTCACCCGATAATTCTCTTACCTGAGGCTCGCCTCGCGCGCATCGTCAAACACGCGCTCCACCTCCAGCACCAGATCGCGCAGATGGAACGGCTTGGAAAGAACCTTCGCGTGTGGCTGTTCGCGGCTTGCGCGCAAGGACACGGCGGCAAAGCCGGTAATGAACATCACCTTGGTTCGCGGGCTGATTTCCGCACACCGCTGAGCCAGCTCGATCCCGTCCATTTCCGGCATCACGATGTCGGACAGCAACAGGTCGAAACTCTCAGCCTCCAGCAACGGCAAGGCATCGGTGCCGCGATCGACACTGACGACGCTGTAGCCGGCATTTTCCAGGGCCCGCTCCAGATAGGTGCGCATGGCATTGTCGTCTTCGGCCAAGAGGATGCGGTGGGTGGGGGCGGGAGTCGCTGTCATGGCAACGGCCTTTACACGCTCGGGCTTAAGAAATCTTTCCCGCAATACGGTATTGGCCAGCTTTGAGACGCCGGAACCATCTCGAATGAACCGCGCTGTCATGTTTTGACACGCGCAAGCAAACAGGGCAGCACCGCTCATCATGCATTCCATCCCCGGTAATGACGATCTCATCCCAACAGGTGCCGACAGACAGGCGGAACTCCTGACGACGCGCGGGGGAGCGATCAGCGCGACCGAGCGTGACGAAAAGGGACGTATTCTGCCGGCCTTCGTCCATGTCGCGCCGCGTTCCATGCCCTTGCCGGTGGTGATCGCCGTACCGCATGCGGGGCGGGTCTATCCCGAAGCGACGCTGAATCTGATGCGCGACGCGCCGCTGTCGCAATTGCGGCTGGAGGATCGCCATGTCGATTCGGTCGGGGTGGAGATTGCCCGCGCGACAGGCACCAGCCTGCTGGTGGCGCACGCGCCGCGCGCGATGCTCGATCTCAACCGGGCGCATGACGATATCGACTGGGAAATGATCGAAGGGCCTTCGCGCCGTGCCACAAAGCCGCAGCCGCATATCGCGGGCACCAATGCCCGCGCGCGCAGCGGGCTGGGGCTGGTGCCGCGCCGCCTGCCGGGCTTCGGCGAAATCTGGCGCCACCGCCTGCCGCGCGCGGAGCTGGATCGCCGGATTGATGAAATCCATCGCCCCTATCACCTGTTCCTCGAACGCGAATTGACGCGCATCCGCGACGCATGGGGGGCGGTGCTGCTGATCGACTTGCATTCGATGCCGCCCTTGCGCCTTCAGGCAGGCGGCAGGGACGGGGAAGAGATCGCGCCGCAGATCGTGCTGGGCGACAGGTTCGGCGCATCCTGCGACAATGGGTTGATGACCCGCGCATTTGCCTATCTGGAGCAGCAGGGCTGTGTTGCCGCGCATAACCGCCCCTATTCGGGTGGCTACGTGCTGGACCGCCACGCCAAACCTGCGCGAGGCATCCACGCGATGCAGATCGAATTGTGCCGATCAACCTATCTCGATGATGCCCTGTCACAGCCGACCGCGGCGATGGCTCCGCTGGCGCGGATGCTGGCCGGGTTGGTGCGGGAACTGGGTGCGCATACGGCGGCATTGGGTGCGAGGGACGAAACCGCGCAGGCAGCCGAATAGGCAGGAGGCTGGTGTCGGGGCGTCTGCCCGCGACAGCCGCAAATTTCGGGGAAACCGAAAGAAAAAGCCACCTCGCGCGATTTAGGGGGCAAGCACGAGGTGGCCAGGTTCAGGGAGGAATGGGCCCGAAGGCACCGTTCCACAGACAGGTCATGAGGGGGTACCTGCCTGCAACGAATAAATAGGAAACGGGGGCCCTGCGTTCAACCCGCAGGACCCCCGTCGATGTTCAGTCAGAATTGTTCCCCGATGGGGAGATGCCCCGTATCAGGCGTTACCTGCCGGTGCAGCCTCGTTCATCGCCGGAACCTTGCCCTGACGGGCCTGGCGTTCGAACAGGGTGCGCATCAGGTTCATCGAGAACAGCTGCGCGTGCATCAGCATCAGCATGCCGTTCTTGTTGAGCGCTTCGACCGCTTCGGTCGGCAATTCGCGCAGCTTGTTTTCGTCGATCATGCGGAAACCGCGATAGACGAACGGCTTGTCGGGCATGTCGTTGCGGGTGATGGCGATTTCGCCGTCCATCAGCACGTCGTGCTTCTTCAGCTCGTCCATGAACGCCTTGGTGCGCTGGCCCGATTCTTCGAACCGCTTGCAGAATTCCAGAACACCATTGGTGTAGTCGCTCGGCGTGGTGCCGTCGAACAGCGCCTGGCCTTCGTCATGCTTGCCGACAACGCCCGACTGCGGATCGAAGCACAGCGACATGTCGTCGCTTTCGCGGGTCAGCTTGGCCAGCAGGAACGGATAGCGGCGGATGTAGGCGGGGACATAGACGCCCGCTTCAAGCTTGCCGTTGTCGTCGATGAAGGTGTTGACGCCTTCGTTCAGGCCCATCAGTGCGATCGGCAGCGGGTTGTCGCCGGCGGTGAACACGATTGGATAATCGCGCTGCGCATCGACGAATTCGTCAACCGTCAGCGGAATCGCATGGGTGTTTGCAAGGAAACCTGCATCCTGGAAGCTGGTAACCTTCCAGTCGGCGTGATCGCGGCTGTTGAGCGGAAGCAGGTCTTTGTAGAACAGCGGAAGTTGCGGCTGCGACGCGGTGGCCATGGAAATGTCTCCGAGAAATAGCGGATGAAAACTGGTGGTCGCGGCATACAGGGACGATTGCTCTCGCGCACCCCCACGCGCCGGATGCGGGGGGCTTTAGGCGTTGATCCGCGCCTGTGCAAGCGGGGGGTGCAAAGGGGCGGGTGTCATCCGTCCGATGGCGGCACCAGCTTGCCCGGATTGAGCAGGTCAAGCGGATCGAGCGCGGCCTTGACGCTGCGCATCATCGAAAGCGCCACCGGATCGCCGAGACGGCCCAGTTCGCCGACCTTCATCTGGCCGATGCCGTGTTCCGCGCTGATCGATCCGCCTGCCTCGGTAACCATATCATACACCCTTGCGCTGATCGCCTTGCCTTCGCCGTCTTCCCATTTCCCCGGCGTTGCACCCTTTGGCGCGAGCACATGGAAATGCACATTGCCATCACCCAGATGGCCGAAGGCGACAGCGGTTGTTCCTGCGAACTCGCTTTCGATGGCGGGGGATGCGGCAAGGATGAATTCGGGCATCCGCTCCACCGGCACAGAGATATCGTGCTGCATCGCCGGGCCAAGCGCGCGTTCGGCGCCGGATATGGAATCGCGCAGCAGCCAGAAATCTTCCGCCTGCCGCTCGTTCGCGGCGATTACCGCGTCTTCGAGCAAGCCTTCCTCGGCGGCCTGAGCCAGCGCGGTCTCGAGCCTTTCGCGCAAACTCGCATCATCCGCGTCGCTTGCCACGCATTCGATCAGCGCATTCCATGCGTGGCGCGTGCCGAGCGGGCTGCGTGCGTCAGGCAGATGCGCCAAAACGCTGTCGAGGCAATGGGCGGGGACGACTTCGAAACCTTCGAGCGTATCGCCCAAAGCCCGGTCCACCCGGCGCAAGAGCGTCCGCGCATCGATGATCGAGGGCAGGCCCACCCATGCCGTCACGCGCGATCGTGTGGCCGGCAGCAACCGCAAGTTTGCCGCGGTGACGATGCCGAGCGTGCCCTCGGAACCGATCAGCAATTGCTTGAGATCGAACCCGCGATTGTCCTTCTTCAGAGAAGTCAGCCCGTTGAAGACGCTGCCGTCGGCCAGCACTGCCTCGATTCCCAGCACTTGCGCGCGCATCGTGCCGTGGCGCAGCACCTGCGTGCCCCCGGCATTGGTCGACACCAGCCCGCCGATGGTGGCCGAACCTTTGCCGCCCAGCGTCAGGGGAAACCGCAATCCCGCATTGTCTGCAGCCTCGTGGAAGGTTTGAAGGATCACGCCCGCTTCGCACACCGCCTGACCCGCGCCCGCATCAAGCGATCGGATCGCGTTCATCCGCCGCAGCGAAAGCAGCACTGCCGTGCCGCTGTCATCCGGCGTCGCGCCGCCCGCCATGCCGCTGTTGCCACCTTGCGGAACGATCGGCACGTGGTGTTTCGCGCAAAGCTTCACCAGCTCGGCGACTTCCTGCGTCGAGGCAGGCGAGGCGAGGGCGAGCGCCCGGCCAGTGTAGCGACCCCGCCAGTCGGTCAGCCACGGTGAAATGTCTTCGGGCGCGGTCGAAATCCCCTTGGGGCCAAGCAGCGCCGAGGCATCGGCGAGAAAGGAATCGCGGGTGCGAGTCTGTGTCGTCATTGTTGCCTCCTTGCCACACTTCGCCGCTAATGCACCAGCATTGTCCATGCTGCGGGCTGGCAAGATGGCGACAGTTAAGCCAGCGTTCAATCGCTCTTGCTAGCTGGTTGATCAGACAGCGACTGACCAACTGCCCCAAAGGACATCTCGGAAAACCCCCATGCCGAGTTTCATTGCCTATATCGCGCCGCTGGCGTTGATGCTGCCCTTGATGGGGCAGGGGGTTGTGTTTGTTCCGGCTGTCGGCCCAGATTACGAGCAGCCGCCAGAGGCTCCCCTTTCGCCTGCATTCCCGGTCGCGTCCGAAACGGCCAACCCGCTGGACGCATTCCACGGGGGACAGGAATGGCGGCAATTCCGCATCGAACAACGCGTCATCATCCGCATTTCCCCGCAGCCTGAGGCGAACCGCAACAGCCTGCTCGCGCAATTGCCGACGCGCGGGCTCACCACGCGTTTCGAAGAGCGCGAGATGGAACGCTGCCTGCCGGTAAACCGGATTTCCGGGGTGCAGACCGGTAATGGCAACCGGCTGCTGCTGTTCCTCAATGACAATCGTATCGTCAGCGTGAACCTCGAACGGGCCTGCCGCGCACGGGAGTTCTATTCTGGATTCTATGTCGAAAAGAGCGAGGACGGCCAGATCTGCGTCGACAGGGACGAATTGCAGTCACGCAGCGGTGCGCGCTGCGAGGTGGAACGGATGCGCCAGCTGGTCGCCGTGAACGACTGACGTTCCCCGCTGCGTCCCACGGGCGCATTTCTTGACTTTTTCCCTTATTTTCGCCAAGCGCAGCCTCGCTGTCAGCGGGCGTTCCCTTCTGGCGCGACAAATCCCGGCGATGCCCGCATCGCCCGCTATCCGGACATTTTGACTTACATGACATTCGCCGATCTCGGCCTTTCACCCGAATTGCTCAAAGCCGTGGAGGACGCGGGCTATACCGAGCCGACAGCGATCCAGGCCGAAGCCATCCCCGCGATCCTGATGATGAAGGACATTATCGGCATCGCCCAGACCGGCACGGGCAAGACCGCCAGCTTCGTCCTGCCGATGATCGATGTGATGGCCGCCGGTCGCCGCCGCGCGCTGATGCCGCGTTCGCTGATCCTTGAACCGACGCGCGAACTTGCCGCGCAGGTGGCCGAGAATTTCGAGAAATACGGCGCCAATCACGACCTGAAAATGGCGCTGCTTATTGGCGGCGTGCAGATGGGCGATCAGGTGAAGGCCCTTAACGAAGGCGTCGACGTTCTGATCGCCACGCCGGGCCGCCTGATGGACCTGTTCGAGCGGGGCAAGATCCTGCTCAACGGCTGCGAATTGCTGGTGATCGACGAAGCGGACCGGATGCTCGACATGGGCTTCATCCCCGACATCGAATTCATCTGCTCGAAACTGCCCGAAACCCGCCAGACCATGCTGTTTTCGGCGACAATGCCCGCGCCGATCGAAAAGCTGGCAAAGAAATTCCTGAGCAATCCAAAGCGGATCGAAACGGCCCGCGCGGCGACAACGAACAAGGATATCACCGCGTTCAAGATCCCGGTGGATGCGCGAAAGAAGCGCGAGACGCTGCGCTGGCTGCTCCAGAACGACCACGTCGAAACCGCGATCATCTTCGCCAACCGCAAGACCACCGTGCGCGAGCTCAATCAGAGCCTCCAGCGCCACGGCTTTGCCAGCAGCGAAATCCACGGCGACATGGATCAAAGCTCGCGCCTGAAGGAACTGGACCGGTTCAAGAAGGGCGAGGTCAATATCCTTGTCGCATCCGACGTCGCCGCGCGCGGGCTCGACATCAAGGGTGTGAGCCACGTCTTCAATTTCGACACGCCGTGGCACCCGGATGATTACGTCCATCGCATCGGCCGCACGGGCCGCGCCGGGGCCAAGGGGCGCGCCTTCACCTTAGTATCGGGTGAAGATGCCGAAGCGATCGCCAATGTCGAAAAGCTGACCGGGGCCAAGATCAAGGTGTTCGGCAAGGAAGACGTGCGCGTCGAACTGGCGCAGCCCGGCAGCGAGCCTGAGCCCGAAGAAAAGCCAAAGCGCGAAAGCCGCCGTCGCCGGAGCGAAAGCGACGAGGGCGAAGATAACGCCCGCAAACCACGCCGTGAAAAGCGCGAGCGCGATGATCGCAGCGCCAAGCCCGAACGGCACAGCCGCAACCGTCACCGTGACGAGGATGACGAACCGGTCCCCGCCGGCGAATGGAACGGGCCAAAGCCCGGTTTCCTCGACGTGGGGCTGGGCTGAGGACTATTCCTCTGTCGGGAAAGCCGGGGGTGAAGCGGTGATCGGGCCGACCCAGAAAAACCCGTCATAAAACCCGCGCTTAGGATCGTCTTGCGGCATTGTGAGCGAAACATAGGGCTCGCCCTCTAAATCGTCCCTGCCCCCGGCCGGGTGATCGGCGCACACCACTGCATTTTGAGGCAGCGGCTGACCGGGCACGAACTCCGCATCCTCCGCCAACTGGCAACTCCATGACGATCCGTCACCATGCTTCATGACGAGGGTTGCGACCGGACCATAGGTGGCCAGTCGCGCGGCCATCGGTTCGAACTCCGGGCCGCCGATGCTGGTGGGCGCTTTCATGGCGTGCAGACTGCCGACAAGGACGATGACGGTGTCGTAATTGCGATCGGCGGCCGCTTCGGCGATGTTTTCCGCCTGAGCGGCTTCGTGGGGGCCTTGACTGGGCAGGTCGGCAAACCGGGATCGCTGATCGTCATCGCGGGCGCCGTTGAAGGCGACAATGCCGATATGTGCGCCACCTTCCTTTAAGGCGTGCGCCCGGACAATCAGGTCAAGCATAGCGATGCTTGCCACGCCGTCTTCACGACCCTGCCAACCATGTTGCAGCACCGCATTGCGGAATTGCTCTTGCGGCAAGGCCCAGGCCTCCTGCCATCGTGCGTCGTAAGTTGAGCCGTGCTCAACTGCCAGCAGCACCTTGTCGCCCCTGGCGGCGAGCGCGCAGACCAGATCGGATACGAAAGCGGGCGCTTCCTTGGTCCCGTGGGTTTCGCCAAAGACCACGAATTGCGGATCGCGCGCAGCGATTGCGCTCCAGCCCGGCGGTAAAATGCACTCCGATGCCGTTTCCCGCTCAAGGTCAGGGTGCGCATGAAGAGCCGTCGGCAGGGTCGCAAGCAGGATGGGTGAAAGCGCCAGAGCGATACGGGAAAGATCAGGCATGGCTTTCATGGCTCCGCTGCGTTTATCGAGGATCAGGCCGGGGCTGGCCGCAAGGGCAGATATGCAAGCGCCAGCCTGAACACCGCCCAAACCGGCGCGAGTATGGCCGCTGCGACCATGCCTGCTCCGAAATCGGGTTGATACAAAAGGATCGTCGCGATCGAGCCGCCAAACATTTGCGGGATCACCGCGATCAGGACAAAGGCGACGGCGAGCATCGCGGCGAGCGGGAACCACAGGCTGAACAGCCCCGCAGTATTGGCCCGCTTTGCTCGAATATCCCCGCGGCGCATCCACCCCCAGATGATGGCGAGGACAAAGAACGGCGGCAGCAGCATGACCGAGAGATAGGCCGTCTTCGGCCCCCAGCGTGACCCTGAGCCTGAATACTCACGCCCAAGCGCAAATGCCGTCAGTCCTTCGCGCAAATCGACGCTTTCGCCAAAGCCGATCCCGCCATTGGTGTTGACCAGCACAACCACCCCCTTGCGCTGGGCCGGGATCATGGTTGCCAATGCCTCGCTGCCGGGGACAAGCCCGCCGTGAAAGGCGCTGCCCGTCGCGGAATCGAGGAACCAGCCTAGGCCATAGAAGGGTGCGGCCTCGCTTGCCGGTTGCAGCATTTGCCCCTTGCCCTCGGCGCTCAGCACATCGCTTTGCCCGTTCATCATCACCGAGAGATAGGTCGCGAGATCGCGCGCGCTCATCAGAATGCCCCCTGCCGATGCATTGAGGCGCGAATCGCCGTGATCGTCGAAGGCGCGGTGTCCGCCGAACCAAGGGCGGTGGCCGATGGCGGCGCCTTTGGGCGTTTCAACATAGGCGAACGTCCCTGACGAAAGGCCAAGAGCTGAGAAAATCTGGTTGCGAACGTAATCCTCGTATCCGCTTCCGCTGACCGCCTCCACCACCGCGCCAAGGATCTGGTAATTCGCGTTCGAATATTCCCAGCGTGTGCCGGGCGGATAGGCTGACCCTTGCTCGCCAAGGCTGGCGGCGAGGGCGGCAAGGGTAGGGGGCAGTTCCCCGCTTTGATCGTGCAGCGCGTTGCCCTGAACCGTAGAAAATCCGCTGGTGTGGCTGAGCAACTGGCGCAGGGTAATCGAACCTGCCGGGCTGTTGCGCATCTCAGGCAGGTGATCACTTACCGGATCATCAATGGTGAGCGAGCCCGTTTCGGCCAGTTGCATGATCGCCAGCGCGGTGAAGCTCTTGGTGATCGAGCCGATCCGGAACGGTGTGTCGGGTGACACGGCTACATCGCCGCCCGCATGTGTCACGCCGAACCCTTCGGCCTTGTTCGCATCGCCGTCGATCACGGCATAGGCCGCGCCGGGAGCGCCCGATTTCTCCCAGGCTTCGGCGGCAAAGGCATGAATGGCGGCGATGCGGGCATTAGCAGGAGCGCACAACCCGGCCAGAATGAGCAACAAGAACAGAAATTGTCTCAAGCCGGCGCCCCCCTTTTTGCGCTTGGCGGTCAGCCCACCACTTTGACGAAGCTGTCGATCACCCGCTTTTCACCGGCTTCCTCGAACTGGATGGTCAGCTTGTTACCTTCCTGATCGATGACGCAGCCGGTGCCGAATTTGTCGTGATGCACCATCGCGCCGATGGCGATGTCGGAACGCGGCTTGGCGGCAAAGCTGGCGGCACTGCGCCCCGGTTCAGCGAGGCGTTTCTGTTGCGGCTCGTATCCGGTGGCGACCGCACGGCGCCAGCCGGGGCCGCGGGTCTGGGCGCGATCCGGGCGATCCCTTGCGACATGGGCGAAGGGGTCTTCGTTTTCCGACCAGTTGGCGCGCCATAGCGAGGCACCGCCCGTCATGGTCGATTCCTGCTCGATATGCTCCTGCGGCAAATCCTCGATGAAGCGTGAAGGGATCGAGCTGACCCATTGGCCGTAGATGCGGCGATTTGCCGCGTGAAAGATCATGCAGCGCCGCCGCGCACGGGTGATCGCGACATAGGCAAGGCGGCGCTCTTCCTCCAGGCTGGCAAGGCCACCCTCGTCGATGGCGCGCTGCGAGGGGAAGACGCCTTCTTCCCAGCCGACGCAGAAAACATGATCGAATTCCAGCCCCTTGGCCGCGTGGATCGTCATGATGGTGACGGTTTCCTCCTCGTCGCTGCGATCATTGTCCATGACGAGGCTGACATGTTCGAGGAAATCGCCCAGCGTTTCGTATTCCTCCATCGCGCGCGCGAGTTCGGAGAGGTTTTCGGCTCTGCCCGCGCTTTCGGCGCTGCGATCGGCGGAAAGCATGGCGTTGTAGCCCGATTCCTCCAGCACCAGTCGCAACAGGTCAGCCGGCGTCATTTCCTCCGCCGCCTGCCGCCAGGCGAGGAATTGCCTTAGCAATCCGCCGATGGTGTTGGCCGCGCGCTTGGGCAATTCGTCGCTGTCGGCCAGCTCCAGCGCGGCCGCGGCCAGCGGCAGTCTCACCCGGCGGGCGTGGCTGTGCATTTTTTCGAGCGTTTTCGAACCCAGCCCACGCTTGGGCTGGTTGTAGATACGCTCGAACGCGAGATCGTCCTGCGGCTGCGCAATCACCCGGAGATAGGCGAGTGCGTCGCGGATTTCGGCCCGTTCGTAGAAGCGGAAACCGCCGATGATCCGGTAATTGATGCCCGTCTGGATGAAGCGGTCTTCGAATTCGCGGGTCTGGTATTGCGCGCGCACAAGGATCGCGACTTCATTGAGAGGCGCGCCTTCGCGTTCGAGGCGTTCAATCTCCTCGCCCACCCGGCGGGCCTCTTCGGGTGCGTCCCACACGCCGATGACGCGCACCTTGTCGCCGCCGTTTGCCTCGGTCCACAGGGTCTTTTCGTGCCGTTCGCTATTGGCCCGGATCAGCCCGGATGCCGCGCCTAGGATATGCGGGGTGGAACGGTAATTCTGCTCCAGCCGCACCACGTGGGCGCCGGGAAAATCCTTTTCAAACCGAAGGATATTGGCGACTTCTGCGCCGCGCCATGAATAGATCGACTGGTCATCGTCACCCACCACGCAGATGTTCTTGTGCGCCTGTGCCAGCAAACGCAGCCACAGATACTGTACCGCGTTGGTGTCCTGATATTCGTCGACGAGAATGTACCGGAAACGCTGCTGATATTCCGCCAGCACATCGGAATGTTTGCGGAAGATGTTGAGCATATGCAGCATCAGATCGCCGAAGTCGCAGGCATTGAGCGCCTTCAGCCGATCCTGATACAGCCCGTACATGGCCGCGCCCTTGCCATTGGCGTAGGCTTCGTTTTCCATCGCATCGAGATCGTCGGGGTTCAGCCCGCGGTTCTTCCAGCGATCGATCAAACCGGCGAGCTGGCGCGCGGGCCAGCGTTTTTCATCAAGATCATTGTCGGCGATAAGCTGCTTCAACAACCGCAACTGATCGTCGGTGTCGATGATGGTGTAATTGCTCTGCAAGCCGGCCAGTTCGGCGTGACGACGCAGCATCTTGGCGCAGATCGAATGGAAGGTGCCGAGCCAGGGAATCCCTTCACTGGCCGGGCCAAGATGCTGACCCACACGCTCGCGCATCTCGCGCGCCGCCTTGTTGGTGAAGGTGACGCACAGGATCTGGCTGGGCCATGCGCGGCCTGTCGCTACCAGATGGGCAAGGCGCGCTGTCAGCGCCGCGGTCTTGCCTGTGCCCGCTCCCGCGAGCATCAGCACCGGCCCTTCCGTCGTCAGCACAGCCTCGCGCTGGGGCGGGTTGAGCCGCGCGGCATAGGCCGGGACAGCGGCAGCGGAGCCGGGGGGAAGGGGGGCAGGCGTAGTCATGGTGCAATGTGAACAGGTAGAGAACAAGTCATCGCCGCGCAACCCGGCGCATTGCGGGTTCTCCCCCGCTGCTTCAGGCGGCTTCGGCACCTTTGCGCATCAGAGTGATCCGGCCTTTGCCGATCTTGCGCGAGGTATCGACATCGAGGCCTTTGATCTCCGGCTCTTCGTCGAATGCGGTTTCCAGCGCGATCCATGTCGCATCGTTGATCCAGCCAAGTCGCAGCATTCGGTCGAGCGCGACTTCGCCAGCGCCGCTGCGATAGGGCGGGTCAAGCAGTAACAGGTCCACCGCCTCGCGCGGGGTGCGCAGGCCCATCACCGAGCCGCTGTCGATGGTGGTGCGCGAACGGGCGCCCAGCGTGTCGATATTGGCCTTGATCGCGGCGAGGGCATCGCGGTCCTGCTCCACGAACAGGCAATGCGCCGCACCGCGTGACAATGCCTCCAGCCCCAGCGCGCCCGATCCCGCGAAAAGGTCGGCAACGCGCAGTCCCTCGAAACTGCCAAGCCTGCTCATAAGCATCGAAAACAGCGCCTCGCGCGTGCGATCAGCCGTTGGGCGCGTTTCGCCGCCCTTGGGCGCGACCAGTTTGCGACCGCGCCATTCGCCCGCAATGATCCGCATCAGCGCTTCGCCCCTTTGAGGCTGCTCACGAAGCGATCCAGATCGCCCTTCTTGATCCGCGCTGCCTGCCCACGCGGCAGATCGCCAAGCAGGAAGGGCCCATAGGCGATGCGGATCAGGCGGTTCACCTTCAGGCCGAGATATTCGAGCACCCGGCGAACTTCGCGGTTCTTGCCTTCGGTGATGGTCATTTCGATCCAGTTGTTCTTGCCCGAACTGCCGTGTTCGAGATTGGCGTCGATCGAGCCGTAGCGCACGCCGTCGATCTCCACCCCTTCAATCAGGTCTTCGAGCTGTTCCTGCGACACTTCGCCAAAGGCGCGTGCGCGATAGGTGCGCGGTATGCCGGATGATGGCAGTTCCATCTGCCGTTTCAGCCCGCCGTCATTGGTAAGCAGCAGCAAGCCTTCGGTGTTGAGGTCGAGCCTGCCGATCGGCATCAGCCGGGGCGTATCCTTGGGCAGGGCATTGCGCAGCGCGCTGTAGATCGTCGCGCGCCCGGCGGGATCGCGCTCCGCCGTGATAAGCCCGGTGGGCTTGTGAAAGGCGAAAAGCTGCGCAGGTTCCGGCCCAGCCACCGGCTTGCCATCGACGCTGACCCCTTTGAGATCGTGCAGGAACGTTGCTGGGGTTTCCACCGGCTTGCCGTTGAGTGTGATGCGTCCGTCTGCAATCATCCGCTCGATCTCGCGGCGGCTGGCGACACCCGCGCGAGCGAGAAGTTTCGCGATGCGATCGCCTTCGGGGCGGTCGTCGGACTGTTTGGGGTTGGTTGGCATGCGCTGCGCCTTAGGCGTTCAGCGCGTCCTGCACAATCGCATCAAACCGCGCGATCCCGCCTTCGAGCGTGCCGAGCGTGATTTCCTTCACCGCACCCGATTCCAGCCCCTGCTGGCCAAGTTCGGCCGCGCGGAAGTCTTCGCTCGCGAAAACCCCGCCATCGAGCAGTTTCCAGCTGCGTTCCCAGTGATCCTTTGCTTTGTCGGTTTGTGGTTCCTCGGGGATCAGCATGAAATCCTCAACCAGCGTCAAATCATGCGCCTGCGGCATCAGCACCATGACGTTCACGTAATCGGGGCTGGGGACGATCACCGTGCCGGGGAACAGTTGATAGGCGAAGGTAATCACGCGGCGCAGCTGCGCCATGTCGTTGAGATCGACGCCTTCCATCTCCTCCAGCCGGCCCACGGCAGAGCGCATGTGCGGCCCGATCGCATCGCCGCTGGTGATCCCGTCCTTGAAGAACGGCCCGATGGTGTTCGCGTGCAAGCGGGTGACATGGTAGCTTTCAAGGAAGGCATCCATGATCAGCTTCCAATTGCCTTTGACCGTGTGGGTCTTGCGCCGGAACAGGTGCGCATCAGGCATTCCGAAAGCGGTGAAATCCTCGCTCACCTTGGCCGCGTCGGAGAAATCGGCAGCTGCGTCAGGGGAGAACCAGATCAAACCTCCGGCTTCGAGGCTGGGTAGTTTGACAAGCCCGTAATCACCCTTGTGCATGCCGGGGAAGGTTTCGGGTCGGGGCAGGGCAAGCAGGCTTCCGTCAAGCTTGTAAGTCCAGGCATGATAGGGGCAGACAAGCCGCTTGGCGCATTGCACATCGCCGCCTTCGACCAGCCTTGTCCCGCGATGGCGGCAGACGTTGAGGAAGACGTGCGCTTTGCCTTCGCCGTCGCGCGTGATCAGCAGCGGGCGGCCGGTGGCATCATGCGGAACCGCCATACCCGGATCGGGCAAAAGCGCGCTTGGCACCAGCACTTGCGGTAGCCGATCGAACAACCGCGCCTTTTCCAGCGCGAAATGCGCAGGGTCGGTGTAGCGGCTGGCAGGCACACTGCCGATCACATCGGTTTCGCGGCTGCATCCGTCCCTGACGGCCTCCGCAAGAGCCAACTGGCCCGGCGTGGGTTGCAATCTGGGTAAATCTGTTGTGGGCGCGTTCATTGCGGCTTCCCTATCCCTCTCTTCGACGCGTAGTGTTGCACGAAATCGGGATATTCAAAAGGACATGGCTGCATGAGCGACAGCGGCGCAACCCAAGAGCCGGGCCTGTGGGGCGCGATCAAGCCGTATCTGGAGAAGGAATCGCTCGCCGCTTTCTTCCTCGGCGTGTCCTCGGGCTTTCCCTTCGCGCTGCTCGCCGCGACCCTGACGACCCGATTGGCGCAGGACGGGATCGAGAAATCGACTGTCACCGCCTTCACGCTCGTCTTCCTCAGCTACAATTTCAAATGGCTGTGGGCATGGATTGTCGACTCGGTTCGGCTTCCGGTGATCGGCCGATTGGGGCTTCGCGTGTCCTGGATGCTGGTGGTCGGGGTGCTGGTGATCGCAGCGGTGTTCAACCTCGCGCTGGCGGACCCGAAACAGGATATCGCATGGGTCGCGGTGTCGGCGATCATGCTGGGGGCTGCTGGCGCGACATTCGACATCATTATCGACGCTTACCGGATCGAGACGCTCAAACCCTATCAACTCGGCGTCGGGTCGGGGATGAGCCAGTACGGCTGGCGCATCGGCGCTGCGGGGGCGGGCGCGTTGGCGCTGGTGGTCGCGGCGCGGACGGACTGGTCGATTGCCTATATGGCCTGTTCGGTGTTCGCGCTTCCGGCGATGCTGACCGCGCTGATCCTGGGCGAGCCACCACGCCATCGCCCTCCGGCGGAGCGATCCACCATCCCGCAGAAAATGCGCGCGATTGCCGATCCCTTTATCGAATTTCTGGGGCGCAACGGCGGCTGGCTGGTGCTGCTGTTCATACTTGTCCACAAGATCGGCGACACGCTGGCGAACCTCACCTTCCGCCTGCTGTTCGAAGACCTCGGCTACACCAATGACGAGATCGCGATCTACGACGTCGGCGTCGGCTTCTGGGCGCTGATCATCGGGGTGTTCGTCGGCGGGATCATCTACGCCAAGCTCGGCCTCAAGAAATCGGTGCTGATCGCGCTGATCCTGATGGCGATCTCCAACGTCAGCTTTGCGGCGCTGGCGGCAGTGGGGCATTCGAACATCGGCATGGCGGCGGCCATCGGGTTCGAGAACTTCGCCAGCGGCTATGGCGGGGTTGTTGTGGTCGCATACTTCTCCGCGCTGTGCGACCTGAGGTTCACGGCGGCGCAATATGCGCTGATCAGCGCAGGCGCGAGCATTGTCGGGCGATTGCTGACTGGCACCACCGCGGGTTCGCTGATCGAGGCGGTGGGATATGTGAACTTCTACCTGCTCACCACCGTGCTGGCATTCCCCGGCATCATCCTGTTCTGGTGGATGGTGCGCACCGGGCTCGTCGATGAGGCGATGGGCACAGCGGGGACGGAGCCCGCGCCGGACGAGGGCTAGCCCGGCACCTCGTCATTCAGCCGCAGCGCTTCGCCCGCGAGGTAGAGTGATCCGGCGATGAGGATGGGTAATTCGTCTCCCGGGACGTTGAGCATCGCCTCTTTAAGATCGGCGTGCGCCGCGGCAGCGGGGCCGAAGGCGCTCGCGGGATGGCAGTCGTGGTTCGGCACCGGAACGATCGAAAGGCTGCGCACCTTGTTGCCCAGCGGATCTAGCAGGGAGCGCGGGTTCTTGTTGTCCAGCATCCCGAGGATGAGGTGCAGCGGGCCGTCGAAGTGCTTGGCGATCTGTTCGCCCGCGCTGGGATTGTGGCCGCCGTCGAGCCAGACGGTCTGATTGGGGGCGAGGGCGGTGAGCGGGCCGTCCGAAAGCCGCTGCATTCGCGCAGGCCAGCGGACTGATCGGAGGCCGATTGCAATGGCATCATCGCCCATACCGATCATCGACTGTGATTTGAGCATCGCGATGGCAAGACCAGCATTCAGGACTTGGTGTTTCCCCGGCAGATTTGGGAGCGGGAAATCAAATTCCTCATCGTCCGCATCACGAGAGAATTGCATCGTTCCCTGTGCAAACCGCGCTCTTACTGACCAATGGTAAGGCGCGTTACGAAGGTGCGCTCCGGCCTTCTCCGATGAGGCGCGAATAGTCCTGATCACCGCTTCGGTGTAGGTCTGTCCCATCGTCACCAGCGGCACGCCCCGTTTGGCGATCCCAGCTTTCTCAAACGCGATCCGCGCCATTGGGTCGGTTGGCACGCCTTCCTCTGGCGCCAGCAGGAACCGCTCGTGATCCATCCCCAGCGCGGCGATCCCGCATGCCGCAAGCACCTCCGGCTCCAGCACATTGGTCGCATCGAAGCGCCCGCCCATGCCGACTTCTACCACGCAGGCATCGGCAGGGGTGCGGCTGAACGCGAGGAACGCGGCGGCGATGGTGACTTCGAAGAAGCTGGGGCCGAGGTCCTCGCCTGCATCGAGAACCTCCTCCAGCAACTCCGCCAGCGGCCCGTCCTCGATCAGCCGGCCCGCCAGCCTGATCCGCTCATTATAGCGCACCAGATGCGGGCTGGTGGTGACATGGACGCGGTATCCTTCCGCCTCCAGCATCGCGCGCAGGAAAGCGCAGGTCGATCCCTTGCCGTTCGTCCCCGCCACATGGAACACCGGCGGCAGCTTGCGGTGGGGATTGCCCAGCCGCTCCATCAGCGCGGTGATCGTCTCCAGCCCCAGCCGCCCTTGCGGCACGCTCAATGCGGACAGTCGATCCAGCTGCGCCTGAACACGCGGATCGTCCGAACGGCCAAAGTCCATTGCGAACTAGGCAGCCGCGTCGGCTGGTTGCAGATAATCGATCACCTGCGCCAGCGTCGCTTTCAGATCATGGCGCGGCACGACCATGTCAACCATGCCGTGCTTGTGCAGATACTCGGCGCGCTGGAACCCCTCGGGCAATTGCTCGCGGATGGTGTCTTGGATCACGCGCTGGCCGGCAAAGCCGATGAGTGCGCCGGGTTCTGCAATGTGGATGTCGCCCAGCATGGCATAGCTGGCGGTGACGCCGCCCGTGGTCGGATCGGTCAGCACCACGATATAAGGCAGGCCCGCCGCCTTCAGCCGGCGCGTCATCACGGTCGCGCGCGGCATCTGCATGAGCGAGAGAATCCCCTCCTGCATGCGCGCACCGCCCGCTGCGGTGACGACGATATAGGGGCACTTGCGGCGAAGCGCGCGTTCGGCCCCGGCGCAGAAGGCCATGCCCACGGCCATGCCCATCGAACCGCCCATGAAGCTGAAATCCTGAACCCCGACAACCGCCGGATGCCCTTCGATCTCGCCCGATCCGACGATGAAGGCGTCTTCGTGCGGGCTCGCCGCGCGCGCGGCCTTCAGCCGGTCGATGTAGCGTTTGGTGTCCTTGAACTTGAGCGGGTCTTCCTCGACCTGCGGCTGCGGCAACAGCTCGAATCCTTCGTCCAGCAGCAGTTGCAGGCGCGCATCCCCGCCGATCCGGCCGTGATGGCCGCAACGCGGACACACGCTGAGGTTTTCCTCGTACTCCGCGACAAAGAGCATTTCCTGACAGCTCTTGCACTTGATCCAGAGGTCTTTTTCGGTCGTCTTCTTCGTCTCGCCAAAGCCGAGCGAATTGCGGACGCGGGTGAACCAGTTCATGCGTAATCCCTTATGCGACTGCGGCGCGCATGGCGGTGACCATGGCCGAAGTCAGCTCTTGTAGCTTGGCCGGGGCGTCCTTGCCAAATTCGCCGACCAGATCGACGAAGGCGGAGCCGACCACGACACCGTCAGCGACCTTGGCGATCTCTGCGGCCTGTTCCGGAGTGCGCACACCAAAGCCGACCGCGACGGGCAGGTCGGTGTGCTGCTTGATCCGCGAAACCGCGCCTTCGATCGAATCGATTGCGGCCTGCTGTTTTCCGGTGATCCCGGCGACGGAGACGTAATAGAGGAACCCGCCTGACCCTTCGAGCACTTGCGGCAGACGCGCCGCATCGGTGGTGGGGGTGGCGAGGCGGATCGGGGCAATGCCCTTTGCGCGCAGGGCCGGGCCGAGCTCGCCGTCTTCCTCCGGCGGAATGTCGACGCAGATGACACCATCAACGCCCGCCTTGTGCGCGGCATCGGCGAACCATTCCGCACCGCGCCGGATCATCGGGTTGGCGTATCCCATCAGGATCAACGGAACGTCGGGGTGCCGTGCGCGGAAATCGGCGGCGATTTGCAGCACGTCTGCGGTTTTGGTGCCTGCACCAAGGCTGCGCAGATTGGCGCTCTGGATCGCAGGGCCATCGGCCATCGGATCGGTGAAGGGCATGCCCAGCTCGATCACATCGGCGCCGCCCGCGACAAGCGCGTCCAGATTCGCGGCGGTGTCCCCATCGCCAGCGGTGATGAACGCGACGAAAGCGGGGTGCGGGGCGGAGAAGGCGGTGGAGAGGCGGGTCATTTCGAGGTGTGGAATCCTACAGGATGGAACACATGGAACACTGTCCTGGGGTTAGAATCATTGAGGTGAGGTGAGGCATTGGTCATGTCGGCTCTATGGCATCTTGGGTGCGAGTAGGACAGCGGGTCAGGACTAAGCCCTCTCCCCTTCAGGGGAGAGGGTTGGGAGAGGGGAATATCCCATTTCCGCAAAAACTTCCGCCAACCTGACCAGAACACCCTCCATATTCCCCATCACTTCAGAATTCGAAAATCTGATCACCCGGTATCCTTGTTCTTTGAGGAACCGGGTCCGTGCGTCGTCGTAACTCTCACGACCAGCGTGGCTGTCACCATCCAGCTCGATCACAAGCTTCGGATCGTTTGATGCGAAATCCGCGATATACCTTCCTATCACCTTCTGCCGGCGAAACTTGACGCCCTGGAAGCGAGCTGCCCGGAGTTCGAGCCAAAGACGTCTTTCCGGCTCCGGCATATCCTTGCGCATGGCTTGAGCGTGTTTGAGCGAGGAAGCGTCACGCATCCCCCTCTCCCAACCCTCTCCCCTGAAGGGGAGAGGGCTTTTGGTGGGTGACGAGAGCATAGGAGAGGCGGGTCATGCTGGCTTTCGATATGCGCTAAAGTAGATAGCCATCAACGACGAAATGATCGCACATTTCACCAAGGTCTCGGTCCAATCGATTTGTGTTGCTGGAAAGATGACGCCGGCCAGCGCATATACTACAATCATGATTACAAAAATAAGCGGGGCGCGCTTAAGGGCAGCGATCGGACGCAGTTGTAGATCACCTCGTGAGAGCCGGACGATTGCGTTCACCGATAGCAGCAGAAGTCCAGCAATCATCGATACTCCGAAAACAGCCATGAGCCCAACGCTTTCGCGTCCAACCCAATTCCAAAGCAGGGCGGTCGCGAAGCCAAGGCCAATCAGCACGTATCCGGCTATTCTCACATCGCCACTCCCAGCTTCTCCGCTACGGTGAAGATGTCCTTATCCCCGCGTCCGCACAGGTTCATCAGGATGATCTCGTCCTTGCTCATCTGCTTGGCGCGGTCGGCGACGGCTGCGATGGCGTGCGACGGCTCCAGCGCGGGGATTATTCCCTCGGTCCGGCAAAGTAGCTTGAAGCCTTCCAGAGCCTCGTCGTCGGTGACGGCGGTGTATTCGACCCGGCCCGTTTCCTTGAGCCATGCGTGCTCCGGGCCGATGCCGGGATAATCCAGCCCCGCGCTGATCGAATGGCCTTCGGTGATCTGGCCGTCCTCGTCCTGCAGCAGATAGGTCTTGTTGCCGTGGAGCACGCCGGGGAAACCGCCCAGAAGGCTTGCCGCGTGCTGATCGCCGTCGAGGCCGTATCCTGCCGCTTCGACACCGAGCATTTTCACGTCCGGATCGTCGAGGAAGGGATGGAACAGCCCCAGCGCGTTCGACCCGCCGCCGATGCAGGCGACCAGCAGATCGGGCAGGCGGCCCACGCGATCCAGCATCTGTTCGCGCGCTTCGGTGCCGATCACGCTCTGGAAATTGCGGACCATCTCCGGATAGGGATGCGGCCCTGCGGCGGTGCCGATGATGTAGAAGGTGTCGTGGACGTTCGCGACCCAATCGCGCAAGCCCTCGTTCATTGCGTCCTTCAAGGTCGCTCCGCCGCTGGTGACGGGGACGACTTCCGCGCCGAGCAGCTTCATGCGGAAGACGTTGGGCGATTGCCGTTTCACGTCCTCTGCACCCATGTAGATCACGCAAGGCAGGCCGAAGCGCGCGCAGACGGTTGCGGTCGCCACGCCGTGCTGGCCTGCGCCGGTTTCGGCGATGATGCGGGTCTTGCCCATGCGCTTCGCCAGCAGGATCTGGCCGATGCAATTGTTGATCTTGTGCGCGCCGGTGTGGTTCAGCTCGTCGCGCTTGAACCAGATTTGCGCGCCACCCAAAGCTTCTGTCAGCCGTTCCGCGAAATAGAGCGGGGAGGGGCGGCCGACGTAATGCTTCATCAGATCGTCGAATTCGGCGGCAAAGGCCGGATCGGCCTGCGCCGCGCGGTATTCGCGCTCCAGATCGAGGATCAGCGGCATCAGCGTTTCGGCGACATAGCGTCCGCCGAATTCGCCGAAATGCCCGCGTTCGTCGGGCTGGGTGCGGAAGGAGTTAGGGGTGTTTTCGGTCATAATAATCTCAAGCTTCGCGCGCGGCTTTGCAGAAGGCGCAGATCAAGTCCACATCCTTGATCCCCGGCGCGCTTTCAAGCCCCGATGACGCATCAACCAGCGGCGCGCCTGTCGCAGCGATGGCATCGGCGACATTGGCGGGATTGAGCCCCCCGGCAAGGCCCCAGGGCAGGCGGTGGGCGTGATGTTTCAGCAGGCTCCAGTCAAAGCCCACGCCATTGCCGCCTGGCAGGGCGGTGGCCTTTTCAGGCGGCGGGGCATCGAACAGCAGGCGGTCCACCGCGCCTTCGAACCGGGCGGCATTGGCCAGCGTATCCGCGCTGCGCACGCCCAGCGCCTTCCACGTCTCGACCCCGGCCCGTGTGCGGACGGCGGCGATCCATTCGGGGGTTTCCTTGCCGTGGAACTGCACCACGTCAGGCTTCACGAGATCGATGGCGCGCCCGGTCGTCTCGACATTGGCATTGACCAGCAGCAGCACCGCCTTGACGCCTTGCGGCACCTGCGCCCGCAGCCGTGCGGCATCCTCAAGGCTGACATGCCTCGGGCTCGGCTCGAAATGCACGAGGCCCACATGGGTCGCGCCCGCGTCGATCGCGGCGGCAAGGGTTTCGTTCGTGGAAAGCCCGCAAATCTTTATCAGCATGGCCAACGCCCTAACCGCATAAAGGCGAAGGCGAAAGGATGCGCTTGCGCTTTGGCTGAATATGCAGGAACGACGCGGGCGAAACGTTCAAATCGGGGGTCCGCCATGTTTATCCGAATCGCTTTTGCCGTAGTTGCCGCCGCGCTGCTTTCCGCCTGCAATCCGATGGCGCAACTAGAGCAGTCAGAGACGAAGATCGAGAAATGGCACGCGACCTATAACGAAGGCGATGCGCGCACGCTTTACGGGCTTACCTCACAGGAATTTCGCGATGTTACCTCGATTGACGAGATGAACCAGCTTGTTGCACTGGTGACGGACAAGATGGGCAAGGTTTCCTCGAGCGAACGCGCCGGCTTCAACATCAACACCAACAATGGCGTTACATCCACGGTGGTGACGATGAAGACGGTTTTCGAAAAAGGCGAGGGCACCGAAACCTTCACCTTTCGGGGCAACGGTGACGATACGCGACTGGTGGGGTGGAATGTCGATTCGCCCAATTTCGTCGCCGTGCCGACGGACGCGATCACCCTGCCGGAGCGTATTATCGAGGGCGAGCCGGAGGCCGCACCGCAGTAATTGTCAGAGCGTCGCCTCGATCGCGCGGGCGGCGGCTTCGGGGTCTTCGGCGCGGCTGATCGGGCGGCCGATCACCAGCACGCTCGCGCCATCGTCGCGCGCCTGACGCGGGGTGACAGTGCGCTTCTGATCTCCGGTAAGCGATCCGGCGGGGCGCAGGCCGGGGACGACGAAGAACCCGTCCTTCCACTGGCGGCGCACCTCCTTCACTTCCTGCCCCGAACACACGATGCCATCCAGTCCGGCGGTATGCGCCAGTTCGGCAAGGCGCATGACGTGATCATGCGGCGTGCCCGATACGCCGGTGCGGGAAAGATCGGTTTCATCAAGGCTAGTGAGCATAGTCACGGCGACAACCTTGCAACCTTCGGCGGCGGCGGCCTTGGCATCCTCCATCATCGCGCGCCCGCCGCTCGCGTGGACGGTGACGATCGCGGGTTCATAGACGTGGATCGCCTGCATAGCGCCTGCAACGGTGTTAGGGATGTCGTGGAATTTCAGGTCGAGGAAAATCGGCAGACCCATGTGCGCGATTTCGTGCACCCCATGGCCGCCGTGGGCGCAGAAGAATTCCAGCCCCAGCTTGATCCCGCCGATGTGCGCTTTGACCTTTTCGATCAGCGCCTTGGCCGGTTCGATCTGCGGAACGTCAAGCGCGAGGTAGACCGGATTGCTCATGCGGGATTGTCACCTGTCGATGGCGGTGTCGGGGAAAGGATATCCTCAGGCTTTGCCGCTTCATCCGCAGCTTTGTCCACAGGCGCGGCAGCGGTCGGCGACGGCGTTTCGGTGCGATGCGCCAGTGCCGTCGATTTGATCGAGGCTTCGAGGCTGCGAATGCGGCGCCCAAGGCTCCATTTGACGCTGCGGTGGTACAGCCACATGGGCATGATGCCGAGCAGGAAGGCGACGATCACCAGCACCGGAACCTTGGTTTCCAGCACGAGGTTCTCCCACAGGTTCACCTCCACCGTGTCCCAGTTGAAAAAGGAAAAGGTCATGATCCCGAACAGGATCAGGACCCAGACAATGGTGCGGATGATCTGCACTGGTTTCGACCCCCTCTTGGTCTGTTCTCTTTCGCTAGAAGCCTACGGCTTTTGTCGCCCGAGTCCAGCCAGCAGCGTCAGCCGAACACCCGCGCAAAGATCGTGTTGACGTGCTTGAAGTGGTATTCGAGGTCGAATTTCTCTTCCAGCTCGGCATCGGAAAGCGCGGCGGTGACTTCCTCGTCGCCCTTGAGCAGATCAAGCAGCGACAGCGCGCCCGAGGATTCCCACACCTTCATCGCATTGCGCTGGACCAGCCTGTAGGCATCCTCGCGGCTGACACCGGCCTGCGTCAGCGCCAGCAGCACGCGCTGCGAATGGACAAGCCCGCCCATAGCATCGAGGTTCTTTTGCATCCGGTCGGGGTAGACCAGCAGCTTTTCAACGACGCCCGTCAGCCGCGCGAGCGCGAAGTCGAGCGCGATGGTCGCATCCGGGCCGATGTAGCGCTCCACCGAGGAGTGCGAGATATCACGCTCATGCCACAGCGCGACATTCTCCAGCGCGGGCATGGCATAGGCCCGGATCATGCGCGCCTGGCCGGTGAGGTTTTCGGTCAGCACCGGATTGCGCTTGTGCGGCATGGCGCTTGAACCCTTTTGGCCGGGCGAGAAGTATTCTTCCGCCTCAAGCACTTCGGTGCGCTGCAGGTGGCGAATTTCTACCGCCAGCCGTTCAATGCTGCCCGCGATCACCGCGAGCGTGGCGAAGTACATCGCGTGGCGATCGCGCGGGATCACCTGTGTGCTGACCGGCTCAGGGGTCAGGCCCAGTTGCTCGGCGACATAGGCCTCCACTTCCGGGTCGATATTGGCGAAAGTACCGACTGCACCCGACACTGCGCAAGTCGCGATTTCGGCGCGCGCGGCGATCAGGCGCTGCTTGCAGCGGTCAAATTCGGCATAGGCCTGCGCCAGTTTCAGCCCGAAGGTAACGGGTTCGGCATGAATACCGTGGCTGCGGCCGATGGTGGGGGTGAACTTGTGTTCTTCGGCACGGACGCGGATCGCCGCCAGAAGCGAGTCAAGATCAGCCAGCAAAATGTCCGAGGCACGCGCCAGCTGCACCGCCAGCGTCGTGTCGAGCACGTCCGATGAAGTCATGCCCTGATGCATGAAGCGCGCTTCGCCGCCGACCTGCTCGGCCACCCACGTAAGGAATGCGATCACGTCGTGCTTGGTAACGGCTTCAATCGCGTCGATCGCCTCGACGTCGATCTTCGGATTGGTCGCCCACCAGTCCCACAAGGCCTTGCCCGCGCTTGCCGGGACGACGCCCATTTCGCCAAGCTTTTGCGTGGCGTGCGCCTCGATCTCGAACCAGATGCGGAATTTGGCTTCCGGCTCCCACAGGGCGGACATTTCGGGGCGGGCATAACGGGGGACCATGGCTGGCGATCCTTGTGGCGGAATTGAACGGGCAGACGGCTTTGACGCGCGGCTATTCGCGCAAGGGCCGATTGGCAAGGGGCAGGGCGTGCAAGTGCCAACCTTTTCCCGAACCGGGCCCGGACTTCTGACCGGCTGTAACCCGGCGGAGCTTCGTCGCGAAAGGTAAGGCAGGAGGAACGCAATATGTCGAATTCTGCCCGGCAAAGCGGAGCGGGTTCAGATGCGTCGGCTGCGACGTCATCGAGACTTCAGGAAGAACGATACCCGCCATTCGTCAGGGTGACCTTGCGCCGGTGGACCAAATGGTACCTCGAAGGGACCGAGACGTTCTGGCCCTTCAGCGATCTGGCGATCCGGTTCTTCATCGCGCTGTGGTTCCTGCGATCCGGCATCGTAAAGGCGGCGGATTGGGATACTGCGGTGTTTCTTGCGGCCAATGAATATCCGGTCGCATGGATGGAACCGGCAACGGCGGCATCCATCGGGCTCGCAATCGAACTGGTCGGGCCGGTCCTGCTGATCGCCGGATTGATGACCCGGCCTGCCGCTCTGACAATGGCGGCGCTCACACTACTGAGTCAGGCAGTCTACGTTCCGACGACGACCAACCTGATCGTGGCCGCCATGCTGCTATGGTATGCCCTTCATGGCCCGGCGCTGTTCTCGATCGATCGGGCGCTGTCGTCAGGTCTGAAAAGCAGCGCCTTGCCGCTGGCCCGCCCGATCATCGGTGCAGGCGAGTGGTCAAGAGAAGCGCTTGCTCCCCTGTTCATGGCGCTGGTGCGGATATGGCTGGCCGCCAGCCTGCTCAATCACACCCATCTCATCGATTTACCCGTGGCTGTGCAGACGTGGCTGCCGACCACGATCTTCGCCGGATTTCCGACGTGGCTGGCCCTGATCACTGCCGCGTTCTTCATCACTGGTTTCGGCGCGGTGATTGTCTCCTATGGCCTGTTCTTTCTGATCGGGGCCTACATGTTAACCGGCGCACATCCCGATGTGACGCTGTTCCCCTTCCTTTTCCTTGCGATCTACGAAGCCAAGGGCGCGGGAGTGCTTTCGGTGGACCGGGCCATTCTCGCGTGGCTAGAAAAGAACATCTTGTTCGATCGCGACTATTCCGAAATCCCTGCGCACTGGCCGCATATCGTGGTGATCGGGGCGGGGTTCGGCGGGCTGGCAGCAGTGGCGCGCCTGAAGCGCCTGCCTGTTCGGATTACCGTGATCGACAAGCGCAATTATCACCTGTTCCAACCGCTGCTGTATCAAATCGCTACCGCCACGCTGAACCCCGCCGACATCGCGGTGCCGATCCGCAGTCTCTTCAAGGGCGACGGCAATGTGCGCGTCGTAAAGGGCGAGGTGAGTGCGATCGATGCGGCTGGGCGCTCCGTGTCCTATGGCGATGGTCGCAGCGTGACATATGACCGGCTGATCATCGCTACCGGCGCGACGCACAGCTATTTCGGGCGCGATGAATGGGGCGCTCACGCACCGGGGCTAAAGACGATTGAAGACGGGGTCGCCGTCCGCTCATCCATCCTCAACGCCTTCGAAGAAGCCGAAGCCTGTGGCGATCCCGAAAGGGCGAGGCGTCTTCTTACCTTCGTCATTGTCGGAGCGGGGCCCACCGGAGTGGAGCTGGCCGGCGCGATTGCCGAACTTGCCAAGGTAAGCGTGGAGCGCGAATTCCGGGTCATCGATCCTGCTAGCGCGCGCGTCATCCTCGTCCAGTCGGGGCCGCGTATCCTTCCGGCGTTTGCCGAAGCCTTGTCGATAGAAGCGGCCCGTTCACTGGAGGAACTGGGAGTCGAAATCCGCACCGGCAGCCGCGTTACCGAAATCGCTTCGGCTCATGTGAAGATGGGCGAGGATGCGGTGATCGAGACGGAAACCGTCCTCTGGGCGGCAGGCGTGGCGGCATCTCCTGCAGCGCGGTGGCTTGGCGCGCAGACTGATCGAGCGGGCCGGGTGGAGGTCAACGGCCTCCTTCGGGTGATCGGCGCAGACGGTCAGCCGATCGGGGATGTGTTCGCAATCGGCGATACCGCGCTCAGCCACGCATGGAATGGCGATCCGGTTCCGGGCCTTGCTCCCGCTGCGAAACAGGCGGGGATGTATGTCAGCCGCGTGATCGAGGCGGAACTGCTGGGAAGGCCGTGTCCCGGCCCCTTTGCCTATCGGCATCAGGGCAGCCTTGCGACAATCGGGCGCAAGTCGGCGGTGGCCGATTTCGGGTCCTTCAGGCTGTCGGGGGCATCGGCATGGTGGCTTTGGGGCCTCGTCCATGTCGGGTTCCTGACGGGGACGCGCAACCGGATTACGGTGGTGGTCAACTGGGCGTGGAACTTCTTCGCGCAGCATTCGGGCGTGCGCCTGATCACGGGTTCCTGAAGGTCAGATCAGCCCCTTTGCCCGCAGCGACACATGCCCTTCGCGCCCGACAATCACGTGATCGTGGACTGTGACCCCCAGCAATCGGCCGGCCTCGGCGATGCGCTGCGTTATCTGGATGTCGGCCCGGCTCGGCTCCGGATTCCCGCTGGGGTGATTGTGGACAAGGATCAGCGCGGTCGCGCCCAGATCCATCGCCCTCCGGATGACTTCGCGTGGATGGATCGCGGCTTCGTCAATCGAACCGTCGCCAACGTGATGATCGTCGATCAGGCGGTTGCGCGTGTCGAGATAAAGCACCCGCACCCGCTCGACCGTGAGATGCGCCATGTCGATGGACAAGTAATCGAGCAGGGCCTGCCAGCTTCCCAGCACAGGTTTCGCGATCACTTCGCTGCGTGCCATGCGGCGCGCGGCGACAGCCACGCTTTTGAGCGCGGCGGCGCTGGTTTCGCCTACACCTTTCACCCGCTGGAGCGCGGCGGGATCGGCATTGAGCACACCGGCCAATGATCCGAATTGTTTGAGCAGGGCCTTCGCAATCGGCTTGGTATCGCCTTGCTTG
Organism: Erythrobacter aurantius; assembly: GCF_023823125.1. NCBI lineage: Bacteria > Pseudomonadati > Pseudomonadota > Alphaproteobacteria > Sphingomonadales > Erythrobacteraceae > Erythrobacter > Erythrobacter aurantius. Next base: position 2,442,295 of record NZ_CP090949.1, on the reverse strand, counting down.
ATCGCGGCGAACAACAGGTATTCGAGCACTTCGTAATCGGCCAGCGCCTCCGCCCCGCCTTTGAGCAGTCGCTGACGCAAGCGTTCGCGATGGCCCATGCCAGCGTGCTTGCCCGAATCCGAAACGGGAGGTGAAGGCGACGCATTTTCATCGCCGAAATCGAAACTGTCTTCAGACTGTGGCAATCTGCGCCTCACCACTGGTTCTTCAAAGACCTTTCATTGCCTTTGCAGGGCAATCTGGCAAGTGGAGAGCATGACAGCCGCAGCACCGCCCCCTGATGCCGCGCATTCGCAAGCGGCGCCTGCCCGCGGCCTCTGGCCAAAGCGCTGGCGGTGGCGCATCAGCCTGATTCTGTTGCTGGTGATTGCAGGCACCTTTGCGATTGCCTGGCTTCAGCGAGAGCGGATTGCCGCCAATCTGATCGACAATGCGCTGGCGACCTATGATCTTCCCGCCAGCTACGAGATTGTCGAGATCGGGACGGGGCAGCAGATAATCCGGAATCTGGTGATCGGCGATCCTTCGGCGCCCGATCTGACCGCCGAAGAGGTGCGCGTCGGTATTGTCTATTCGCTCGGCGCGCCAAGCATCGGGCGCATCGAAATGGTGCGCCCCCGGCTCTATGGCTCGTTCAGCGATGGGACCTTCAGCCTCGGATCGCTTGACCGGGTGATCTATGCCGACAGCGACGAGTCCCCCGGCCTGCCTGCGCTTGATGTCGCGATCCGCGACGGGCGGGCGTTGATTGAAAGCGACTACGGGCGCTTCGCTGCCAAGCTGGATGGCGCGGGACCAATTGATGACGGCTTCAAGGGGATGCTGGCCGTCACCGCTCCGGGCGTAGGCAGCGAAGATTGCCGCGCTGGCACCGCCACTCTTTATGGCCAGATCGAAACCGATTCTGGCTCGACTGCCTTTGATGGGCCGCTCCGGCTGCGCGAGGTTGAATGCCAGGGGGCGCGGCTTGCGTCGGCGGACATTGCGGCCGATCTTTCGCTGTCAGACAGTTTTGAATCGATCGATGCGCGGTTTGATCTCGCGGGTGTGAATGCTCGCTTTGCGGAAGCGATTGCCGAGCGGGTGTCGGGAAATGTCGATCTCAAATGGAGCTTCCCCACGGACGGTGCGGGGAGGCTGCGAATTGATCACGATATTGCAGGCGAGCGGCTGCAAGCGCCCGGTCTGGCATTGGCCGATTTCGCCATTGAGGGCGCGCTGCGCACCGATGCCGCATTGGAAGAGGGGGCGTGGGATGTTGAAATCAGCGGCTCTGGCGCGCGCGTCGAAGCGGGGCAAAGCGCGGCTCTGGCCTCCATTCGCGATGCCGGCAGCGGGTCACTGATCGGTGCGCTGGCAACCCGCTTGGAACGGGGGCTTGATCGGGCGCTCGCCGGAGCGTCGCTGGGCGCGAACACCACCATGCGATGGAACGCGGACGGGGTGAGCGCGATCATTCCCGAAGCGCGTTTGCGCAGCGCCGCGGGCGAAACGGTGCTGGCTGTCTCGCGCGCGAGCTACACCAGCAAGGGAGACAGGTTCGCAGGCAATTTCCGCAGCGGCGGGCAGGACCTGCCGACCATTTCAGGGCGGATGGAGCAGGTGCGCGGCGGCGATCTCGCGCTGAGGATGAGCTTGGACGAGTATCGCGTGGGTACAGATGCACTATCCGTGCCCGTGCTCGAACTGCGGCAGGATCGCAAGGGGCGAGTCGTTTTCGACGGAATCACAAAGGCAGAAGGTGCGATCCCCGGCGGATCGGTGCGCGGGCTTTCGGTGCCGCTGAAGGGGGATTGGACTCAAGCGGGGGGCGTCAAGCTCTGGCGCGATTGCGCCGCGATCAGTGTCGATGCGCTGGCGATGAGCGGCGCGATGCTCAGCGGGCGCTCCGTCAAACTGTGTCCGCTGCATTCGGACGCCATACTCACCTATGCCGATGATCTGAGCATCGCTGCTCAAACCGATAATCTAGTGCTTGCCGGCGTGTTGGACGGATCACCGGTCAACATCGCCATTGAACGTGCCGTGGGGCTCTATCCGGGACGCTTCGGGGTGTATGGCACCGAAATCGCTCTGGGTGACGGGCCGGAAGCTTACCGCTTCAACGCCGATGCGCTCGAAGGTGAGTTCGACGCACTTGAGGGTGGCGATTATGGCGGAATTATCGCCGGGCTCGACGCGCACCTGCCCGCCGTTCCACTCGATATAACCGGGACAACGGCCAGCTGGCGGCTCGGAGAGGGCGGGCTCCGCTTGGAAGGGGGGTCATTCAGCCTTTCCGACCGGCCCGACCCAGCCCTGCGTAACGGGCCCCGCTTCAACCCGCTGATCGGGCAAGACATGCGGCTCGATTTCGTCGATGGATTCATTACCGCGCGCAGCGATCTGGTTCACCCTGGATCGCGCGCGCGGATCGCCCGTGTCGATCTGTCGCATGATCTTGAGAAGGCGACGGGCGGGGCGCGCATCACCGTTGACGGCTTGCGCTTCAACAACCGGCTTCAGCCCTCCGATCTTATCCCGCTCGCGCTCGGCGTGATCGCGGCAGCCGAAGGCCGGATTGACGGGGAAGGGCAGATCGACTGGAACGCAGATGACGTAACCTCCTCCGGCGTGTTCCGCTCGGACGGATTCGATTTCGCGGCCGCGTTTGGCCCGGTGCGCGGTGTGCGCGGGGAAATCACCTTTACCGATCTCATCAGCCTTACCACGGCGCCTTCGCAAGTGCTGGAGATCGCCTCGGTCAATCCGGGGATCGAGGCTTTGGAGGGGCGCGTCATCTATTCGATGGAAAATGGCGAGACGATCCGGATTGAGGACGCGCGCTGGCCGTTCATGGGCGGCGAGCTGATCCTGCGTCCGACCGAGGTGACCTATGGCGGAGTGGGTGGCCAGAACTACATTTTCGAGCTGATCGCGCTGGATGCCGCGACTTTCGTGACGCAGATGGAGCTGACCAATCTCGGCGCGACCGGCAAGTTTGACGGCACAATCCCGATTTTCTTCGACCAGGATGGCAACGGCTTCATCCGAAACGGCTTGCTGATCGCCCGCCCGCCGGGTGGGAATGTCGCCTATGTCGGCGAACTGACCTACGAAGATCTGGGCACGATGGGCAATTTTGCGTTCCAGACGCTGCGATCGCTCGACTATCGCCAGATGGCGGTGGAACTGGAGGGAAGCCTCGCCGGGGAGATCGTTACCCGTTTCCAGATCGACGGTATCCGGCAGGGTGAAGGCTCAAGCCAGAACTTCATCACCCGGCGGATCGCGAAACTGCCGATACGCTTTGCGATCAATGTGCGATCCGACAATTTCTACCTGCTCGCCACCATCGTACGCGGATTGTTCGATCCGCGCGTGTTCGATCGCGACGACATTCGCGAACGGCTCGGCGTCTATGGCGCGGTGCTTGCGCCGACGGCACCCGATGCGCCCGGCCCTTCCGACGAAAACCAGCGGCGCGATGAACCCGCCGTTCAACCTCCAGAAAGCGAGGACCAGCCATGATGCTGCCGAAATTGACCGTTCCCTGCACCCCTGCCAAAACCGGGTGGAGGCCACGCAGGGGGTTCGGGATGAAAGGTTACTGGGCGATGCCCGGTGTGATGAAAGCAGGCCTGGGGATGGCAGGTGCGCTCTCGCTAAGCGGGTGCATCAACATTACCGCGCCGGAGGATCCGATTGTGATCCAGCTCGACATCAACATCCGGGCGGAAGTGCTGTATCGACTGGCGGAAGACGCCAGCAACACGATTGACGAGAATGCGGATATTTTCTGATCCGCGCATGAGGCGGCCGCGAGGCTGGAGGAATTGAGATGAAGAACAGTCGCAAACTGGCGATGGCAGGAATGGTCGCATTGGCCGGTTTTGCAGCCTTGGCTGCTCCGGCTCAGGCGCAGCGCGATCCGGTCTATGCCGCGGCGCGCGCCAACGGCAGCGTGGGCGAACAGACCGATGGCTATCTCGGCATAACGGGACAGGCGACGCCCGACTTGCAGCGCATGGTGGACGATATCAACATTCGTCGCCGGGCGGTCTATGCGGAAAAGGCGAAGGAAAACAACGCGACGCTTGAACAATATGCGATCACCGCCGGGTGTCAGGCGATTGCCCGGACTACTCCGGGTGAGAAGTATCAGGCGCCCGATGGCAGCTGGAAAACCCGCACTGACGCTCCGCCTGAGCGGCTGTCGATCTGCCCGTAATTTCGCCCTCGGTTTCTCTGGCTGCCGGGTGGCATGCGGAAACAGCAACAGCCCACCATTGACTCGGGTTTTGCCCTCTTCTAGGGGGCAGGCGCCCTCGGCGGGCACCTTTGCGCTGCGTGCCTCGCTTGCCGTTACAGGAAGCTAGCATGAGCGACGAGAAACCCGCCCGAGAATCCATCGCCGAGGATGCGCGGATCGACGCGCTCGAAGCGCGGCTGAAAGCCGCACGCGAGCGTGAAGAAGAGCGCAACCGGCCAAAGGTGCAGGCAACCGATGCGAATTATCGCGCCGGAAACCGCGCTTTGGCCGATCTTCTGGGCGGTATTCTTGGTGGCAGCGTGATGGGATGGCTCTTTGATTGGGTCTTCGACACGCTGCCCTGGGGTCTGTTGGCCGGTCTGTTCCTCGGAATAGGCGTGGCCTTCAGAAACATCATTCGTGCGGCAAACACTCGCCCTGACGATCCATCCTGACAAGGTCTGGATATTCGGGGCGCGTTTTACAGGTACCAGGGATACAAGAGATCGTGGCAGGCGAAGAAGCCAAAGTCGATCCGATGAAGCAGTTCCACATCGAGCCGTTGTTCGGCCAAAGCTGGGACATTGCAGGCTTCAATATCGCGTTCACCAACTCCGCCATGTGGATGGCGATCACCACGGTTTTGCTGTGGGTGTTCGTGTTCGGCGGCATGAAGCGTGAGCTGGTTCCGGGCCGCTGGCAGATGGCGGTGGAAACCTTCACCGGCTTCATAGACGACATGCTTGAAGCGAACATCGGCAAGGAAGGGCGCAAATATGTGCCCTACGTCTTCAGCCTGTTCATGTTCATCCTGTTCGCGAACCTGCTGGGCCTTTTGCCCGTCGGTATCATTCCGGGCGTCCACGCCTTCACCTTCACCAGCCACTTCACCGTCACCGGTGTGCTGGCCGCCATCAGTTTCTCGATCGTCCTGATCGTCGGTTTTGCGAAGCACGGGATCAAGTTCTTCACGCTGTTCGTGCCGCACGGCACGCCAGCGCCGATGATTCCCGCGATCTTCCTGATCGAACTGTTCTCGTTCCTGATCCGCCCGTTCAGCCTAGCCCTGCGTCTGTTCGTGGCGATGATGGCGGGTCACGTCCTGCTGAAAGTGCTGTCGAGCTTTGTCATCGATGGCGCGAATTACGGCATCGGAACCACCCTGATCGTCGCCCTGCCTAGCTTCGCCCTGATGATTGCCATCAGCGCCTTGGAAATTCTGGTGGCTGGCATTCAGGCATACGTCTTTGCGCTGCTCACGTCGCTGTACATCAACGACGCAGAGCACCTCCACTGATCCAATCACAATTGGGTTTATTCAACTTACCTTTCCAACAGTTTTGATTTTCAAGGAGTTTTTACAATGGAAGCAGAAGCAGCCAAGCTCGTCGGCGCAGGCCTCGCAGCAATCGGTGCCGGTATGGCCGCGATTGGCGTGGGTAACGTTTTCGGTTCGTTCCTCGAAAGCGCGCTGCGCAATCCGGGCGCTGCCGACGGTCAGCAGGGTCGTCTGTTCATCGGCTTCGCCGCAGCCGAACTTCTCGGCCTGCTGGCGTTCGTCGTCGCCATGATCCTGATCTTCGTCGCCTGATCGACGCAAGGTTTGGCGAGGGCTGGCCGGCGCACGCGCCAGGCCGGCCCTCGCAAGGTTTTTTCAAGACACATCTCGCGGGACCATAGTCCATGCCTCAGATAGCCCAGCTAGCCGAAACCTACTCCAGCCAGATTTTCTGGCTCCTGTTCTTCTTCGGCATCACCTTCTTCGTTATCGGACGGGGAATGGTGCCCAAGGTGATGGGCACCGTTGCTCTGCGCGACAAGCAGATCGCTGACGACCTTGCCGCTGCGCAGGCCGCCCGTGATGCGGCAGACGCTCAGGAAGAAGCCTGGCGCAAACGCGAGAACGAAAACCGTGCCAAGGCGCAAGGCGTGATTGCCGAAGCCAAGGCCAAGGCGGCCGTCGCTTCGGAAAAGAAGCTGGCAGCGGCACAAAAGCGGCTTGATACCAAGCTGGCCAAGGCCGAGGCCGATATCGACGCGGCGCGTGCAGCGGCGATGGCTGAGGTCGAGGATGTCGCGGCGGAAGCCACTCAGGACATCGTCGCCCGTCTCGCGGGGGCCAAGATCGACAAGCGGACTGCAAAATCCGCCGTGAAGAAGGCGCTCGCCAATGTCTGATATCATCGCCCTGACCATTGCTGACGGCCCTTCGGCCTTCGGGATCGATTCCTATCAGTGGGTGTCGCTCGCGATGCTCATCCTGATCGCGGTGTTCGTGTGGAAGAAGGTTCCCGGAATGATCACCGGCGGCCTCGATGCCAAGATCGCCGAAATCCGCCAGCAGCTTGACGAAGCCAAGGCGCTGCGCGCCGAAGCGGAAACGCTGCGCGACGAATACGCCGCCAAGATCGCATCGGCAGAAAAGGACGCCGAAGCGATGATGGAAGGCGCTAGCCGCGAAGCAGACGCCATCCTCGCCAAGGCCGAAGCCGACAGCGAAGCGATGGTCGCCCGGCGCAAGCGCATGGCCGAAGACAAGATCGCCGCAGCAGAGCGTGAAGCTGTGGATGGCGTCCGCGCCAGCGCCGCCAATGCCGCTGCCGCCGCATCGCGCACGATCATCGCCGAAAAGCATGATGGTGCGGCTGACAAGGCGCTGGCTGACGAGGTTATCGCCTCGCTCTGACAAACCAGTTTTCCGGTTGGAGAGGGGAAGGGCGGTCCATCGGGCCGCCTTTCTTGTTTCGGTAGGCCGGCGATCAGGCGCCGGGTTCGAACACCACTTTGCCCACCAGTTCGCGATTGGCCATCGCTTCAAAGCCTTCGCGCCATCGGCTGAGTGGCAGTATCCGGTCGATCGCCGGACTGATTGCTCCCACCTCCGCCAGCCTGGCGATTTCAGCCTGAATCGCCTTGCCCCGCTCGGGAAAGCGGCGAGCATATTCGCCGGCACGCAGGCCGACGATGCTGAAGCCCTTGATCAGCGGAATGTTGGTCGGGATGTCGGCAATCCGTCCGCTGGTGAAGCCGACCACGACCAGCTTGCCGCCAAAGGCGACGCAGCGAGTGGATTCGTCGAACACATCGCCGCCGACTGGGTCGAAGACAATATCGCAAAGCGCACCGCCGGTGATCTCCGACGCGCTCTCACGGAATCTTCCATCGGTGGAGATGACATGGTCTGCCCGGCTGCGCGCCTCGATCATGGCTTGCTTTTGCGGCGATCCGGTCGCCGCGATGACGCGCGCGCCCAGCGCTTTTGCAAGGTCGATCGCCGCCAGCGACACTCCGCCGCTCGCACCTGTCACCAGCACCCACTGGCCCGATTTGAGCCCGCACAATTCGACGAGGCCGGTGTAGGCTGTCGAGTAAGCCGCTCCCATAGCCGCAGCTTGTGCAAAGCTGATACCGTCAGGGATATGCGAGAGCTTTTGCGCACTGACGCTCGCAAACTCGGCAAAGCCGCCGGTCTTGTTTCCGCCCATTACCCGGTCGCCGGGCGCATAGCCGCTGTCCGGATTGGCCTCCAGCACCTCGCCTGCGAATTCGAGCCCGGAGGTGAAGGGCAGCTCGGGTTTGAACTGGTAGGCCCCCTGCGTCATCAGCAGATCGGGGAAATTGAGCGAGGCCGCCCGCACTGCCACCAGAACCTCGCCCGGCATGCGGACGGGCGATGGAGTCTCAGTCAGCGCCAGTCCTGACAGGTCATCCGACAGGTTATCGACGATTAACGCTTTCATGCGCGCTCAGAAATTGTCCTTCGCCGCGCGCAGAGCCGCAAAGGTCTCGTAAGGCGCAGCGCCGCCCCACTTCGCCATCATCGCCGGATCGTCCGCCCGCAGGAAGGGGTTGGTCGCCAGCTCGCGGCTGAGCACAGTTGGTACCGTCCATTCGCCCCGCGCGCGCTTTGCGTCGATTTCGGCGGCGTATTCCTGCAGCGCCTCATTGTCGGGATCGGCGTGGAGTGCGAACTTGGCGTTCGACTGCGTGTATTCGTGCGCGCAATAGAGCGTGGTTTCGGTTGGCAGCCTGCGGATACGGTCAAGGCTGTTCCAGAACTGCTTGGGCTCGCCTTCGAACATCCGCCCGCAGCCGAGTGCGAACACGGCGTCACCGACGAAGGCAATGCCTTGTTCGGGGATATGGAAGGCGATGTGGCCGTTGGTGTGGCCCGACACGTCGATCACGTCGGCACGGTAGTTACCGAGGTTCACGGTTTCGCCGTGGGCGACAACGCGGTCGATCGGGAACTTGCCCTCTATTTCGGCCGGGCCAAGGATGGTGCAGCCAGTGGCTTGCTGGATCGCTTCATTGCCGCCTGCGTGATCGGGATGCCAGTGCGTGTTCCAGATGTGCGTGATGCTCCATCCCTTGGCCGCAGCCTGTTTCAGGTATTCCTTGGCATCGGGGGTGTCGATCGCGGCGGTTTCGCAGGTGACCGAATTGTGGAGCAGGTATCCGTAATTGTCGGACAGGCAGGGGAACTGGTGGACTTCTAGCATGGCCATCCATGTAGGCGCTGAAGCCCGGATAGGAAAGGCCCGCCTGCATCGCTGCAGACGGGCCTTCCTGATTTCGCCTGATGCGAGAAGTAAGGCTTACTCGCCCTTCTTCAGAGCCTCGCCCAGGATGTCGCCCAGCGACGCGCCGCTGTCGGACGAACCGAACTGCTGCACCGCTTCCTTCTCTTCGGCGATCTGACGCGCCTTGATCGAGAAGTTGGGCTTCTTCGAACGGTCGAAACCGGTGACCATCGCGTCAACCTTGCTGCCGACCTGGAAGCGGTCGGGGCGCTGTTCGTCACGGTCACGGCCGAGGTCCGAACGCTTGATGAAGCCGGTCGCGCCGTCGTCGCCAACCTGCACTTCGAGGCCGCCATCGCGGACTTCGAGGACGGTAACGGTGACGGTCTGGCCCTTGCGCAGGGAACCTGCGGCAGCGGCACCCGCTTCGGTCGGAGCACCCTTTTCGAGCTGCTTCATGCCGAGGCTGATGCGTTCCTTCTCGACATCGACGTCGAGAACCACGGCCTTGACCATTTCACCCTTGCGGTGAAGCGCCAGCGCGTCTTCGCCCGAAATGCCCCATGCGATATCCGACATGTGGACCATGCCGTCGACATCGCCGTCGAGGCCGATGAACAGGCCGAATTCGGTGGCGTTCTTGACTTCGCCTTCGACTTCGGTGCCGACCGGGTGCTTCTCGGCGAATTCGTCCCACGGATTGCGCTGGGCCTGCTTGAGGCCGAGCGAAATGCGACGCTTGTCGCTGTCGACTTCGAGCACCATGACTTCGACTTCCTGCGAGGTCGAGACGATCTTGCCGGGGTGGACGTTCTTCTTGGTCCAGCTCATTTCGCTGACGTGGACCAGGCCTTCGATGCCCGGCTCCAGTTCGACGAATGCGCCGTATTCGGTGATGTTGGTCACCTGACCCGACAGCTTCATGCCGATCGGATACTTGGCGGCGACGCCATCCCACGGATCGCTTTCGAGCTGCTTCATGCCGAGGCTGATGCGCTGGGTATCGGCGTTGATGCGCACGATCTGAACCGTCACGGTGTCGCCGATGGCGATCACTTCGCTCGGGTGGTTGACGCGCTTGTAGCTCATGTCGGTGACATGCAGCAGGCCGTCGATGCCGCCGAGGTCAACGAAAGCACCGTAATCGGTGATGTTCTTGACGACGCCGTCGATCACCTGACCTTCGGCCAGATCGCTGATCAGTTCGCTGCGCTGTTCGGCGCGGGTCTCTTCGAGCACCGCACGACGCGAGACGACGATGTTGCCGCGACGACGATCCATCTTGAGGATCTGGAACGGCTGCGGCACTTCCATCAGCGGGTTCACGTCGCGAACCGGACGGATGTCCACCTGCGAGCCGGGGAGGAAGGCCACGGCGCCGTCGAGGTCGACGGTGAAGCCACCCTTGACGCGGCCGAAGATGCGACCTTCGACGCGCTTGCCTTCGCCAAATTCGCTTTCCAGCTTGTCCCACGCGGCTTCGCGACGAGCGCGGTCACGCGACAGCATGGCTTCGCCGTCGGCGTTTTCGACGCGGTCGACATAGACTTCGACTTCGTCACCGACCGACAGGCCGTGATCGTCTTCGCCGCGGCTGAATTCCTTGAGTGAGATACGGCCTTCGCTCTTGAGGCCAACGTCGATCACGGCATAGCCGTTTTCGATCGCGGTGACGGTGCCCATGACGACGCGGCCTTCAAAGCCGTCTTCGCCGGCGCCGCCGAGCTGTTCGTTAAGCAGCGCTTCGAAATCGTCGCGCGTGGGGTTGGCAGAAGTTGCCATAGGGTGAGTTTCCTCGTGTTCGTTTGCTACCGGCCACCGGTTTTTCCGGGGTCTTAAACCGCCGCCTGGCGCACCATTGCGCTGGCCTTGCGGGCAAGAGGCCGACGTTCTCCGCACCGCCGAATGCAGATGCGAAGGTCCTGTCCATCCAAGGATGTTCGAGAACGGGGGCGCGCCTAGGGGAAAGGCGGGCGAAATGCAAGCGAATTGCGGGTGCGATTCCCTACAGGATGGAACAGATGGAACACTGTCCTGGAGAAAAATTCTCCGCCCATGCGCAACACCGGCAAATGGCGGAATTGCTGGGGCGAGGGGCAGGGACAGGCACATTCACTCGGCCCTGCCATGATCACGGGCGAGTAGGAAAGCGGGCTATTGCTTCTCCAGCGCCGCGGTGACCGCTTCGAGCACCAGTTCGAACGCGCCGTTCTGGTCAAATTCGGTCGTGTCGATGATCAGCGCGTCGGGCGCTGCCTTGAGCGGGGCATCGGCCCGGTTGATGTCGCGCGCGTCGCGATTGACGATATCGCGCTCGATCTCGATCAGCGGGATCTCGATTTCGCGACCCGTCATCTCCAGCCAGCGCCGCCGCGCGCGTTCCTGCACGCTGGCGGTGATGAACAGCTTCACATCGGCATCGGGTGCGATCACCGTGCCGATATCACGCCCGTCGAGCACCGCGCCGCCGGGTTGCTCGGCGAAGGCCCGTTGCCGATCGAACAGGGCCTTGCGCACACCGGGGTGGATCGAGACGCGGCTCGCCAATCCGCCGGTTTCCTCGCTGCGCAGCACCTCGTCCAGCATCAATTCGTCAGGAAAGGCGCAAGCCGCCTGCGCGTCTGCAGGATTGTCGGGATCGCCCCCGTTGATAGCGACCTGCCGCCCTACTGCGCGATACAGCAGACCGGTATCGAGATGCGGCACCCCGAAATGCGCGGCAAGCCTCTTGGCAATGGTTCCCTTGCCCGAAGCTGTCGGGCCATCAACAGCGATAATCATTCGGCTGCGATATCGTCTTTTCCGTATGCGATCCAGTCGAGTGCGTTGAGATTTGCCTCGAAATAGGCCGCAAGCTGCGGATCGAAAGCTCCCGTGCAATGGCCTCTTCGTCCTGAACGGTCGATGCTCATCTCGCGGCAACGATCTGCTGTGTCGAGATACATGTCTCCTATCTGGCGAAAACGGCCAGGCGATTCATCCGGCTGCACAAGCTGGCGGACGGTTGAGAGAACATACATTGCGCGCCCTAGGGCATCGAGCGCGCTATCGTAATCTCCAGCATCAACTGCATTTGACGAAACTTTGCGATGACACGCCACCTCCGCCAACATCAGCGCGATACGATCATCGCGAGCCGAGCGACCAGATAGGTGGCGCGGGTAACCGCGTAGCTCATGCGCTGAGTAGCCATCGAGTTCGAGCGCGGCTAGCCCGTTCAAAGCCTTGTACATGCCGCGACTGGTGCAGGCGGGCCTTTGCGAAGGTGGATCGTCGAATGTGCGAACCCCGCTATCGTAGCCTTGATGAGTGCTATGCATGTCGCGCGCCAGATCAGCGAGCACCTCTTCGCGCCAGCGGAGCACGACAAAGCGTTCCCAATTGGTCTGCCCCTCAATGCGGGCAACGGCGTCTGAATAATTGTCGTTGAGGTTGCCCAATTCCTGAATGTGAATGCCGTTTGCGAAGATTTCTTCAAGCTCAAGTTCGGCATCGTCCGGGCGAGGCCGGTTTGCTGGCGGCAGCGCATCCAACTCGCCAAGCAAAAGCGCTCGCAACGTGACGTAACGCGCCTCGAGCAAGCCTTCCTCAACATTGTAATCCGGAAAGGGTTCGATCCTGGTGCGCTCGATCTTGGCGTTTTGATCTTCGACCGAGCGCAGAAATTCTCCGAAAGCCCGGACTACCTCCATATGCGGGGCTGCGCGTTGAAGCATCGTCCCCGAGCTGTGGAACCGCGCCGCTCGGATCCAGCTGTCGGCAATGAAGCGGTGCTGTTCGATCGTCGCGAGTAGACCGTCGATCCGTTTGAGTGTTGCGTCGCGGCGGCCAAGGGCGAAGCGGGCATCGTGGTCGCCGCTAGCTGCCAATGCCTCGCGTCGAAGCAGTGCAGGCCAAGCGGCATCCCATGCGGTCTGCAAGGTTGATTGAGTGGTATCACCCCTGAGCGGCTCCGGGAGCGACTGGTTTTCGAGATACTCTATCGCACGGGTGGCTGTATCCTCGTCGCCATAGGCGAGATGCCAGGCGAGAAGGCTGTACTCTACAAGGTTGAAGCGCGGACATCCGCCGCCTTCGAACGGCCCTCGGAAGGTGATTGGTACGGGATCTTCGCTAATGCGCAGCAGCTCTTCGCGTGTCCCGGCCCAATAGCGAGCGAAGGCGAGGCAGATAACCTGTTCGCCGGCATCGCCATCGTCCTGTGCGGATATTGGAGAGGCAAGCGCTACCAGAAATCCGAAGACGGTTGCTCTCCATCTCATACATCCCTCCCTAACGGGCTCAGATGTCTACTTTCTCCGCTTTCCGCCTGCTGAACGCCTTTACCAGTCCGAACACCGCGATTGCCGCCCAGAACCCTTCGAGCACGAGGCTGGGCCAGTTGGTGTGGACCAGCAGGCTGATCGTCAGCAGGCCGGCGCCCGTCAGATTGGTGCCGTGGAGGATGTAGGGGTTGGGTTCATCGACATAGGTCAGATAGGCATAAGCGCCGATGATGCAGGCTGTGCCGAAAAACCCGATGATGCTGTAGATGTCGAGCGGGGTTTCCATGCCCTAGCTGTAGCTGGCGAAGACAAAGCGGCTGCCGTCCTCGCGAAAGGCGATGACCTGATAGGGCTGCTTGCGGTTGCCCATTTCCATGCCGGGTGAACCGATCGGCATTCCGGGTACGGCGAGGCCAACCATGCCCCTCGGCTTTTCCTTGAGCAGGCGTTCGATCTGTTCGGCGGGCACGTGGCCTTCGATCACATAGCCATCGACGATCATCGTGTGGCAGCTCCAAAGGTCCTGCGGGACGCCGTGCTGCTGCTTCACGCGCGTCATGTCCTGTGTGACGGTGACTTCGACGGGCACTTCGTTTTCGGTGCGCACATGATCGGCCCACAATCCGCAGCAACCACAATTGGGATCGCGGAACATTTCATAGGTGGCGGCCTGAGCTGCGCTGGTGCAGGCGGCAAGCATGAGAAGGGCGGGGGCGAAAAGGCGTCGTTTCATGTCTGTTTGTCCGCGATTGAATCGGTGCCGGGATTATTCAGGAAGCAGCGTTTTCTAGCAAGTCGATGAAGCTGGGAAAGCTGGTGGCGATCGGGGCGATATCGTCCACCCGCACACCGTCGCGGCTGACAAGGCCTGCCACCGCCATGCTCATCGCAATTCGGTGATCGAGCCGGGTCGCGACGCTCGCGCTGTCCGGAGTGCCGCGCAAAGGCTCGCCGCCCGTGCCATGAATGGTAAGGCCGTCTTCCTGCTCTTCGACCCTTGCACCCGCCAGCGTCAGCGCCTCGGCCATAACGCTGATGCGGTCCGATTCTTTGACCCGCAATTCCTCCAGCCCGGTGGTGCGCGTCGTCCCCTCGGCGAGCGCGGCGGTAACGAACAGCACGGGGAATTCATCGACCATGCTCGGTACGATAGCGGGGTCGACATCGACGCCTTTCAGCCGCGCGTGGCGCACCCGCAGGTCTGCCACCGGCTCACCGCCGACTTCGCGGGGGGAAAGCTCCTCGATATCCGCGCCCATCTGCCTCAGCACCGTGACAATCCCCGCGCGCGTGGGGTTGAGCCCGACGTTCTCGATCACGAGATCGCTGCCCGGCACGATGCTGGCGGCGACGAGGAAGAAGGCGGCAGAGGAAGGATCCCCCGGTACCACCACATCCATCGGTTTAAGGTCGGCTTCGCCATGGATGGCGATGACGCGCTCCCCGTTCTCTTCCGTCACCTCCAGCTTTGCGCCGAATCCGGTCAGCATTCTTTCGGTGTGGTCGCGGGTGGGGACAGGTTCGATCACGCGGGTGATTCCCGGCGTGTTCAGTCCCGCCAGCAGCACCGCGCTTTTCACCTGCGCGCTGGCGACGGGCAGGCGGTAGGTGATCGGCACAGCGGGCGATGCGCCGCGAAGCATGCAGGGCAGGGTGCCTCCGGGCGAGGCTTCGAAGGTCGCGCCCATCTGGCTCAGCGGGTCGATCACGCGGTTCATCGGGCGGCCCGAAAGGCTGGCGTCGCCGATGAAGGTGGCGCTGATCGCGTGGCTTGCCAGCAGTCCCATCATCAGGCGGGTGGAAGTGCCCGAATTGCCCATGTCGAGCGCCTGTTTGGGTTCGAGCAGGCTGCCGACGCCTGCACCATCGACGATCCAGCTGCCATCGTCCGAGCGTTCGATTCGCGCACCCAGCTGGCGCATGGCGGCAGCCGTGGCCAGCACGTCCTCGCCTTCGAGCAATCCGGTGATCCGGCTTTGCCCCATGGCAAGCCCTGCGAACATCAGGGCGCGGTGGCTGATCGACTTGTCCCCCGGCACGCGCAGGCGGCCGGTGAGCGGGGCGGGAGGATGGAATGTGTGGCTCGGCATGGCGCGAGGGTCTTTGACAGCGCCTCAGCCTTCTGGCAAGACGCGCCGAATCCGGAACGGTGCTCTTGATTCCGAGCCTTGAATCACGCCGAGCCCGGTCCCACACAGTTTTGAATTCAGATGCCCCCGAAACACCGGGCACAGTTAAGGATATTCGAATGGCGAAGCCTGAATGGGGTACCAAGCGTACCTGTCCGAAATGCGGAGAACGCTTCTACGATCTGGGCAAGGATGATCCGGTTTCCTGCATCGAATGCGGTGAGGAATGGGATCCGGAGCCGGTGCTCAAGTCGAAGCAGCCTATCCCGCTGGATGAAGCCGACAAGAAGAAGGACGACGCCGACAGCGATCTGGGCGGCGACGATGATGATCTGGACGATATCGGCGATATCGACGACGATGATGATTCGCCGGATAACGACGTTGACCTGGGCGGCGATGACGATCTCGGCGTGCCTGCGGGCAAGGACGACGACGGCGACGACGATAACTGATTTTGGTCTTGCGTTTCGCTGGGGGCGGGCCTAAGGGGGCGCTCCCTTGCGAACGCAGGGGCGCGATACTACCTCCGGGTAGGTCGCAAAAATCGATGGAACGGGGCCTTAGCTCAGCTGGGAGAGCGCAACACTGGCAGTGTTGAGGTCAGCGGTTCGATCCCGCTAGGCTCCACCATCGAACCTGACAAAGCCGGTTGTTCCCAAGGGAGCTCCGCAACGCTGGCCGACGAGGTTTCGTCCGCCGGCGTTTTTCGCGTTTATCGGGCTTTGACAGGCCTGAGAGGGAGTTGAAGACGATGTTTGACAGTCTGTCCGACCGCCTTGGCGGCGTCTTTGACAAGCTCAAGGGCCGCGGCGCTCTGAAAGAACAGGACGTCCGCGATGCCATGCGCGAAGTCCGCGTCGCGCTGCTCGAAGCCGATGTGGCGCTGCCGGTTGCCCGCCGCTTCATCGATTCGGTCACCGAAAAGGCGATCGGGCAGGAAGTCCTGAAATCGGTGAAGCCCGGCCAGCAGGTGATCAAGATCGTCCATGACGAACTGATCTCCATCCTGTCTGGCGACGATGGCGAGGCTGTCAGCGAAGGTCTCAATCTCGAAGCCAAGCCGCCTGTCGTCATCATGATGGTCGGCCTTCAGGGCTCGGGCAAGACGACGACCACGGCAAAGCTGGGCAAGCTGATCCGCGAACGCCACGGCAAGAAGGCGATGATGGCATCGCTCGACGTGAACCGTCCGGCGGCGCAGGAACAGCTCAAGGTTCTGGGTGAGCAGGTCGATGTCGCTACCCTGCCGATCGTGGCGGGCCAGCAGCCGGTCGATATCGCCCGGCGCGCGATGGAATCGGCGCGTTTGCAGAATTTCGACGTGCTGCTGCTCGACACAGCAGGCCGTCTCCACGTCGATGCGGCGCTGATGGCCGAAATGCAGGCCGTCGCCAGCGTTTCAGCCCCCACCGAAGTGCTGCTGGTGGTGGACAGCCTGACCGGCCAGGACGCCGTCAACGTCGCGCAAAGCTTTACCAGCGAAGTCCCGCTGACGGGCGTTGTCCTCACCCGCATGGACGGCGATGCGCGCGGCGGCGCGGCGCTGTCGATGCGCGCGGTGACGGGCAAGCCGATCAAGTTTGCCGGTACCGGTGAAAAACTCGACGCGATCGAACCTTTCCGCCCCGCCTCGGTCGCAGACCGTATCCTTGGCATGGGCGATGTCGTCAGCCTCGTCGAAAAGGCGGCGGCGACGATCAAGGAAGAAGAGGCCGCCAAGCTCGCCGAGAATTTCGAGAAGGGCAAATTCGACCTCAACGACTTGCGGATGCAGCTGCGCCAGATGCAGAGCATGGGCGGCCTTGGAATGCTGGCGGGCATGATGCCGGGCATGAAGAAGGCCAAGCAGGCGATGGCCGCGTCCAACATGGACGACAAGGTGCTGGTCCACATGGACGCGATCATCGGCTCGATGACGCCCAAGGAGCGCGCTCGCCCGGAATTGATGAATGCCAAGCGCAAGAAGCGCGTGGCGGCAGGCAGCGGCACCGATGTGCAAACGGTGAACAAGCTGCTCAAGATGCATCAGGAAATGGGCCGCGCGATGAAGCAGCTCAGGAAGATGGGCGGGCTGAAAGGCCTCGCCGCGATGTTCGGTGCCGGTGGTGGCGCGGGCGGCCCGATGGGCGGAATGCCTGGTGCTGGCGGGCTTCCCGGCCTCGGCGGAATGGGCGGTGGCCCCGGCGGACTTCCTCCCGGACTTCCGGGCCTTGGCGGGCCCAAGGGCAAGAAATAGATTTTACAGTAATTCAGACATTTAAACTCGAAAGGTATTAAACAATGGCAGTTGCAATCCGGCTTTCGCGCGGCGGTGCGAAGAAGCGTCCGTATTACCGCATCGTGGTTTCGGACACCCGTTCCCCGCGTGACGGCAAGTATCTCGAGCAGATCGGCACCTACAACCCGCTGCTCGCCAAGGATAATCCCGAGCGCGTGAAGCTCGACGAAGACCGCGCCCGTCACTGGATCGGCGTTGGCGCCAAGCCGACCGACCGCGTGCTCCGCTTCCTCGATGCCGCCGGCATCCTCGAGCGTGCACCGCGCAACAACCCGAAGAAGGGCGAGCCGGGCGAAAACGCCAAGGAACGCGCTGAAGAAAAGGCTGCAAAGCTGGCTGAAGCCGAAGAAGCTGCAAAGGCTGCCGAAGAAGAAGCCAAGGCCGCTGCCGAAGCTCCGGCTGAAGAAGCTCCCGCCGAAGAAGCTCCCGCCGCTGACGAAGCTGGCGAAGAAAAGGCCGAAGGCTGATCGAACAAACCGGTTTCCGTTCTCCCGGCGTTTGCGACTGGGTGAACGGACTGGCCGGGCTCGCCTTTGAACAGACTCAGGACGAGCAACTGTGACAAAAGCTTCGGACATTACCCTCGCCGCAATCACGGGTGCGCATGGCATCCATGGTGAAGTGCGGCTGAAATTGCTGGGGGAGGGTATCGAAGCCCTCCGCCAGCATTCTTCTTTCAACGCCGATGTTCCGGGCGGCGCGCTGACGCTCAAGAAAATCCGTCCCGACAATAAAGGCGGGGCGATCGCCCGGTTCGCCGAGGTGCAAGGGCGCAGCGAAGCGGAGAAGCTGCGCGGCACCGTGCTTTCCGTCACGCGCGAAGCTCTGCCGGAACTGGCAGAGGGCGAATATTACCACGCCGACCTGATCGGCCTTTCTGCCGTGACTGATTCCGGCAAAGCGCTCGGCACGGTGTGCGCCGTGCACAATTTCGGCGCGACCGACATCATCGAAGTCACGCTCGATCCGCCCCCTGAAAAGGGCCAGAAGACGATCATGGTGCCGATGACGAAGCAGGCCGTGATCGAATGGGATGAAACCCGGCTTGTGATTTCCGAGGATTTCGCCGACCAATAGCGCCATGAGCGCGCCTGCTTTCACCACTGCCCTGTGGCAGCGCCTTGCCGCCCACGAAATCGGCCCGGCAGAGGCATCACTGTCATTCGCCGCGCGGCTAGCCCGCGAAAACCGCTGGGGCGAGGCGCACACTCAGCGGGTGATCCTCGAATACAAGCGTTTCTGCTATCTGGCCCGGACCGCAGGGCACGAAGTCACGCCCAGCGATGCAGTGGATCAGGTGTGGCACCTGCATTTGACTTACAGCCGCGATTACTGGGAGGTGTTCTGCCCCGAAGTGCTGGGGGCCGATCTGCATCACGGCCCCACCGCCGGGGGACAGGTGGAGCGCGACCGGTATTACGATCAATACGCCGCCACGCTCAATTACTATGAAGTCGCCTTTGACGAACCGCCACCGCCCGACATCTGGCCCGACGCAGCGCGCCGGTTTGGCGTCGATCCAAAGGGACTTCGCGTTAACCCTCAGGATGTTATGATCCTCGACAGGCGGGTCGCGATCATTGGTTCCGCCGGTTGGGTTGCGCTCGGCATTGTCATTGCCGTGCTGGTTGGAGTGATGATCTGATGGAGATTTTTGCGTCCTGGACGGGGCCGGATTTTCTGGCCTTCTACGCCGTGATGCTCGTCACCTGCGTGTTCCTCGGACTGTGGATTCCTGCGAACCTGCGCGAGCCGGGGCGCAAGGGCAGCGTCGAGGATCTCGAGGAAGTCGCGGTGCTGTCCGGCGGGCA
Source organism: Erythrobacter aurantius (assembly GCF_023823125.1). Classification (NCBI taxonomy): domain Bacteria; kingdom Pseudomonadati; phylum Pseudomonadota; class Alphaproteobacteria; order Sphingomonadales; family Erythrobacteraceae; genus Erythrobacter; species Erythrobacter aurantius. The sequence goes on along the minus strand of NZ_CP090949.1, from coordinate 2,423,055 downwards.
GGAACGCCACACCGATGCGATCCTTGCCGATCTGTTCACGCGTGGGGGTCTGGTCGATGCGGGCAAGGGTAGACTGCGCGTCGGGCGAACGGGCTTCGATGCGGGTGACGCTGAGCGTGCGGTGCTGGCCAAGGTCGGTGATTTCAAATTGTCCGAGGCACGAAAGTCGCTCGAAACCCATGCCAAGCGGGTCGAGGCGCGGCTGATCCGACGCGGGCTGATGCTGGATGCAGGTGAGCGGCGCAAGCTGGGGTTCCTGTCGATCCTGCCGTACCTCGCGCTGCTGTTGATCGGGCTTTACCGTCAACAGGCGGGCGCGGAGGCGGGAGAGCCGACAGGCTTTCTGGTCGCGCTGATGACGGTCACGGCTGTGTTCGCGGCGATCCGCTTCTTCAAGACCAACCCGCGGACCATGGCCGGGAACGAACTGCTGCGCGAGGTCGAGGATCAGGGCAGCCGCATGAAACGCGCCCCGCAAGCCAATGAAGCGGGCTATGCCGTGGCGATTTTCGGCACCGGCGTGCTGGTCGGCACCCCGTGGGAGCCGGTGCACGCCGCGCGGCAGACGGGCAGCGGCGATGCCGGATACAGCGGCGATGGCGGAGACGGCGACGGCGGCGGTGGCTGCGGGGGCGGCTGTGGCGGTTGCGGGGGCTGATCGGCGAGTTTAAGGGGCAATCATGGTCGCTTTCCTCAGTTTTCCCTTCCTCATCATCATTCTGGGCCTTCTGACGATGGGGGCGGTGCTGTTCGTCAAACTCGTCATGCCCAGCGTGTCCCAGTCGAGGCGGATATTGGCCGCCAGCCTTTTGGGGCCGGGCGGGCTGATCATTCCCGGATTGCTCATCAGCCTGGTCGAGGCGGGTGGGAGCGAGATCATCCCGCTTGTGGCGGCAATGCTGGGCGGATTGTTGTTCATGGGTGCCCTGTGCTGGCCGGCCGCGCTGTTCGCGACGCGGCGGCTCGACAGGCTGACGCAGTTCGATCTGGAGACGTTTGAATGACCACCCTGCCTGTCGCGATTTGTCAGGCGGCGCCCGTGCCGCTCGATTTCGCGGGTGGGATCGACAAGGCCGTGCGGCTCGCGCGGGAGGCGATTGCGGGCGGGGCGCGGTTCGTCGCCTTTGGCGAGACGTTTCTGGGCGGCTATCCGCTGTGGCTCGACGAAGCGCCCGGTGCGGCCCTGTGGGATCATCCGGGGACGAAGGCGCTCCACGCGATCATGCTCGAACAGGCGATTGTCGCCAATGACGAACGGCTGCTCCCCTTGCAGGAGCTGTGTGACGAAACCGGCGCGTGTGTGAGCATCGGCGCGCATGAACGCGTGCGGCAGAGCCTTTACAACAACCAGCTGCTGTTTCGCCCCGGCGAGGTTCCGCTCGACCACCGCAAGCTGGTGCCGACGCATGGTGAACGCCTGATCTGGATGCGCGGCGATGGCTCGACCTTGGGCGTGCACGAGGCCGAATGGGGCCGGGCGGGCAATCTCATCTGCTGGGAGCATTGGATGCCCTTGGCCCGCGCGGCGATGCACAATCTCGGCGAGGCGGTGCATGTGGCGGCGTGGCCCACGGTGCGCGAGGAATATGCGCTGGCCTCGCGGCACTATGCGATGGAGGGGAGATGCTTTGTGCTGGCTGCGGGGCTGGTGCAGAAGCGCGATGACTTGTTCGAGGGGCTGGCGAATGTCGGAGGTTCGGCGGAGGCCGAGGAATTGTTCAATGCCATCGAAAGCGACGTCCTGAACAAGGGCGGCTCCATGATCATCGCCCCCAATGCGCGGGTGCTGGCGCAGGCTGGTGAGGGCGAGGAAATCCTGCACGCCATACTGGACTTGAGCGAAATCGGACAAGGGCTGGCGACCCTCGACACCGACGGCCACTATTCGCGGCCCGATGTGTTTGAGTTGAGTGTTGATATGAGGCCCAAAGATGGCGTTGTTCGCAAGAGCGAGTGAGCCGCCATCTACGAGCGAAGGAACTGAGGCCTACGTCCTTTGGATAGCTCGAGAGTGGCATGGTATACCCAACGCGAGTCTTGATGACTCGATTGACGATTTGGATATTGTCGGGGAAGACGCGATAGAATTCATTGAGCGAATTGGCGATCGGCTAGATGAGCGTGTGTGGGATTGGCCTTGGTCACGCTTCATTGAACTAAGGGAAGGCCCGTCCCTCCTATTTCCATTTATGCTGATTTGGCAGTTGCTCAGTTGGCCGTATCGGGGCCGCTTTAGCTATCCCAGCAATAAAGAGCGTCTCACCCTTCGTCACATTGCATTCGTGCTTGAACGCGGCGAATGGATCGACCCATGACCTTCGCCACTACCCCACACCCGCCCATCCTGAGCTTGTCGAAGGATTGCACTTCACTTCTGGCGACGGTGCAGAGAAGAAAGACAGTCCTTCGACAGGCTCAGGACGAGCGGGGATTTTGAGTTAAACCCATGACCTTCGCCGCCACCATCCTCACCCTGTATCCGGAGATGTTTCCCGGCCCGCTTGGCATTTCGCTCGCGGGCAAGGCGCTGGAGCGGGGGGACTGGTCTTGCGAGACCGTCAATCCGCGTGACTTTGCCACGGACAAGCACCGGACCGTTGACGACACGCCCGCAGGCGGCGGGGCGGGGATGGTGCTCAAGTGCGATGTGATGGCGGCGGCGCTTGACAGCGTGCCCGCTGGCCGACCGATCCTGGCCATGACCCCGCGCGGGAAACCGATCACGCAGGAACGCATCCGCGAGATCGCATCCGGCTCCGGCGTCACCATCATCTGTGGCCGGTTCGAAGGGTTTGACGAGCGCCTGTTCGAAGCGCGGCCGGATATCGAGGAAGTCTCCCTAGCCGACATCGTGCTGTCTGGCGGAGAGACGGCGGCGATTGCCATACTTGATGCTTGCATTCGGCTGCTTCCCGGCGTAATGGGCGCGGCTTCTAGCGGGACAGAGGAATCCTTCGAAGACGGATTGCTCGAATACCCGCAATATACCCGACCTCAGGAATGGGAAGGGCGCACGATCCCCGAAGTGCTGCGATCGGGGGATCATGCGAAAATCGCTGCTTGGCGAAAGTCGAAAAGCGAAGAGATTACACGGTTACGCAGGCCGGACCTTTGGGAACGTCATGAGGGCGTTCGGGACCAGTCTGCCTCTGGCGCGCGGCGAAAAGACAAGGAAACGGACCAGTGAACCTGATCCAGCAGATCGAAGCCGAGGAAATCGCCAAGGCTTCCAAGGACATCCCCGAATTCCGCGCAGGCGATACCGTCCGTGTGGGTGTGAAGGTTATCGAAGGTACGCGTGAGCGTATCCAGAACTTTGAAGGCGTCGTGATCGCGCGGTCGAACCGCAGCATCAACAGCAACTTCACCGTTCGCAAAATGAGCTTTGGCGAAGGCGTGGAACGCGTGTTCCCGCTGTATTCGCCGATCGTCGACAGCATCACCGTGGTGCGTCGCGGTGTCGTGCGTCGTGCGAAGCTCTACTATCTGCGCGGCCGCACCGGCAAGCGCGCCCGTATCGCGGAACGCAAGGTCAACGCCCCCAAGGCGTAAGCACCCGCAACAGCAAATCAGGAAAGGGCGGCTCTTTTGGGCCGCCCTTTTTCGTTTGGTATGCCCTGAGCCTAGCCTATTGCGGCGGGAAAGTGAGATCGGCAGCGGGCGTACCCGCCTTTGTGTCGCGCAGGCCCAGATAATAGTCATACGACAAGATCAGATCGCGCGTCCTTGCATCCACCGGCGTGTCTGAGCGCAGCAGCGGACGCAGCGCGGTGAGATCGATCAGCCCGCTGTCGCGGCCATCAAGCGCGGCAAGAATTGGCGAATCCTCGGGCAAATTATAGGGCGAGCATGGCTGCGGAGCATTGCGCTGGATCGCCCAGGCCTCACCGCTCAGACAGTCGATCATCACATGCACTGTGGCAAAATCACGCGCACGGCCCCATTCCATCATGAAATTGCCGAAACTGGGCACATTGGTTCCGCTCAGGCCGCGCTCCATGTGATATCCGCCGAACTTGAACATTGCCTTTGGGGGATAGCCCAGCCGCGCTTCGGCTTCGCTGAAGTGGGCGATGAAATTGCGCTTCATATAGTTTTCGCGCTCAAGATTGGCGGGGTAGATCGGGCCTGACCCGCGAACGAATGGACCATAGACACGGTGGGATAGTGCGATCGCATCGACCAGCGCGCGGGCCTCCTGCGGTCCATCAGCAAAGGCTGCGACCAGCGCGTCAATTTCTTCCTGCGGAGCGGCTCCCAGATAGGCGAAGTTTGTCGCGCTTCCTTTCGCAAAGGCTTCGGCAGCCGCGACCTGAGTGTCGGTTTGCGCAAATTGAGTGAGAAGCGGGGCGAGCACCGGACCGCCTGCCACAAATTCCTGGTCAACTCCCCACAGAACGTGACTTTCGTGCGGAGAAAGGGCGATTGCCTGATTGATGAGGGCGATCTCCTCGGTCCAGCTGAGGAAGGGCAGGGTGAATTGCTTGCCGGGTGTGGCGATGTAGTCGGCGAGGGTCGTTTCACCGGAGCGAACCAGTTGTTCGGTAAATCGGGTTGACCACGGGCCGATCTCCACCACGAGATGTTCATAGCCTTTGGGGGCGAGCGCACGGTGAATGGCTGCTGATACCAGCGCGATGTCTGCTGTGGCGTGGGTTTCGCCGATCAGGAAGAACTGCGCCTCCTCGGCACGTTCCCTCAACACGTCCCAGCCCGGGCCGGCCATTTCGCCAGCCTCATTACGCTCGATCTCAAGAACATGGTCCCCGATTGCCGCGACGAACGGATCGACTTTCTCAATCGCTTCGCCTGACTGGGCCAAAGCCGGAAGCGCGGAGCACGTCAGGAGCACGGCCCAAGCCTTTGCGACGAGATTGCGGAACATCTGGCTCTCCAATGCTGTATTATTTGTATAATACAGCATGATCTCAGCCGATGATCAAGAGGTGTTGACCACGAGGGAATTGATGCGCCCCCTTGCCAAGCCACCGCGTCATTGCAAGGAGGCGGGTCAATCTATTCGAGTTGAAGGGGCCGTCCTTGACATGCGATTTCCGTTATTCGCCGCCGCCATCCTGCTCGCGAGCCCTGCTCTTGCCGAGGACCAGGCCGTGACCAGCGAACCAGAACTCACCTTCGAGCGCGTCTTTGCCTCGCCTTCGCTCAATGGCCCTGCGCCGCGTCAGGCGAAATTCTCTCCTGATGGCCGCTATCTGACGCTGCTGAAGAATCGTGAGGATGATGCGCGCCGCTATGATCTGTGGGGGTTCGACCTGGCTACCTCGGAATGGCGGATGCTGGTCGATTCAGAGGCGCTGGGGACGGGCCGCGAACTGTCCGAAGATGAAAAGATGCAGCGCGAGCGTGCGCGTGTCGGCGGGCTGACGGGCATCATCACCTATCAATGGGCGAGCGACGGTTCCGGCGTTCTGGTGCCGCTCGACGGTGATCTCTACTTCGCGAAGCTGGACGGCAGCGTGCAGCGCCTGACCGACACCGAGGAAAGCGAACTCAACCCCTCGCTCTCGCCGCGCGCGGGCTATGTCTCTTTCGTGCGCGATCGCCAGTTGTGGGTTGGCAAGGTGGGCGAGGACGCGGCGCCGATCACGCCCAAGGAAGGCGACACGATCCGCTGGGGCGAGGCCGAATTTGTCGCGCAGGAGGAAATGAGCCGCCTCACCGGATATTGGTGGAACGGCAACGACACGCGCATCGCGGTGCAGCGCACCGATGAAAGCCCCGTCGGCATCGTCACCCGCGCGGCCATCGGCGCGACTGGCACGACCACTTTCGATCAACGCTATCCCGTGGCGGGCAGCGACAATGCGATTGTCGAACTGTTCATCATGGACCCGGACGGCGGCAACCGGGTGAAGGTCGATCTGGGCGAGGACACCGACATTTACGTCGGACGCGTCGATTGGGGGCCGGACGATTTCCTTTATGTCCAGCGCCAGAACCGCGAACAGACCGTGCTCGATATGCTCAAGGTCGATCCCTCGACAGGGAAGAGCGAAATCTGGTTCACCGAAAAGGCTGCGCGGCCCGATTACTGGATCAACCTTTCGGACAATTATCGCTTCCTGAAGGATGGCAGCCTGCTGTGGTGGTCGGAACGCGACGGGTTCGGCCATTTCTACCGGTTTGACGGAAGCTATTGGACACCGCTTACGTCCGGCACCGATCCGGTCACTTCGCTGGTCGGCATCAGCGAGGAGAACAAGGAATTGTTCTTCCAGCGCACCGCCGATGTTCTGACGCAGCAGATATATCGCACCTTCCTTGACGGAGAGACGCGTCCGACACTGCTGACCGATCGTGACTACACAAACAGCGCGACGATGGACCCGACGGGCAAGTTCCTGCTTGTCAGCCGTTCTGCCCCCGATCAGCCGCCGCAGAGCTATCTTGCCGGACGTCTGGGTCAGCGGCTCGCATGGGTGGAGGAAAACGCGCTGAGCGAGGATCACCCTTACACGCCGTATCTTCTCAGCCATGTCATGCCCGAATATGGCACGATCCCGACAGAGGACGGCACGCCGCTCCACTACATGATCATGAAGCCCGACATGGAGCCGGGTAAGCAATATCCGGTGTTCTTCTACCACTATGGCGGCCCCGGCCCGCAGCTTGTGGACAAGGGCTGGGACGGCGCTTTGGCGCAGGCGATTGTCGACAGGGGCTATATCTATTTCGTGCTCGACAATCGCGGCACCGCCAATCGCGGGGTCGATTTCGAACAGCCGATCTACCGCGCGATGGGCGGGGTGGAAGTGCGCGACCAGAAGGCCGGCGCGGAATATCTGAAGACGCTCGGGTACGTCGATCCGGATAAGATCGCGATCTATGGCTGGTCCTATGGCGGATACATGACACTGAAGCAGCTTGAGGCCGATCCGGGACTTTATGCCGCTGGTATTTCGGGCGCTCCGGTGACGAAGTGGGAACTGTACGACACGCACTATACCGAGCGTTACATGGGCGACCCGCGCGAAGTGCCTGAAGCCTATGAAGCCGCGAGCGCGATCCCCGATGCGACGAAGATCAGCGATCCCTTGCTGCTGATCCACGGGATGGCCGATGACAATGTGGTGTTCGAGAACGCGACCGAGATCATCAGCGTCATGCAGGAAAACAACGTTCCCTTCGAAATGATGCTGTACCCCGGCTATACCCACCGGGTCGCCGGACCGCAGATCAGTCCGCACATGTGGAATTCGATTTTCCGCTTTCTCGAGGCGAACGGGGTGACGCCGCCGGATTGATCTAGGCTAGCCATTCCAGCGCCACACGTGCAACTTCCTCGGGTGCTTCGACCTGGGGGTAATGCCCGACATCGGAGATCAGGTGGTGCCGCGCATGGGGCACCACTTCGCGCCATTTGTCATAGGCGTGCTTGCCCGACACCGGATCGAGCGCGCCGTTGATGAGGCCGATCATCTCCATGTTCTGCGCTGCGACCAGAGCGCTTTCCCAGCGCGCCTTATGCTCGACCCGGTCTGCAATGTAGTGCAGCAGCTTGTGCGTGATGCGGTTGCCGCCATTGTGGCTGATGAATTCCCAGAATTCGTCCAGCTCCTGCTCGGTCGGCTGAGTGTCCGGGCCGAACACTTCCGAGAAGCTCTTGCCGAAACCCTTGCGGTTCATCAGCAGTCCCAAAAGGAACCCGAAGGGCGAAATGCCAAGCTTTTGCATCGGGCGCGGGCGGTGCTGATCCGGGAAGATGCCACCGTTGAGAAACACCATGCGCCCGATCGACCAGTTCCGGGTCGACTCGATATCGCGGGCGAGCAGTTCCTGCCCGACGGAGACGCCGTAATCATGCACCAGCGCGTCGAAACCGGTAATCCCGAGATGCACGAGCAGGGCTTCTTGCAGATCGGTTTGACGGTGGATCGAATATCCCGACCCATTGAATCCCTTGGGAGGCTTGTCGGACAGGCCAAAGCCCAGCATGTCGCAGGCGATCACTCGATGCTTTGCCGTCAATGTCTCCCAGACCGGCACCCAGTCCCACGAACAGGTCGGGAAGCCGTGAACCAGCAGCAGCGGGCGCGCGTTCAGCGGGCCTTCGGTCCAAAAGGCAATCCTGTGCCCCTGAAACTCAAAATAGTTCGCCCTTGCGCGCCAGTTCCGCGTATCCATCTTGTCACCTTATCGCTTGCCAAGCCAAGCTAGACACGGCAGCGAGCGCTGCGCAAACGAATTAGCGGAGAATGCAATTGGGTTACCGGGTGGCAGTCGTCGGTGCGACGGGCAATGTCGGACGTGAAATGATGCAAATCCTCGCCGAGCGCGAGTTTCCCTGCGACGAGGTTGCAGCGGTAGCCTCGGGGCGTTCGCAGGGTACTGAGGTCGAATTCGGCGACACCGGCAAGATGCTCAAATGCAAGAATATCGAGCATTTCGACTGGAACGGATGGGACATTGCCCTGTTCGCCTGCGGTAGCGAAGCGACGAAGATTTACGCGCCCAAGGCGGCTGCAGCAGGCTGCGTGGTGATCGACAACTCCTCACTTTACCGCATGGAGCCCGACGTGCCGCTGATCGTGCCGGAAGTGAACCCGGATGCGATCGACGACTATAAAAAGCGCAACATCATCGCCAACCCCAACTGCTCGACCGCGCAGCTGGTCGTGGCGCTGAAGCCGCTGCACGATGCCGCGACGATCAAGCGCGTGGTCGTCTCGACCTATCAATCGGTGTCCGGCGCAGGCAAGGCGGGCATGGACGAGCTGTTCGAACAGAGCCGCGCGATCTTCGTCGGCGATCCGGTCGAACCGGCCAAGTTCACCAAGCAGATCGCTTTCAACGTCATTCCGCACATCGACGTCTTCCTCGACGATGGTTCGACCAAGGAAGAATGGAAGATGGTGGTCGAAACCAAGAAGATCCTCGATCCCAAGATCAAGCTCAACGCCACCTGTGTGCGCGTTCCGGTGTTCGTGGGCCATTCGGAATCGGTCAATATCGAGTTCGAAAAGGAGCTCAGCGCGGAGCAGGCACAGGAGATCCTGCGCGAGGCGCCGGGCATCATGCTGATCGACAAGCGCGAGGACGAAGGATACGTCACCCCGGTCGAATGCGCCGGTGACAGCGCGACCTTCATCAGTCGTGTGCGCGATGATCCGACGGTGGAGAACGGGATTTCGTTGTGGTGCGTCTCCGACAATCTGCGCAAGGGCGCGGCATTGAACGCGGTTCAGATCGCTGAACTGCTCGGCCGGCGGCATCTGAAGAAGGGTTGATAGGCATGCGCGGAGTATGGCTTGGCTTTGCGGTTCTCACGCTCGCCGCCTGCGATTCCGCGCAAACCCCCGCACCGCCCGAACCCGTTCCCGTCGAGATCGATGCCGATCTCGTCACAGTCCGCGTCGACGGACTGACGGCGGGAGTGGAGGCATTCTATTTCGCCGCCGGACAAACCGAAGTCGAAGCCGCGCTCGCGCGCACGCTAGGCAAACCCGGCGACACTGGCGCCATGCCCGAATGCGGGGCGGGCCCGATGGAATTCGCCAGCTACCCCGGCGGACTGACCGTCAATTTCCAGAACGGCAGCCTCGTTGGATGGAATTGGACCGGGGGAACCGCCGCCATCGTCTTCAGCGATGCGATCGGTATCGGCACCGCGAAATCTGAGGTCGAGGCGATGCCCGGTTTCACAATGATCGAAGGCAGCACCTTGGGTGAGGAATTCGCGCTGAGAGAGGAAGGCGCTTTCGGGTTCTTCGAAGACGGCAAGGTGTCGATGCTCTACGCCGGAACGCAGTGCTTCTTCCGATGACCGCGCAGCGTTTCCCTTTCGCTGCCCGGCGATAACTGACAGCGCTTTACGCGCCAGCCTGACGCGTATCGATCTTGCGCATTAGGAAGGCAAATGGGGCAATGAACAGCGCCATCCACATGATCAGGTAGAAGTCGTTGACATAGGCGACCATCGCGGCCTGCCGATTGACCTCGGCATCCAGCACTGTCAGCGCGGCTTCCCCATAGCTCTGGAAACGGTCGGTGGTCGAAAAATCGATCAGCGTGCCGGTTGCCGAAGTCAGGTGGCTGCCAAGCTCTTCGTGGCCGGTCTGGATGTTTCGCGCCAGCAAGACCGCCATCAGCGAAATCCCCGTCGAAGCGCCAAGCGAGCGGGTCAGGTTCATGATGCTCGACCCATCTGTCCTGAGGCGCGGGTGGAGCGTTGCAAAGGCGGTGACCTGCAAAGGCACGATCACCAGCCCCATGCCTGTTCCCAGGAAAACTCCGGTGGCGATCAGTTGAAACTGGTCAATTTCCAGCGACCAGTGCGCCATCAGATACAGCGCCGCGGCGCAAAGCAGGAATCCTGCGGAAACCAGAGGACGCGGATCGAACCCTCGGCGCAGGAGCACGCTGGAAATCTGCATGCTGAACAACACTCCGAAACCACGCGGCGCGAGGACCATGCCGGTATCAATCACGTCATATCCGAACAAATTCTGGAGCATCGTAGGGAGCAGCGCCATTGGGGCAAAGACGATCACCCCCATGACCGCCATGAACGTTGCCGAGAGAGCAAAATTGCGATCAGTCAGCAATTCGCGTTCGAACAGCGGGTTGGAAGCAGTCGAGAAATGGACGATCGCCATCCACGCCGCCGAACCGGTCAGAAGCGCGTAGACCCATATCTCCAGCGAATCGAACCAGTCCTGCTGGTTGCCCCTGTCGAGCAACAATTGAAATGAGGCGAGCGCAATTCCCAGCAGAAGAAAGCCCAGCATGTCGAACCTGCGCCTGCGTGCTGCTCGTTGCGGTAGGCAGGTGATCAGGATGGCCAGTGTGACAAGGCCGGCGGGCAGATTCACATAGAACACCCAGCGCCAGTTCGCGCTTTCGGTCAGCCAGCCGCCGATCAAGGGGCCAAGGATCGGACCAAGCACCACGCCCACACCCCATAGCGCCATGATCTGCGGATGGCGGCTCGGTTTGGTGGTGTCGAGCATAAAGGACTGGCTGAGCGGCATGATAAACGCCCCTGCGACACCCTGACAGGCGCGGAACAGGACCATTTCTTCAAGGTTCTGCGAGAGGCCGCACAGCATTGAAAACAGGATGAAGCACACGACAGAGCCGATGAAGAGCTGCCGCGCGCCCACCCTGTCCGCCAGCCAACCGGTGATCGGCAGCGCGACCGCAGAGGCGATGATATAGCTGGTGAGAACCCAGGTGACGCCATCGACCGTCGTGCCGAGCGAGCTTTGCATATGCGGGATGGCGACATTCGCGATGGTGGTGTCGAGGATCTGTAGCAGTGATGCCAGCATGATCCCGAAGATCAACAGCCCGTAGTTCGAGCTGTGCAGAACCGCTTCGTCATGTGGGTTAGCCGATCCGGCTCCCGTATCTGCGCCGCCGCCGGCGGCAGAGGCGGGGGCAGCGGTGCTCGCCATGTCAGTTGCCTGTGGGCTCTTCGGTGTACACCGTTACATGGCTCGAAAGCCCGGCGATCAGCTCACGCGGGCTGTTTTCGTCAATCGCGATCCGCACGGGTACGCGCTGCGTCACCTTGACCCAGTTCCCGGTCGCATTCTGTGCGGGAAGGACCGAGAATTCGGCCCCTGTTCCGGCCCCGATGGACGCAACATGACCTTTCAGGATGAGCTCGGGATAGGCGTCGAAACGGATTTCCGCACTTTGGCCAACTGCCATGTCGGCAAGATCGGTTTCCTTGAAATTGGCCTCGACATAGGCGGTGCGGCCCTGCACCAGCGTCAGCACGGGCAGGTTCGGGACGACCTGCTGACCCAGTTGGAGCCGATCGGCCTGAGCAATCCGGCCCGGCGCAGGCGCGCGCACTTCGGTGCGAGCCAGTGAAAGCTCCGCATTGGCGCGCTGGGCCTCGGCCACGGCGACCTGCGGGTTCTTTCCAGGAACGGCAGGCCCGGTGGCAAGCCGGGCGCGTGCTTCTTGCTGGCGGGCTTCGGCCTGCCGCAGGCTTTCGCGCGCCTGTTGCAGCGCGTGTTCGGCGGCGTCGTAATTCTCCTTGGTGGAAAATCCGCGTTCCCAGATGGCCTTCACCCGGTCGAACCGCGCTTGAGCAAAGGCGATATCTTCCTTCGCGGCGGCAATATCGACTCCGGCGAGATCGGGCGAATTGCTAAGCGCGATTACATTGGCCTGTGCGCTCGCGATTGCGGCATCGGCTTCGGCGATCTGGAGGCGGAACGGCTCCGGGTCGATCCGGAACAGCAGATCGCCCGCAGCGACCATGTCGCCTTCTGCCACCAGCACTTCGACGATCTTTCCGCCGACCTCGGCGCTGATCGAGACCATATCCTGCTGGACATAGGCGTTGTCGGTCGAGACCTTGCCCTGAAGGCTCTGCCAATAGGCAAGGCTCCCGCCGACAAGCGCGAGCGGCACGATCAGCATGAGCGCGATGCGCGGCCATTTGCGCTTCGGCTTTTCAGAGGTGGTCTGCACCGCGCCGGATGTGATGGCGGGATCTGCTTCAGCCATGGAGAATCTCCGGTTCGCGTGCGTTGTCCAGGTTTGTTTCGATCCGTTCCAGCAATCCCGAAAGGGTTTCCCGCTCCATCGGTGTCAGGCCTTTCAATGTGGCTTCGGAAATTCCGTCGATGATCGCCTGAAGCTGTGTGACGATGCCCCGGCTTTTCGCGGTGAGGTGCAGGATGCGTGCCCGTCGATCCGAAGGATCCGCCCGGCGTTCGATCCAGCCGGATTCCTCCATTCGATCGGCTATCCGGGTCAGCGTGATCGGTTCGATTTCCAGCCGCTCCGCATAAAAGACCTGATTCTTTCCCGGATTACGCTGGAGCGAGAGCAAAAGGCGCGCCTGCGCCGCTGTCAGCCCAAGCCCCCGGACGCGCTCATTGAAGAGCAGACGCAACTGGTGCGAATTGTCAGCCATGCGATAGAGCAGTCTGGTCGGCATGAGCGTAGTTATAATAAGTAGGCTTATTATCATCAAGCAGAGACTGGCGGGGCGGCGATTTGGCGGCTAGCGTAGGCCGCATGACAATTCGCGCCGACCTGTTCTTCAGCTTTCGCTCGCCCTATTCCTACCTCGCCGTGGGCCGGTATCGCGCCCTGACGCAGGAATATGATCTCGACATCACGCTCCGCACGGTGCTGCCGATCGCGATCCGCGATCCGGGGATTCTGTTCACCGGCAATCCCAACGTCGGGCGGTACATCTTCATCGACTCGGCTCGCAGCGCGCAGATGCTGGGCATTCCCTATCGCTGGCCGCGCCCCGATCCGGTGGTGCAGAACCTTGCCACGCGCGAGATCGCGGCAGAGCAGCCGCATATCCATCGGCTGTGCCGCATGGGTCAGGCGGCGACGCGCCGGGGCAAGGGGCTGGCCTTTGCCGATGAGGTGTCGAAAGTGATCTGGTCAGGCACGGTCGATGACTGGCACGAAGGCGATCATCTGGCGCAGGCAACGGCGCGTGCAGGCCTCGATTTCGCCGAGCTTGAGGCGGAAGCTGCGAGCGATGCCGAGGCGCTCGACGCAGAAATCGCCGAAAACCAGAATGCACTCGAAGCCGCAGGCCATTGGGGCGTGCCGACGCTGGTGCTGGATGGCGAGCCGTTCTTCGGACAGGACCGCATCGAAATGGCGAAATGGCGGATGGAGCAGAAAGGGCTTCAGAAGCGGTGATGCCTCAAACGTTCGAAAGTTTCGACGGCACCCGGCTTGCCGTGCACCGTGCGGGTGAGGGGCGTCCGGTGGTCCTCCTGCACGGGCTGTTTTCCAGCGCCTTCATGAACTGGATCAAGTGGGGTCATCACACGCGCCTTGCCGATGCCGGGTTCGAAGCGATCATGCTCGATTTTCGCGTTCACGGCGACAGCGAGGCGCCGCATGATCCTGCCGCCTATCCCAACGGAGTGCTGGTGCGCGACGCGGCGGCGCTGGTGGAGCATCTGGGCCTTGAGGCGGGCGAGTTCGATCTGGTCGGCTTCTCTCTGGGGGCTCGCACGGCGATCCACGCAGTCGGGCACGGCATTCTGGAGCCCCGCCGCCTCGCGATCTGCGGCATGGGCGTGGCAGGCCTCGCCGAATGGGAACGCCGCGCCGCGCATTTCAAGCGGGTGATCGACGAATTCGACACGATCAAGCCGGGCGATCCCGCCTATGTCGCGCGCACCTTCCTCAAATCGCAGGGGGTGGACCGGGTGGCAGCGCGGTTGCTGCTGGATGCGATGGACGATTTCGACCTCGCCCGCCTCGCCAACATCACCATGCCCACTGGCGTGATTTGCGGGGACCAGGATCAGGACAACGGCTCTGCCGAAGAACTCGCAGCGATATTGCCCGATGCGACCTATTTCGAGGTTCCCGGCAATCACCTCAACAGCGTTACCAAGCCCGATCTGGGCGAAGCGATCGTACGCTTTCTGAGTGCTTGATTACCGGCGCGCACGCGTCCAAACTCGCCACCATTGCAAGACACAAGACAAGAGGATCGCCTCCCATGAAATTCACGCATCTTTCGCTCAAGGCTTCGGCTGCCGCGCTGGCCATGGCGCTGGCCGCGACGTCCGCGCCCGTGCTGGCCGAAGCACATGCCGAAACGGCCGAGGAAAGCGCCACGCAATTCCCGCTGACCCCGGAAGGCGCGAAGCAATTCGTCGAGATGGTAGAGAAGGAATACCGTGCCTTTGCCGAACCGGCGGCGCGGATCGAATGGATCAACGCGACCTACATCAATCACGATTCCAACACGCTCGCGGCGCAATATGGCGCGGAACTGAGCGTGATGAGCGTCAATTTCGCCAATGAAGCCGCCAAGTACGCGCAGGTGGACGGGCTCGATCCCGAAGTCGAGCGCAAGTTGGGAATGCTGCGCTATGCGATCTCGCTCCCCGCGCCGAGCCGCGACGGGGCAGCCGAGGAACTGGCCGGCATCACCACTTCGATGGGCGCGCAATATGGCGCGGGCAAGGGCACGCTGAACGGGCAGCCGATCAACGGTTCCGATATCGAGGCGGAGATGGGCAACCTTGAGAGGACGCCCGAAGAACTCGCCGAAATGTGGGCCAGCTGGCACGACAACGTCGGCGGTCCGATGCTGGGCGAATATCAGCAGTACGTCTCGCTCGCCAACGAAGGCGCGAAGGAGCTGGGCTTTGATGATCTCGGCGCGATGTGGCGTTCGGGATACGACATGAGCCCCGATGAATTCGCAGCCGAGACGGAGCGGATGTGGCAGGAAGTGAAGCCGCTATACGTCGCGCTCCACACCTATGTCCGTCGCAAGCTGAACGAACATTACGGCGATGAAGTGCAGCCCGCCACCGGCCCGATCCGTGCTGACCTGCTCGGCAATATGTGGGCGCAGGAATGGGGCAACATCTACCCGCTGGTCGCGCCCGAAGGGGCAGGGGACATCGGCTATGACCTGACTGACCTGATCGTCGAGAAAGACCTCGACGCTGTCGAAATGACCCGTGTGGGCGAACAGTTCTTCTCCTCGCTGGGTTTCGAGCCACTGCCGGAGACATTCTGGGAGCGCAGCCAGTTCGTGAAGCCGGCTGACCGCGAAGTGGTGTGCCATGCGTCCGCGTGGAACCTCGACAATGTCGATGATCTGCGGATCAAGATGTGCATCAAGCAGAACGCGGACGACTTCATCACCATCCACCACGAGCTTGGCCACAACTACTACCAGCGTGCCTATAACAAGCAGGACTTCCTCTATCTCACCGGCGCAAATGATGGCTTCCATGAGGCGATCGGCGACATGATCGCGCTGTCGATCACGCCGGAATATCTGGTGCAGATCGACATGCTCAAGCCCGAGCAGGTGCCGAGTGCCGACAAGGACATCGGCCTGCTGCTGCGTCAGGCGATGGACAAGGTTGCGTTCCTGCCGTTCGGCCTGCTGATCGACCGTTACCGCTGGAGCCTGTTCGACGGCAGCGTCGCGCCGGAAGATTACAACAAGGCATGGACCGATATCCGCCGCGAGTATCAGGGCATTGTTCCCCCGGTGGAGCGGCCCGCAGACGGCTTTGATCCGGGCGCGAAGTATCACGTGCCGGGTAATGTCAGCTACACCCGCTATTTCCTTGCGCGGCTGTTGCAGTTCCAGTTCTACAAGGCAGCATGCGATCAGGCCGGTTGGGAAGGGCCGCTGCACCGCTGCTCGTTCTACGGCAACGAGGAAGTGGGCAAGAACCTCAACGCCATGCTCGAACTCGGCGCCAGCGTGCCGTGGCCTGACGCGCTCGAGGCCTTCACCGGCGAACGCCAGATGAACGGCACGGCGATGGTGGAGTATTTCGCTCCGCTGATGGCTTGGCTGGAAGAGCAGAACAAGGGCCAGACCGCCGGATGGTAATTGTCCGTACTGCCGCAGCTTTGATCGCTCTCTCGCTCGGCGCTTGTGCGCCGGGTGAGGGTGCGACAAGCACCGGAGCGGCCGCCGCAGAGCGCCCGACGCTGTTCGTCGCCAACAAGTTCGGCAACACGCTGTCCAAGATCGATCTGGAGACGGGCCAAGAGGTGCTGCGGCTCGACAGCTGCACCAACCCGCACGAACTGGCGACTTCGCCGGATGGAAAGCACGTTGCGCTCGCCTGTTATGGCGGGACGACGGTTGATGTGTTCCTCACCTCGACGCTTGAGCGTGTGACCAGCATCGACCTGCGCGAAAATGCGCGTCCGCACGGTATCGTGTGGCATCAGAACGGCGATCTGTATTCCACCGCAGAGGGCCGCCAATCGGTATTCTGGATACGCGACCCGCTCGGCTCGGCAGACAGGTTTGAATACTCGACCGGCAAGCAAGGCAGCCACATGCTAGTCGTTTCTCCTGACGGCAATACGGCGTGGACCACTGATCTCGGATCTAAGACGGTGACGCGCGTGGCGCTGAAAGCCCGGATTGCGCCGATTTCCGTCACGGTTGGGGAAGAGCCGGAAGGCATCGCGCTATCCCCGGATGGAAAGGCGCTTTGGGTCTCGGCGCGTGGCTCGGATGAGGCTTACGAGCTTGATCCGGAGACGATGGAAGTGCGCTCCACGGTCGCAACCGGGCAGTTCCCATTGCGACTTGCCATCAGGCCACAGGGTGATGTGGCGGTGACGTCCGATCTTCAGGACGGGGGCCTTTCGGTCATCGACCTCGAAACCGCAGAGGTCATCCGCTCGATCGCCGTGTCCTCACCCGAGGAAGCCGAAGAGCGCTTTCAGGTCACCATCCTGTGGTCCGACGATGGCGAGCGGATCTACGTCGCCGAAACCGCCAGCGATACGGTGGCCGAGGTTGATTACGCCAGCGGCACGGTGCTGCGCCGCCTCAAGGTTGGTGATGGCGGCGACGGGATGGCCATTCTGCCTTGATCGTCAAACCCGAACCCCTGCCGGTGGTGGGCTGGCGCGAGCTGGTCGATCTGCCGGGCATTGCGCTTTCCGGCATCCCGGCCAAGATCGACACTGGCGCGCGCACATCATCGCTGCACGCCCGCGTGCTCGACCAGTTCGAGCGCGATGGAAAGCCGTTCGTCCGTTTCGCGGTCGATTGGGACGATATCGCCCATGAGGGCGAGGCGGTGCAGGTCGACCGGCGCGGCATCACCAGCTCCAATGGCGAAACCCAGACCCGATTTGTCATCAAGACGCCGCTGCGGATCGGCAGCGTCACCTTCAGAGCGGAACTGAGCCTCGCCGACCGCTCCGACATGAAATTTCCGATGTTGATCGGAAGGACTGCCTTGCGTCGCAGATTTGTCGTAGATAGCGGCCATTCGTGGCTTCAATCTCCGCATTGGGCCGAATCGGATTTCCCGTCAGCCCTTCCTTAGGACCGCCTCGCACATGAAAATCGCCATGCTGGCCCGTAATGCAAACCTGTATTCGCACCAGCGTCTCAAAGAGGCGGCCGAGGTGCGGGGGCATCAACTCGACATCCTCAACACCACGCGCTGTGCGGTGAATATCGCCAGTCATCGCCCGACGCTGACCTACAATGGTGAAACGCTGCCGAAATACGATGCCGTCATCCCGCGCATCGGTGCGTCGATCACGCAATACGGCCTCGCGGTGCTGCGCCAGTTCGAAATGAGCGGGTGCTGGCCGCTCAACGAAAGCGTCGCCATCGGCCGCAGCCGCGACAAGCTGCGTTCGCTCCAGATCCTGGCCAAGCACGGGCTCGGCCTGCCGCTCACCGCCTATGCCAATGATCCCAAGCAGGCGGAAGAGATCATCCGCGCCGTCAACGGCCCGCCGGTGGTGATCAAGCTGCTGGAAGGCACGCAGGGCATCGGTGTGGTTCTAGCCGAGACGATGAGCAGCGCAAAATCGGTGATCGAGGCGTTTCGCGGCGCCAACGTCAACATTCTTGTGCAGGAATTCATCAAGGAAGCGGGCGGGACGGACATTCGCGCTCTCGTGGTCGGGGGCAAGGTCGTCGCCGCGATGAAGCGCACCGGGGCGGCTGACGATTTCCGTTCAAACCTGCATCGCGGGGGAAGCGCGGAAGTGATCAAGATCACACCCGAAGAACGCTCCACCGCCGTGCGTGCAGCCAAGCGCATGGGGCTGAACGTGTGCGGCGTGGACATGCTGCGATCCAATCACGGGCCCGTGATCATGGAGGTCAATTCCTCACCCGGCCTCGAAGGCATCGAAAGCGCGACCGGAAAAGATGTCGCCGGACAGATCATCGCCTTTATCGAGGCGAATGCGAAGGACGGAAAGACCAAGACCAAAGGGCGCGGCTAAGGCGCCTCAGGCGTTGCGCACCATCAGCCCGCCATCCACCGGGATGACTGCTCCCGTGATGTAACTTGCCGCCGGGAGCACCAGCGACAGCGTCATGTGCGCGACTTCTTCCGGTTCGCCATAACGGCGCAATGCCGTGCGGCGCTTGGCATAGATTGTCTTGTGCTCGTCAGGGATGGGCGCGGTCATGCCGGTGTTGATCGGGCCGGGGCAGATGCAGTTGACCGTGATGCCTTCCGGACCGAGATCGACCGCGAGGCCGCGCGTGAGGCCCGTCACCCCGGTCTTGGCCGCGACATAGGGCGTGAGGCCGGGCGTCGCGCCGAGGCCTTCGGTGCTGGCGATATTGACGATCCGTGCAGCGTCGCTCTTGCGAAGATGGGGCAGGGCGGTGCGCACCATGCGTTGATGGGCGGTCAGCATCACCGCAATGGCGCTGTGCCAGATCGCTTCGTATTCATCCCCGGCGTCCAGCGCCCCGTGGCGCGAGATACCGGCATTGTTGATGAGGATATCGATGCCGCCGAAATCCTCGGCAATCTGAGCCACGACCCGCGCAATCGCATCCTTGTCCGACACGTCGAGAGCATAGGCGCGGGCATTGCCGCCACATTCCGCTGCGACTTCTTCACAAGCGGCGAGGTCGAGATCGGTCACCGCCACTTTCGCGCCTTCGCTCGCAAACAGTTTCGCGGTTGCGCGGCCCATGCCGCTGGCGGCCCCGGTGACGATGGCGACACGGCCTGCGATCGAGCGGGAACGATTGGTCATGGCTTACCTGAACGGCGGTTCGTTGAAGGCGCGCAGTTTGCGCGAGTGCAGGCGGTCGCCTTCGTCGCGCAGGCGCTTGACCGCTTCGAGGCCGATCTGGAGGTGGGCGGCGATTGCTTCCTCGTAGAACTTGTTGGCCTGACCCGGGAGCTTGATTTCGCCGTGCAATGGCTTGTCTGAGACGCAGAGCAGCGTGCCGTAGGGCACGCGGAAACGATACCCTTGCGTGGCGATGGTGGCGCTTTCCATTTCGATCGCGATGGCGCGGCTTTGCGAGAACCGTTTGGCCGAGCTCGAATAGAGCAGCTCCCAGTTCCGATCATCGGTGGTGACGACGGTGCCTGTGCGCATCCGCTGTTTCAGGTTTGCACCCTGAACGCCCGAGACTTCCTCTGCCGCTCCGGCCAAAGCCTGCTGCACTTCGGCAATCGGCGGGATCGGAACCTCTGGCGGGAGGACGTTGTCGAGCACGTGATCATCGCGCAGGTAAGCGTGAGCGAGAACGAAATCGCCGATCTTCTGGCTTGAACGCAGACCGCCGCAGTGGCCGATCATCAGCCATGCGTGCGGGCGCAGCACGGCAAGGTGATCGCAGATCGTTTTGGCGTTGGAAGGGCCGACCCCGATGTTGACCAGCGTGATACCCCGGCCGTCCTCCCGGATCAGGTGATAGGCGGGCATCTGGTGCTTGCGCCAGGCGGTGTCGGAAAGCTGTTCATGCGCATTGTCGACGCATTCACGGATGTCGAGCCCACCCGCTCCGGTCAGCGCATGATAGCCGCCGCCATTGTCCTTGGCGCAAATCTGCTGCGCGCCCCAGTTCACGAATTCATCGACATAGCGGTGATAGTTCGTAAACAGGATGAAGTCCTGAAAGTCCTCGACCTTGGTACCGGTGTAGTGCGCCAGCCGCGCCAGCGAATAGTCGGTGCGCAGGCCGTCGAACAGCGACAGCGGCATATCGGCATCTTCGTCGAACTCGATCCCGTCAGCCAGTTCGTCGCCGATCAGCGAAAGGTCGGTGGAGGGGAAGTACTTGGCGATTTCCTGCGGTGCGATGCCGACCATCGCCGCGCCTGCTTCCCCGTCGAGCACATAGGGAAACGGGATTTCCTGTCGCGAGCGTTCAACCGTCACGTCGATCTCATACTCGGCGGAGATAAGCTCGAGCTGTTCGGTAAGGTAGGGGGCAAACAGATCGGGCCGGGTGATCGTGGTGGTGTAAGAACCCGGCAGATCAAGCCGGCCGAATGCGCGACTGCGATCCTGCGGATCGCCTCCTCCAACCCCGGCTCCCGAATAATGCAATGTCAGCTGCGGATAGGCGTAGCTGCCGTCGTGGCGCTTGCGTTCGGGCGGGATGGTGCCGTCGCGGCCAAAGGCGATGACATCTTCACGCAGGGTCGCGACCGCGTCCGCATAGTGTTGTTGCAATTGTTCGAGAATGGTGGGGATTGGGGTCATGCAGTGGTCCTAATTCCTGTTTGCGTATGATTCAAAGACGGCTTCGCACAATTTGCGAGGCCTTGTTACAAAAAGGGCGCGGGGATCATGCCGATCCACGCGCCCGATTTGAATGCGTTGGTTGAAGCCGAGCCGATCAGGCGTCGCCTTCTCCGTCTTCTGCGCGTTCTTCGAGCAGTTCGGCGGGGATTTCGCCCGGCTCAAGGTTGGGGTCGATGCGGTTCGCTTCGGCCTGTTCCTCGATTTCCTTCTGCTCTTCTTCGAAGATCTGCGCCAGCACGTCGACGCCTTCGCTCTGCAGCTTGGCTTCGTCATCCGAACGGGCGACGTTCGCCTTGACGGTGACGTGCACTTCCGGGTGCAGGGCGACAGTCACATCGTGCATGCCGATCGACTTGATCGGCGCGCCCATGATGATCTGACGCTTGTCGATTTCGAAGCCCTGTTCGACCAGACCGGCAACCATGTCGCGCACGTTGACCGAACCGTAGAGCTGGCCAGCGTTCGAAGCAGCGCGGATAAGCACGACTTCGGCGCCTTCCACCTTCTTGCCAAGGCCTTCTGCGACGACGCGCTTCTCGGCGTTTTCCTTTTCGAGGCGTTCGCGGTTGGCTTCGAAGACCTTCTTGTTGGCTTCGTTGGCGCGCAGGGCCTTCTTCTGCGGAAGCAGGAAGTTGCGGGCGTAGCCGTCCTTGACGGTGACGACGTCACCAATGGTGCCGAGCTTCTCGATGCGTTCGAGGAGGATGATATCCATTTTCTTTCTCCCCTTACTTCACGATGTACGGCAGCAGGCCGATGTGACGCGCACGCTTGATCGCCTTGGCGAGCTCACGCTGCTTCTTGGCGGAAACGGCGGTGATGCGCGAAGGCACGATCTTGCCACGCTCGGACATGAAGCCCTGAAGCAGGCGCACGTCCTTGTAATCGATCTTCGGGGCGTCCTTTGCCGCGAACGGGCAGGACTTGCGGCGGCGGAAAAACGGGCGGGCCATCAGTCGCGCTCCTCACGGTTTTCGCGGCGCTTACGCTCGCGTTCGTTCTTGCGCATCATCACGCTCGGGCCGTCTTCGTGCTCGTCGACACGGATGGTCATGTAGCGGATGACGTCTTCGTTGATGCGGGTCTGGCGCTCGAGCTCAGCGACGACCGAGCCCGGTGCGTCGATGTTGAGCATCACGAAATGCGCCTTGCGGTTGCGTTCGATCTTGTAGGCGAGGGACTTGAGGCCCCAGGTCTCGGTCTTGAGGACCTTGCCTTCGTTCGCTTCGACGATTTCGGTCGCCGCGGCCGCCAGCGCGTCAACCTGGGCCTGCGAAAGGTCCTGACGCGCGAGGAAGACATGCTCGTAAAGAGCCATTCTTCGCGTTCCTTATACTGCTGCCGATCGCTGGCTTGTCCGCTGCCAATTGGCGCATGCGGGGCCCCTCCGGCTTTCTTCCAAACACCGCTCCCGGACGGAACGGATGCGCGCACATAGCGGGTTTGGCCGTGAATGCAAGTCTTGTGCGAAGGGCTTACGCGAGGCAGTCGGCGTTCTTGATACCCATTAACAAGGAACAGGTGCAATGCCATCAGGTCTGGTCGCGCTGCTTGACGATGTTTCGGTAATCGCGCGCGCCGCAGCGGCTTCGGTCGATGATATAGCGGTTTCGGCGAGCAAGGCCGGGTCAAAGACCGCAGGCGTGGTGATTGACGATGCCGCCGTCACGCCAAGCTACGTCACCGGGCTTTCGCCATCACGTGAACTGCCGATAATCTGGGCGATCACAAAGGGAAGCCTGTTCAACAAGCTCGTTATCCTGTTGCCCGGTGCGATCCTGCTTTCGGTTTTCGCGAACTGGCTGATCATCTGGATACTAATGCTGGGCGGCGCCTTCCTGTGTTACGAGGGCGCGGAAAAGGTGATGGAGAAGCTGGGCGGGGCGAAGCACGGCAAAACCGTCGCGGACGAGATCGCCGATCCTGTCGCCTTCGAAAAGCAACGGGTGGCCGGGGCGGTGCGCACCGATTTGATCCTGTCGGCGGAAATCATGGCGATAACGCTGAGCGAGCTTGATCTGCCGACATGGTGGGAACAGAGCATCGCGCTGGCTCTGGTGGCCGTGATCGTTACTGTCGCGGTCTATGGCGCGGTCGCACTGATCGTGAAGATGGATGATGTCGGGTTGCGGATGCTCCGCGAAAGCGAGGTCACCAATATTCGCCGCCTGGGTGTCTTCCTGCTGCGAGCGATGCCAAGGCTGCTGGTCGCACTTTCCTTTGTCGGGACCATCGCGATGCTGTGGGTTGGCGGTGGCATCATCGTCCACGGTACGCACGAAGTCGGCTTTCACCTGCTCTACGATGTGGCGCATGGTGCGGAGCATTGGGTCGCAAGCATGACGGGCGCGCTTTCCGGCGTTGCGGGCTGGGCCACCTATGCGGCGGTCTCGGGCATCATCGGGCTCGTTCTGGGCGCTATCATCGCCTACGTCCTGCACAACATCATCGGCTATGAGGGAGCACATTGATGACGGACAGGCCCATTCTATACACCTGCGCCCGTTCACGAGGCTTGCGCGCGACCTGGGCGGCCGAGGAAGCCGGGGTTGATATCGACCTCCATATCCTGCCATTCCCGCCGCGCTATCTCGCGCCCGAGTATCTGGAGTTGAACCCGCTCGGCACGGTTCCGATGCTGGTGGATGGCGAAACGCGGATGACGGAAAGCTGCGCCATCGCGCACTATCTGGCGACGCGTTCGGGCTACACCGATCTCGCGATTGCGCCGGGGGAGCCGGATTACGGCGAATACCTCGATTACACTTACCACGCCGATGCTACGATCACTTTCCCCCAGACCGTTTACATGCGCTTTGCCATCTTCGAGAAGGACAAGGGCTGGGCCGAAGCAGGCCATGCTTATGCCAAGTGGTTTCACAAGCGTCTGGTGAAGATCGAGGAGCGGCTGAAGGGCAGGGAGTTCCTGTGCGCCGACCGCTTTACCGTCGCCGACATCTGCGTCGGCTATGCGCTGATTCTGGCTGAAAGCGTGGGACTGGACGATGGCGTGCCGGAAAGCCTGAAGGCCTACCGAAAGCGGCTTACGCAGCGTGAAGCGTATCTGAAGGCGTTCGAACGCGAGGAAGCCGGGCGCAAGGCGTTGGCGAGCTAGGCTGCCTGATCGGGCGACACCGGCCTCGCCGACAGTTCCCGCCGCAACAGCTTGCCGATGGGGTCTCGCGGCAGTTGATCGACGAATTCGATGTATCGCGGGCGCTTGTAACCGGCGATCTGTCCCTTGAAACGGGCGGTGATTTCTTCGCGGGTGAGTTCCATGCCCGGTTTCAGCACGACGAAGGCTTTCACCGCTTCGCCCCATTGCTTGTCCGGGACGCCGCAGCAGCCTGCGTCGGCGACTTCGGGCATGGTGGCAAAGATTGCATCGACTTCCGCCGGATAGACGTTTTCGCCGCCGGTCTTGATCAGCTCCTTGGCTCGGCCGAGCAGATATCCCAATCCGCGCTCGTCCATCGTGCCGAGATCCCCTGTTCGCAGCCAGCCATGGCCAAGCGCAGCCTCGCTCGCTTCGGGGTTGCGCCAATATCCGAGCATGACCGAAGGGCCGCGCAGACACAGTTCGCCTTCCTCACCCGGCGGCAGGTGGTTGCCCTCCGGATCGAGCACGGTCATCTCGACATGGGGCATGGCCCATCCGATCGATCGCGGATGCTCCAGCATGTCGGGATAATCAATGAAGGTGGCAAAGCCGCAGATTTCGGTCTGGCCATATCCGCCGACGACGCGGGCGTCCCAATCCTTCTCGATGAATTCGTACATTTGCGGGCGGCCCATACCTGCGCCCCCGGTGTAATTGGTTAGCGGCATCACCCCGTTGCGGATCGGCTCCATCGCGACCCAAGGGAAGCTGATGGTGGGGAAGGCGCTGGTGGTGGTGCAGCTTTCGCGGTGGAGCAGATCAAGGATCGCCGCGCTGTCATCGTCGCGGCCCGCAAACACGCTAGTTCCCCCGCAGGCCAGCATCGCCGCGACCTGCTGCATCCCCACGACATGGAACAGCGGATTGACCGAAAGCAGGCGTTCTTCTCGGGTAAACCCGCGCCGCACACAGAATCCCAAGGCCGATGATGCAACCGCGCTGCCCGCTTGAAGGCAGCCCTTGGGCCTTCCTGTCGTGCCGCTGGTGTACATCATGTAGACCGGACGCTCCGGCGCGAGTTCCGGCATGGTCAGCGGAGCCTGCGGCGTCGTCACCATTGTCTCGAATGCGCCCTGCGGATCATGGCGTTCGTCCACTTCGATCACTTCACCGGCTTCGGCTTCCGCCAGCAAATGCGTGAAGCGAGGATTGGCAAAGGTCATTGCGGGTTCGGCATTGCTGCAAATCCACGCAATCTCGCCCGGAGCAAGCCGCCAGTTGAGCAGGACGGAAATCGCTCCGATCCGGGCCGCGGCAAGCAGGGTGGTGAGATAGGGCGCGCCGTCGGTAAGAAGGATCGCGATACGGTCTCCCGGCCCGATCCTCTTTGCCAGCAGCCAGTGCGCCAGATGCCCGACCCTGCGATCAAGTTCGCCATAGGTCAGCCGCTGAGTGCCATCTACGGTGGCTTCGCGATGCGCATGTTGGGTGGCGCAGGCCCTCAGCAGGGTTTCGAGAGAAAAGTCACGGGGATGCATCGGTATAAGACTATCTCCCGGCAAGGCGCCGCTCCATCAGCGATTTTGAGGATTATCGAGCTGGCTGCCGCATTTGCCGCATGTCCGGTTTGGCCAGGGGACGACCAGCAATCCGCGAAAGAACAGGTTCTTGCCGCAGGCCGGGCAATTCATCCGCAGCATCCGGGCATTGGCCAGCACAAGTCCGACAATCGCGATACCGAAGGCGATCGTTGAATGGCCCGCGAATTGCTCAATCGTCAGGACAAACAATATGGCCAGCACCAGCGCCCCGGCCATGAACCACGCATGTCGTCTTGCGCGTTCGTAAATGCTCACCCTAGCCGCTCGAAAATGCTCGTGGCGAAAGTGCTCAGCGTATCGTCGCGCGCACCCATGATGGCGATGCGATCGCCGGGCCGGGCAAGCTCGATAATGCGATCCCCGCAGGCCTCGCGTTCTGGAACATGCTCGGCGCTCGCGCCGTGCTGCCGGATGAGATTGATGATCCGCTCCGTCCCCACGCTGCGATCGACAGTGCCGCCGAAATACACCGGATCGCACATGATGGTGATGTCGTCCGGGCCGAGTTCGCGTGCGAAGGTTTCCGCCAATTCATCGCCCATCTGGCGCAAGGGGCCATATCCGTGAGGCTGGAAAAAGGCGATGACGCGGCCTTCCGTCGCCTTCAGCGTGCGTAGCGTTGCCGCGCATTTTTCGGGGTTGTGCCCGAAATCGTCGATCACCGTGATGCCCGAAGCGGTCGTACCTACCAGATCGAACCGCCGCGCCAGCCCCTTGAAGCTGCCAAGTGCATAGGCCGCGGACTTCGCCTCTATCCCGGCCGCGCTTACTGCTGCGATCGCCGCAAGCGCATTGGAGAGATTGTGCAGCCCCGGCATCGGCAGGGTCAGGGGAAACATCTCGCGGCTGCGATTGTCGATCACCGCCGCCCGGATGCCGAACGCGCTCTGTTCGATTGAATCCGGTTCGACAGTGATATCCGCTTTCTGGCTGCGGACGCCAAAGCTGACGACCTGCCCCGCACGCGGAGCAAGAAACCGAGCTTCTTCATTGTCGAAATTGATCACGGCGCAGCCCGCCTCGCGAACATAGTCACCAAACAGCTTGCGCAATTCCTCGATCGATTTGTGATCAAGGCTGACATTGAGCAACACCGCCACCGAAGGTCGGTAAAGCGCTATTGAACCGTCGCTTTCATCCACTTCGCTGACAAAGATGCGCGGATTGCCGACACGGGCGCTGGCGAAGGGATTGTCGGCGCTGACAAAGTTCTTCATCACCGCGCCGTTCATCACGGTTGGGTCGAAATGCGCCTCTGACAGGATCCACGCGATCATGCCGGTGACGGTCGATTTTCCCGAAGTCCCGCCGACCGCAATCGAATATCCCGCCTGATTGAAAAAGGTCGAAAGCAGCTCCGCGCGGCTGAGCCTTTCGCAGCCGAGTTCTTTCGCCCGTGCTACTTCGGGGACGGTGTCCTCGACTGCTGCGGAGGCAATCAGGATCTGGTCTGGCGAGCTTATGCCGCTGCCATCCTGCGGGAATAGCGTGAAGCCGTGACTGGCCAGCCATTCGAACTTTTCCGGGGTGCGTCCCTGATCGTAGGACCGGTCTGACCCGCCAACGGCGTGGCCCATGCCGAGGGCGATCTGCGCCAGCGGCAGCATTCCCGAACCACCGATGCCACAGAAAAAGAAAGGGCGCCCTTCAAGCGCGGAGGCATCGATCCCGGTCATGCCGTCATGGATATTGGCTTGCATGAAGCCTGACAAGCGCCATAGGCTGCGCGCATGACGAATATCGCCATCTGCGCTCCCGCGACCCCGATCACCCGCGATCATGCGGCTGCGCTGGAGGCGCTGGTGGCGGCTGAGTTTCCCGATCACTCGGTAACCTTTCACGAACAATGCTATGCCAGCTCGGGCCATTTTGCGGGGGATGACCTGACCCGGCTGACTGCCTTGCTCGATTGCGCGAACGATCCGGCCTTTGATGCGGTGTGGTTCGCACGCGGCGGCTATGGTTCAAACCGGATTGCCGAAGCGGCGGTGGCGCGGATGAATGCGTCAGCGCGGTCGAAAACCTATGTCGGCTTTTCCGATTGCGGATATCTGCTGGCCGCGCTCTATCGCGCCGGGATCGGGCAGTGCGCGCATGGTTCGATGCCGGTCAGCGCCGGGTCCGAGGGCGGGCGCGAAGCGGTGCGGCGGGTGCTGCGCTGGTTTTCAGGAGACAATTCGGGGCTGGAGCCGAGCCTTGACGGGGTCACTCCTGCGGCGGCCTTTAACCTCATCACGCTGGCGATGCTGGCGCGCACTCCGATCATGCCCGATCTTTCCGGCCACGTGCTCATGGTGGAGGAGGTGAGCGAGCATCTCTATGCGGTGGATCGCTGTTTCTTTGCGCTCGCGGGCAGCATGCCGCGGCTTGCCGGACTGCGTCTCGGCGCGATCAGCGATGTGCCCGAAAACCACGTCGAATTCGGCCAGAATGCCGAGGAAATCGCCCGTTTCTGGTGCGACAGGGCGGGCATCCGTTATCTCGGCAGGGCCGAAATCGGCCACACATCTGCCAACAGGGTTGTGCCGTTCGGGCTTGCGGGGCCTGCAGGAGCAGCCTAACCGCCGCCTCCAACAGGAGGATTCATCATGAGAGCTTTCGTTTTCCCCGGACAGGGCAGCCAGAAAGTCGGGATGGGTGTCGAACTCGCCGCAGCCAGCGCGGCCGCACGCGAAGTGTTCGAGGAAGTTGACGAGGCGTTGGGTCAGAAGCTGTCGGCGATCATGGCCGAAGGGCCGGAAGACCAGTTGACCCTTACCGAAAATGCGCAGCCGGCGATCATGGCCAATGCCATCGCCACCCTGCGCGTGCTTGAGCGAGAATTCGGAGTGATGCTGGCCGACAAGGGCGCATGCGTCGCCGGACACTCGCTGGGCGAATACACCGCGCTGTGTGCTGTGGGGGCATTCGATCTGGCCACCACCGCGCGCCTTCTGAAGCTGCGCGGACAGGCCATGCAAGCCGCCGTTCCGGTGGGCGAAGGTGCGATGGCGGCACTGCTGGGTGCCGATATCGACAAGGCGAGCGAACTGGCCGCCAAGGCTTCCGAGCAGGACATTTGCGAAGTCGCCAATGACAATGATCCGACACAAGTCGTGATTTCCGGCCACAAGAGCGCGATCGAACGCGCTATCGCCATGGTCAAGGATTACGGGATCAAGCGCGGCGTTCTGTTGCCGGTGTCAGCGCCGTTTCACTGCACTCTGATGCAGCCGGCGGCCGACCGCATGGCGGAAGCGCTGGCGGATACCACCATGAACGCATTCGCTCTGCCGCTGTTCGCCAATGTCACTGCCGCCAAGGTCACCGATCCTGAGGAAGAGCGTGCTTTGCTGGTCGAGCAGGTGACGGGCCGTGTGCGCTGGCGCGAAAGCGTGATGGCGATGCGCGCCGACGGGATCGACAGCTTCGTCGAACTGGGCGGCAAAGTTCTCGGCCCGATGATAGGCAAGATCGACCGCGAGGCTGAGGCCACCAGCCTGATTTCAATGGATGACCTTGAAGAGTTTGCGAAAACGCGTTGAGCGGCCTCGACTTCTCGACCCATTGGATCACCGCCGACTCGGCGCATATGCTGGACAATGTCGCGCCCGGCGTGTTCGACCATGCTATCGACCCTGACCGGCTCGCCCATTATCTGCAAAACCCGGCGAACTGGATGGCAGTGGCGATTCATGACGGCTTGGTCGTCGGTATGATGATGGCGGTCATCCACACCCATCCCGACAAGCCGACCGAGCTATTCCTTGACGAGATCGGCACGGGCGACGATTGGCGGCGGCAGGGAATTGCGCGGGCGCTGATGCAGCGGCTATTTGAGCGCGCAGATTCAGAGGGAATTGAGGAAATCTGGCTGGGGACCGAGCCTGACAATGATGCGGCAAATGGTCTTTATCAGGGGTTCAAGCACGAGCGTGAGGACGCCGTGATCTATTATTTCGATTGGTGAGGAGCCGAGACATGTTTCGACTGGATGGAATGAACGCGCTGGTAACCGGCGCAAGCGGCGGGATCGGTTCCGCGATCGCGATTGCGCTGGCAAAGCAGGGCGCGCGCGTTGCGCTGTCAGGGTCCAATGGCTCCAAACTGCGGTCTTTCCGTGAGCAGCTGCATGAGGAATTCGGCGGCGAGCATGTCGAGATCACCTGCAACCTTTCCGACCGCGTTCAGGTCGAGGAACTGATCCCGGCGACGCTCGATACGCTGGGCGGGATCGACATTCTGGTGAACAACGCCGGGATTACCCGCGACAACCTCGGAATGCGGATGAAGGATGAGGAATGGGACGAGGTGATCGCGATCAACCTCGAAGCATCCTTCCGCCTGATGCGCGCCAGTGCCAAGCCGATGATGAAGGCGCGTTTCGGCCGCATTATCAACATCACCAGCGTCGTCGGCCACACCGGCAACCCTGGTCAGATGAACTATTGCGCGGCCAAGGCAGGCCTCACCGGCATGACCAAGAGTTTCGCTCAGGAAGTCGCCAGCCGCGGCATTACCGCCAATTGCGTGGCCCCCGGCTTCATCCGCACCGCAATGACGTCCGCGCTAGATGAAAAGCAACAGGCGACCATCAACGCCCGCATTCCGATGGCGAAAATGGGCTCGGGTGAGGATATCGGCGCTGCCGTGTCGTTCCTTGCCAGCCGCGAGGCGGGCTACATCACTGGCGAAACGCTGCATGTGAACGGTGGCATGGCGATGGTCGGATAAGGAAAGGGAAGGCTGAAAAGCCCTTATCCCCAAGCGAATCCCCCCTCGCAAAGGCACAAACTTGCCCGTATTGTCGGGGGCGCTAAGGTTTTTCCGATCATTCGGCGTTTTCAGGGCGATTCCGGCCTGTTGGCGCCACCCGGCAAGATACAACGATAGGGTAAGCTGATGAAGGCTACGATCGAACGCGCGACGCTCCTGCGTTGCCTTTCCCATGTTCAGTCGGTGGTCGAGCGCCGCAACACCATTCCGATCCTGTCCAACGTCCTGATCGACGCGAGTGACGGCGGCAGCGTGAAGGTGATGGCGACCGACCTCGATCTGCAAGTGGTTGAAACGATGAGCGCGGCCTCGGTCGAAGTGCCCGGCGCGATCACCGTGTCCGCACACCTGCTGTTCGACATCGCCCGCAAGCTGCCCGAAGGTTCGCAGGTAAGCATCGAAACCGCAGAGAACCGGATGGAGATCAAGGCGGGTCGCAGCCGGTTCAAGCTGCCGACACTGCCGCGCGACGATTTCCCGGTGATCGTCGAAGGCGATTTGCCGACAAGCTTCGAAATCCCGGCTCGCACATTGGCCGAACTGATCGACCGCACCCGGTTCGCGATTTCGACCGAAGAAACCCGCTATTACCTCAACGGCATTTTCCTGCACGTCACCGACGAAGACGAGCCAGTTCTCAAGGCTGCCGCGACCGATGGCCACAGGCTTGCACGCTTCACGCTTGCCCGTCCCGATGGTGCGGAGGGCATGCCCGACGTGATCGTTCCGCGCAAAGCGGTGGCAGAGCTGCGCAAGCTGCTTGAAGAGGCGATGGACGGTTCGGTCCAGATCGACCTTTCGGCCAGCAAGATCCGCTTCACGCTTTCGGGTGAGGGCGGTGTGGTGCTGACCAGCAAGCTGATCGACGGCACTTTCCCCGATTACAGCCGCGTCATTCCGACCGGCAACGACAAGCTGCTCAGGGTCGATCCGAAGCTGTTCTATCAGGGCGTCGATCGCGTTGCGACCATCGCCACCGAGAAGACCCGGGCGGTCAAGATGGGGCTGGAGCAGGACAAGGTGACGCTGTCGGTGACATCGCCTGACAACGGCAATGCCGCGGAAGAACTCGCTGCAAGCTACAGCAGCGAAGGCTTCGAAATCGGCTTCAACGCCAATTACCTGAAGGACATTCTCGGCCAGTTTGATTCGGCGGAAGTGGAGCTGCATCTCGCCGATGCGGGCGCACCGACGCTGATCCGCGAGAACGACCAGAGCCCCGCGCTCTACGTTCTCATGCCGATGCGGGTATGATGCGCGCGGCCACGTTGACGATGGCGGCGGTGCTGGCATTCGCCGCGCCGCTGCATGCGCAACAGGGTGAAGATTACACCCCCGCGTTCAGTGCTGAGGATGATCTCGACTGTGCGATCTTCATCGGCGCGATCATGGCGGAAATGGAAGCGGAAATGACGCCCGACAACCAGATCGGGCTCACCAGCGCGCTGACCTATTTCGTCGGCCGCTACGAAGCGCAACGCGGCACCGATTTGATGCAAGCATTTACGGATCGCTACCCCGTTTATCTGCAGCGCAACCCGGCAGAGATCGAGCAGACCTGTTCGGTCAGGATGCGATCCTTTGCCGCGCGCCTGCAGGTCTCGGGAAGCGCCCTGACGAGGCTGCAACCGCCACGCCCGGCGCAGCAAGGCGACACCGCTCCGCAGGAGTGAAACATGCCGCCTTGTCGCGGGCGGTGATGACATAGGAGAACCTTCGATGACCCTGTCCCAGGTGCACGTTCGCAAGAATGCTCTCACCGATGCCGAACTGGTCGAAGTGCCGACCGGCGAACTCGCTGAAGGAGCGGTGCGGCTCAGGATCGAGAGTTTCTCCGTCACGGCCAACAACATCACCTATGCGGTGGTCGGTGACGGGTTCCGCTATTGGGATTTCTTCCCCGCGCCAGAGGGCTTCGGCATTGTGCCGATGTGGGGCCATGCGCAGGTGATCGAGAGCAAATGCCCTGAGATCGCCGTGGGCGAGCGGGTCTATGGCTATCTGCCGATGGCGACCCACCTCGATGTGGTGCCGGGCAAGATTAACCCTGGCGGCTTTTCCGACATGATCGAATATCGCCAGCCGATGAGCCCAGTCTACAACAGCTACACCCGGCTCGCCGCCGATCCAGAGCATGATCCCGCGCGCGAGAAGGAGCGGATGATCTATGGTCCGCTGTTCAAGACCGGCTTCATCATCGACTATTTCATGCGGTCAGAGGGCTGGTTCGGCGCGAAGCAGGTCGTGCTGACCAGCGCATCGTCCAAGACCGCGATGGGTTTGGCAAGCTGTGCCAAGCAGGCTTCTCCCGGGATCAAGCGTATCGGGCTAACGTCTTCTGGCAATGTCGAATTCGTGCGTTCGACCGGCCTGTATGATGAAGTGGTCGCGTATGACGATCTCGGCACGATTGCGCAGGAGCCGACGGTCAGCGTCGATTTCGCAGGCAATGCGAAACTGCTGGCGAGCATCCATCAGCACTTCGGAGAGGCGCTTAAATATTCGTGCCTTGTGGGTGCGACCCATATCGAGGAACGAGGCGCAGGGATGGGCGGGGCAGCCGGTCTGCCCGGGCCCAAGCCGACGCTGTTCTTTGCCCCGGATCACTTCGTTTCCTTCTTCAAGGAACACGGCCCGGTCGAAGGCGGCAAGCTGGCTGCGGCGGCTTGGCACGGGTTCCTGAATTCGGTCGAAGGCGCGGTGGAAATCGTCACCCACAAGGGCCTCGACGCTGCGCGCACGACCTTTCTGGAAATGGTCGGCGGCAGTGTCGATCCGGCAAAGGGTATCGTGATCGAGCCGTGAGCTAGTCGCGGCGGACTACTCCGCCGCTTCGGCCAGCTCAGCGCGCTGGGGGCCGCGGATCAGGCCGCCCGGCGTTGCGCCTGTCCACTTGCCTTCCTCGAATGTCACCACGCCGCTTTTGATCGTGCAGACGTAGCCCTCGGCTTTCTGCAAGAGGCGCTTGCCACCCGCAGGCAGATCAAAGGCGAGCCACGGGCGACCGAGTTTCAACCGATCCATGTCGATGACGTTGATGTCGGCGAGGAAGCCCGGCGCGATCACGCCGCGATCTTCGAGGCCATAGAGCACGGCGGTGTCGCGGCACTGGCGCTTGATCGCGTTTTCCAGCGTGATCCGGTCCCCGCGCTTGCGATCGCGCACCCAGTGTTCAAGCATGAAGGTGGGCGAGGCCGCATCGCAGATCGTCCCGCAATGCGCGCCGCCATCGGACAGCGAATTGACCGTGTCGTCGGCATGCTGAAGCGGGTGCAGGAAATCGAGATTCCCCTCCGCATAGTTGAGGATCGGCAGGTAGATGAACCCGGTTCCATTGTCGCGGCACAGCATGTCATAGGCGTATTCCTGCGGGCTGATCCCGGCGGCCTGAGCGCGTGCGTTCACGCTGGCCGATGCGTCCGGCTCGTAATCGAAATCCGGATCCATCTCATATTGTAGCGCCCAACCCTGGGTAATCACCATGACCACACCGATGATGTCCTTGGGCGCATCGGAATAGTCATTCGCTTCGGCCAGCAGTTGCGCCTTGAACGCGGGATCGAGCAGCTTTGCCTTCTGTTCGGCCCAGGGCAGATCCTTGATCGCTTGCCAGCTCGGACGAAAGGCGAAGGGGTTTACCGTGCCCTGCCACGCCATGATGATGCCGTTACCGCGCAGCGCGATCTGGGCGACGATGTTCGCGCCATTGTCGTTTTCCGCGCGCATGGTGGCGATCTGCTCTTTCAGCGGCATTTCCTTGGCGATGCTTTCCAGCGCGGCAAAGGTAACGGGGATCCCGGCTTCGCGGCTGAGGCGTCCCATCCACTCGAATTCGTTCCAGTCGCGCTGCAGGTCGCTTGCCATTTCGAATACAGCGTGGCCGCCGGCGTCCTTGGCCCGGCCCATCGCTTTGCCGATGGCGACCAGTTCTTCGGGCGTGGCGGTGGTGCCGGGGACCAGTTCCCCGTCAACCGATTTGTGCAGCACCGTGCGCGATGTCGAGAAGCCGAGAGCGCCCGCGCGCACGCCTTCTTCGACGATACGGCTCATTTCGGCGATGTCTTCTGCGGTCGGCACCGCGCCGGGTTGCTCGCGATCCCCCAGCACATAGGCTCGCACAGCCCCGTGAGGGACATGGGTGCCGATATCGACGGTGCGCGGCAGTTTCTCCAGCGCGTCGAGGTATTCGGGGAAGGTCTCCCAATCCCAGGTAATCCCTTCGGAAAGGGCGGTACCGGGGATGTCCTCCACCCCTTCCATCAGGCTGATCAACCATTCGTGGCGATCGGGCTTGGCAGGGGCAAAGCCGACACCGCAATTGCCCATGACGACGGTGGTGACGCCGTGCCAGCTTGAAGGGGCCATTTCCTGATCCCAGGTGGCTTGCCCGTCATAATGCGTGTGGATGTCGACAAATCCGGGAGCGACGATCTTGCCGGCGGCGTCGATCTCGTGCGTGGCGTCGCCCGAAACGGCGCCAACTGCCGCGATAAGCCCGTCCTTGATCGCGACATCTCCGGTAAACCGCTCCGCTCCGGTTCCGTCGACAATTGTCCCACCCCGAATGATCAGGTCAAACGCTGGCATTTCTCTCTCTCCCGGTTTTTATTCGCAACCGGCTTATCATATCGCGCCGGACGCTGCTACGCTGTCAAAATGACCATGAAGCCCAGCGGACCTGCCAGTTGGCAGCCTGAACCAGACAGCGGAATTGCGATCGAATGGATCGAGGCAGGCAGCCTGACTTTCGAAGTCGCAACCGCAGGCGAGGGCGATCATCTGGCCTTGTGTTTGCACGGGTTTCCGGAACTGCATTACAGCTGGCGGCACCAGATGCCTTTGCTGGCGGAAATGGGATACCGCGTCTGGGCCCCCAATCTGCGTGGTTACGGCGGAACTTCGCGACCCGAGGGCACTGACGCTTACAGGCTGAGAACCTTGGCGCAGGATGTCGCGGCGCTGATCGATGCCAGCGGGGCGAGCAAGGTGACGCTGATCGCGCATGACTGGGGTGCGATCATCGCCTGGTATTTCGCCATAATGGAAATCAGGCCGCTCGAACGGCTCGTAATCATGAATGTGCCGCATCCCAGATGCGGGCGGCGCGAATTGAAGACTTGGCGGCAGCTGCGAAAGAGCTGGTACATCTTCTTCTTCCAATTGCCTATGTTGCCCGAGCTGTTGCTGGGCCGCGGGGGTGCGATGCCGATCAAGCGCCTGTTCAAGGAAACGACGGTCAATTCGCACCTGTTCGACGAAACTGTGCGGGAAACCTACCGGCAGGCGGCGGCAATGCCGGGGGCGCTGACCGCCATGTTCAATTACTACCGCGCGCTCATCCGCCGTCCGGATGCGCGCGATGTAGGCGCAGGGCAGGTCAAGGTGCCGACCTTGATCGTCTGGGGCGAACAGGATGTGGCGATCGACATCCACTGCCTCGACGGGACGGAAGAATACGTCCCCGAACTGGAAGTCCACCGCCTGCCCGATGCATCCCACTGGGTTCAGCAGGATGCGCCGGATCAGGTGAATGCCATACTGAGAGCCTGGCTGCCCACGGCTTAGGCGGCGTAAGCGCCCACGCGGTCTTTTTCCGCCTCGGTTTCCGGAGCGTCGAGGAATTCGCGGATTGCGGCGACGCTTTCATCGGCATGGGTCAGCAGGAACAGGTGACCGCCGCCCGCAAACATCTTGATGCGCGAATTGGGGATCATCGCCTTCAGGATTTGGCCGTTGATCGGGCGCACGATCTGGTCGTCCTCACCCATCATGATCAGCGTTTCCTTCTTGAGGAAGGGCAGCGCGGGCAGACTGGTCCAGCCCAGCATGCACAGCAGTTGATACATGTATCCGCGCGGGGAAGGGGGCTTCAACCGCCCGATGTGGCTGTCCTTCTGGTGTGCCGCACCGTCAGCGTCGGCTCCGCCGTATAGCGTCGCGAAATGCTCGTTCATGAATTCGGGATCGATATAGCGGCGCGGATTGGCCATCTTGGTGAAGGCGGCGGGGTTGCCCGGCACCATCGCCATGCCCGGCGTGGTCGCGATCAGCGTCAGCCGACGGGTTCGGGCCGGGTGCTGGAGCGCAAAGTGCTGCGCCATCGCACCGCCCCATGAAACACCCATCACATCCACTTCGCCAAGGCCGAACCGGCCAAGCAGTTCCGCAGCGGTCCAGCTCATGGTGAAGGGGTTGTAGGGGATGATCGGATCGGGTGATTCGCCGGTTCCGGGCATGTCGAACATGATGAATCCGCGCTCCGGCATGGCAGCTGCCAGCGGGGCCACGGCTTCGATATTCGCACCAATGCCGTTGAAGAACAGGATCGGCAGGTGCTCGCTCTGTTTTTGCAGCCGCCATGTAGCAACCCGTAGCGTCCGCCCGGCCACTTGCTCCATCGAAATGACCGCTTCGTCCATGATTTCCGTCACGATAAACCCGTCCTTGGTGGGCGCGCATAAGGGGTGCGCCGTGGGTGGGGGACACGCATCGCAGATCCCGTGCGACACGTGCCTCCCATAAGCTGTAAATTCATCTTTACGGCTGCGCCTGTATCAGACTTCTTCGACGACGTAGAGTCCCGGTGCGCTTTCCAGCGGGGGATGCGCCTTGCTGCCGACTTCGGCGGGCGCAGGCACCTTTCCGCCCGAACGCGCCTGAATCCACTCCATCCAGAACGGCCACCAGCTGCCCTTTACCTCTTCGGTACCCTGCAACCATTCGTCAGCCGTCTCAGGCAGTTTGCCCTTCTTCTTCTGGACGTAATACTTCGCCTTGGGGTTGCCCGGCGGGTTGAGGATCGCCTGCATGTGGCCTGATTGGCTGAGGACGTAGGTGACGTGTTTTGAGCCGAACAACTGGGTCGAACGATAGGTCGCTTTCCAAGGGGTGATGTGATCGGTGACACCGCCAAGGATGAACAGGTCGGAGGTCACCTTGCTCAGATCGACCTTGTGATCCGCCATCTCGACTTCGCCCTGCTTGGTGAAGGCGAGCGTTTCATACAGCGTCAGGAAATCGCCCATCAGGCTGGCGGAAAGGTTGGTCGCGTCCGCGTTCCAGAACAGCACGTCGAAGGCGGGTGGATCCATTCCCAGCAGGTAGTTGTTGATCACATAGTTCCAGATCAGATCGTTCGGGCGGAGCCAGGCAAAACCGCGCGCCAGATCGTCCGCCTTGATGATACCGGCCTTCGCCGCCCGCTGGCGGGCAAGCGCCATGCCGTTTTCGCTGACGAGCGAACCGGCTTCGATGTCGGTCTGTTTGGGGTGCAGCACGCACACCATTAGCGTCAGAGTGCCAAGTACGGGGTTGTTCGTCGCGGCGAGCTTTGACGCGAGGACAGAGGCGGTCTGGCCGCCCGAACAGCCGGCGGAAACGTTGACCTTTTTCGATCCGGTGATTTCCGACACGACCGCCAAAGCTTCTTCGCATGACGCGATGTAATCGGCCATGTCCCAATGGCCTTGTTCCTTCGAAGGGTTGCGCCAGGAAATGACAAAGGTCTGAAGCCCGTTGTCGACCTGCCATTTGATGATCGATTTTTCCGGCGACAGGTCATTGATGTACATCTTGTTGATCTGCGGCGGGATCGTCAGCTGCGGGATCTCGTACACCTCGTCCGTTGTCGGGGCGTAATGGATCAGCTCGTACATTTCGGTGCGATGCACGACGTTGCCCTTGGAGGTGGCGATGTTTTCACCCAGTTTGAACGGGCGTTTGTCGACCTGGCTTACCATCCCCTTGTTGTGGACGATGTCGTTGTAGGCGTTCTGCAGCCCCTTGATCAGCGACAGGCCGCCGGAATTGATGATCTGCTTTTGCGCCATCGGGTTGCCGGCTAGCGTATTGGTCGGCGCAATTCCGTCGAGGATGATATTGGCAATGAAGTTTGCGCGGTTGCGTTCAAGCTCGTCCAGTTCAAGGTCTTCGAGCCAGTTGCGCATGCCCTTTTGCACCGCGAGATAATATTGGGCGCCGGCACGGAAGAACGGGTTGTATTGCCACGCCGGGTCCATGAACCGCTTGTCCTTGGGATCGGGCTTCAGCTCGCTCTTGCCGGTCATGATCTTGACCATGTCTTCGCCCCATGTCCGGGCGTGTTTCATCAGACGATTGGGATCGGATGCAGTTTCGCGGAGCAGCAAGGCAACGGCGCTGACGAAATCCTCGCGCGCGACACCGACAAGCGGCCCTAGCGCGTTGGTCGATTGTGCCGCTTCATTCTCGAGCTTCACGGTGCCTTGTGCCATCCCATATCCCCTTTGCGATTGCTGAATTCGGCGTTGTTCTGCGAATTGGTGAACAAATGGCCTGTTCGCATTCATCTGACAAGCCGAAGCGCCGAGTGAATTGCCCGGCTTTTCAGTTTGCGGCCCGCAATCAGGCATCGTGGTTAAGCACGGTTATCCAAATGTTCACTACTGAAAGCTATCGCGTCTGGGCTCAATACGAGGAGTCTTACGCGCAAATGGCTGGCCTGCTTTCCCGCTTCAAGAACGGTTCGGGTGAACCCGAATCCGATTCCCCCGTCCTGTCGGAGCAAAAGTTCGGCCGT
Organism: Erythrobacter aurantius; assembly: GCF_023823125.1. Classification (NCBI taxonomy): domain Bacteria; kingdom Pseudomonadati; phylum Pseudomonadota; class Alphaproteobacteria; order Sphingomonadales; family Erythrobacteraceae; genus Erythrobacter; species Erythrobacter aurantius. Next base: position 2,384,042 of record NZ_CP090949.1, on the reverse strand, counting down.
GCACACCTGTTGCAGAGCCTCGAAAACTCCGATCTCGGATGGTTCTGGGCCAGTGATGCGGAAGGCCGCATTCAGTACATTTCGGAACCGGCCGTCCGCCGGATCGGCAGGCCTGCCTCGGACATCGTGGGCAGACCGATGACGGAAGTGTTCCTGCCTGTAGAGGGCAGCGAAGATTCCGGTGGCGAACGGCCTTTGAAATTCCAGCTTGCAAAGCGCAACTCGATCAAGCCCACGACTGTCAGGCTGGATCGTGGAGAAGGTGCGGGCGAGTCATGGTGGGAAATCGCCGGTGTTCCCCAAACCGACGCGGGCGGCAAATTCTCCGGCTACCACGGAATTGTCCGCGACGTTTCCGAAAGCTTCAAGCACCAGCGCGATGCAGAAAAGATGTCGCGCTATGACTCGCTTACCGGGCTTTCCAACCGGCATCGCATGTCGTCGCAACTCGAAGCGACCCTGACCGCCTTCAAAGCTTCAAAGCGGTCTTGCGCGATCATGCTGATCGACCTCGACCGGTTCAAACAGGTCAATGACACAATGGGTCATCCGGCTGGTGACGAGCTGCTCAAGCAGGTGGCTGGCCGCCTCGCACGGGTTCTTGGAGAGGGTGTCGAAATCGGACGTATCGGGGGCGACGAATTCGAAGTCATCATGCCTGACGTCGATGATCGTGGCACGCTGGGCGATCTGGCGATGCGGGTCATCCAGATGGTCTCGCAACCCTATTCGATCAACGGGATGCGTGCTGTCATCGGTTGTTCGGTTGGTGTCGCCGTCGCGCCTTTCGACGGAATCGAGTCGGATGAGCTGGTCAAGGCAGCAGACCTCGCGCTCTATTCGGCCAAGGGTGGCGGTCGCGGGCAGTTCCGTTTCTATTCCAACGAGTTGCGGGACAAGGCCAGCTATCGCCACCAGATCGAAGCCGATCTGCGCGACGCAATCAGCCGTGACGAACTGGAAATGCATTATCAGCCGATCCTCGACGTCAATCGCCATGAAGTCGTCTGTGTCGAGGCGTTGATGCGCTGGAACCACAGCGAGCGCGGGATGATCTCTCCGGCAGATTTCATCCCTGTGGCTGAAGAGGTTGGAATTATCCGCGAACTCGGCGCATGGGCGCTCTTGCGGGTTTGCGAGACGATCAGGGAATGGCCCGGCGATATCCGTGCCGCAGTCAACGTCTCGGCAGTGCAATTCTCCTCGGAAGATTTTGTTGATGTCGTGCGCCGCGCGTTGAAGACAAGCGGCGTCAACCCGGCGCGGGTCGAGCTCGAAATCACTGAAAGCGTGTTCGTTGGCGACATGGAGCGCGCTTTCCGCGTGTTCAACGAACTCAAGGAGCTTGGCGTAAAGCTGGCGCTGGACGATTTCGGCACCGGCTATTCTTCGCTCGGCTATCTTCGTGATGCGCCGTTCGACAAGATCAAGATCGATCAGAGCTTCGTGCGCGGCTGTGCATCGCCCGATAACCGAAATGATGCGATCATCTCCGCTGTCGTCAGTCTGGCATCGGCATTGGGCATGGAAACGGTTGCCGAAGGCGTTGAGACGAAGGACGAACTCAGAGCAGTAACCGATCGCGGTGTATCGCACGTCGAGGGGATGCTTTTTGCCCGAGCGCTGCCTCAGTTAGAGATCGAGGAACGGCTTGCGACGGGTGAACTGAAATTCGTGCCCAAGGGCCCGGAAAAATACCGCTCTGATCGGCGCACTGAATTCCGCAAGATCGGGCTCATCCACGGCGATGATCGATACAACGTTTTCCTGCGCAATCTCTCAAGGACTGGGGCCAAGATCGAAGGCTTGCTGGATGTTCCAGTTGGCACGGACATCGTACTTGACCTTGGAGGCGGCCAGCTTGCTGTTGCAACCGTGCGTCGTTCGGAAGGGTTCAGTCAGGGCGTTGAATTCGAAACGCCTTTGATCAGCGATGGGGCCGATGGCCTGTGCACCCGCCACCGCGTGTCGCCCTATCAGATCGAAGCGGCGGGACGCCCGCTTCGCTCGCTCAACGACGAAGCAGTTGCCGCGCTTACCGGCGCCATGCGTTCCAGCACCAAGTACTTCGTCGAAGTCGACATCACCAGCACTCGCCGAGACTGATCGAAGGGCGTGGCGCCCGGATCACGCCGCCCCAAAACGATAGTGCTCGATCATGTGCCGTTAACCGCGGTCATTAGCCAAAAAATAACCAACCGGCTTTACGCAACGTGAAGTACGTAAAAACCCTATATTTTGGGGTCTGACGGGAAGGAAGAGGCAAACGTGCCCCTCAAGGGTTTCTTGTCCAGAAGCGGATCGAAGGTTGCCGCAGCAAGCGCGACTTCTGGTTCCGGGAAGTCGGCAAGCGCGCTTTCCGATGGCGAGAAGCTTGCCATGCTCAATGAGCTTGAGCGGTCTGGCCTTGGCTGGTTCTGGGCAAGCGACAAGGACGGCAAGCTGACCTATCTCAGTGCCACGATTGCTGATCGTATCGACATTGCTCTCGATGACCTGCTGGGCAAGCCGTTGCCTTCGGTATTCGTCTCCGCTGATCGTGAAGGGCGCAGCAAATCGCTTTCGTTGATGCTCAACGCGCACCGGGCCTTTTCGGGATTCGCGGTGCGAGCGGAGAAGCGACCGCAGGGAGCGGTGCTCCGTCTTGCGGGTCAGCCGATCATTGAAGACGGCGAGTTTTGCGGCTTCCGCGGTACCGGTGCCGATATCACCGAGGAGTACTATCGGGAGGAAGAGACCGAACGTCTCGCCAAGTTCGATTCACTCACCGGATTGTCCAACAGGCACCGGATGAAACATCAGATCGAAAGCACGATCACCGCATTCAAGGCGGCCAAGCGCAACTGCGCGATCATGATGCTGGATCTCGACAAGTTCAAACACGTCAATGACACTCTAGGCCATGCCGCCGGGGACGAGCTGCTGAAGCAGGTTGCCGAAAGGCTGCGCCGCTCGATCGAGGTCGATTGCGAGATCGGACGGCTTGGCGGTGACGAATTCCAGGTCCTGATCCCGGACAAGGACGATCGCGGCGAACTGGGCGACATCGCGATGAAGGTCATCACGATGCTCAAGCAGCCATATTCGCTCGAAGAAGGTCGCTGTGTGATCGGCTGCTCCGTTGGCATTGCCATCGCCCCACACGACGGGGTGACAGCCGACGAGGTAGTCAAGTCGGCTGACCTTGCCCTTTACGCGGCCAAGAACGGGGGAAGAGGGCAATTCCGCTTCTTTTCGGGGGAACTAGAGAACGAGGCTCTATTCCGCCGCCGCCTGGAAGAGGACCTTGGGGCGGCTGTCAGAGACGAGCAATTGTTCCTCAAGTACGAGCCGATTGTTTCCGCCGACACCGAAGAAGTGCGCGCTCTCGAAGCTCACATTTGCTGGAACCATCCCCAGCGTGGTGAGATAGACGAAGAAGAATTTGCATCAATCATCGACGGTTCGAGCCAAGTGGGGGAAGTCGGCACTTGGGCCATTCGAGAAGCCTGCAAGGACGCGGTGCAATGGCCGGACTCAATCCGGGTAGCCGTCAATGTGCCGGTCGCCCTGTTTGCTGCTGACGGCTTCGTTGAAGCGGTTGGCGAGGCTCTGCAGGAAGCGGACATATCTGCAGCCCGGCTTGAACTGGAAATCAGTGAGGCAGTGTTCTTTGGCGACACGAGCGCGGTTGATCGTACCCTCGATCAACTGTTCAAGCTCGGCGTTCGGTTGACCCTCGATGAATTCGGCAGTGGTTATTCCTCGCTGGCCTACCTGCGGCGCGCGCCCTTTGATGCGATCAAGATTGACGAAAATCTCATAAGCGAAGCCGAAAAGAACGACACCTCCGACCTCGGTTTGATCACGGCAATTGTCGCGCTCGCCAACGCCCTTCGGATGGACACCATTGCCAACGGGATCGAGACGACGACAATTTTCCAGAAGCTCAAGGATTGCGGTGTCAAACGGATGGAAGGGCCGATCTTCTCGGATCCCATCAGTCGGGAGACGGTGCAGACCGAGTTGGTGGGAGGAAACTGGAAGATTGCCCCAAGCAGCGACCGGATAAAGCGTTCAAAGCGCCGCACTGTTTTCCGAAAGATCCAGGTGATCCATGACGATCATTCCTATGAGGTAACGCTCAGAAATCTCTCGCGCACGGGTGCGTTGATTCAGGGGTTGTCTGAGGTGCCTAAGGGAACGCAATTCGTTGTTGATCTGGGTGGCGGCCAATTGGCAGTCGCGACGGTGATCCGGACAAACGGTGACACGCAGGGCCTCGAATTTGAACAATCGCTGGTCGACGACGGAGCAGGGGGGCTTTGCACCCGCAACCGTGTGAGCCCTTACGCGCTGGCAGCGGCTGGTGCCCCACTCGCAGCTTTGGCCCAAGGCGCTTACGAAGCAATGCCTGGCGGCGGGTTGGGGCAAGCTGGCAGTGTCCCTCAATTCAGCTATGCTGCGCCGTCTAAGTTTGAGGGGGTTTGAGGCGGTTTTGTTTGTTGCAATTTTCGAGAATGACATGGGGAACAGTGGGCGCTAAATGCGGCGCAAATGACTGACCTTTCCAAGATCCGCAACTTCAGCATTATCGCTCACATCGACCATGGCAAGTCCACGCTGGCTGACCGGCTGATCCAGTTCACCGGCGGGCTCACCGATCGCGAGATGTCCGAGCAAGTCCTTGATAACATGGACATCGAGAAAGAGCGTGGCATCACCATCAAGGCCCAGACCGTCCGCCTCAACTACACGGCCAAGGACGGCGAGACCTATCAGCTCAACCTGATGGACACCCCCGGCCACGTCGACTTCGCCTATGAAGTCAGCCGCAGCCTCGCCGCATGCGAAGGCGCGCTGCTGGTGGTGGACGCCGCGCAAGGGGTGGAGGCGCAGACCCTCGCCAACGTCTACCAGTCGATCGAGCACGATCACGAAATCGTCTCCGTCATCAACAAGATCGACCTGCCCGCCGCAGAGCCGGACAAGGTCCGCGCCGAGATCGAGGATATCATCGGCCTCGACGCATCCGACGCCGTCCTCACCAGCGCCAAATCGGGCATCGGGATCGAAGACGTGCTCGAAGCCGTCGTCGCCCGCATCCCCCCGCCCAAGGGCGAGCGGGACAAGCCGCTCAAAGCCTCGCTCGTCGACAGCTGGTACGATCCCTATCTCGGCGTCGTCATCCTTGTCCGCGTGATCGAAGGCACCATTACCAAGGGCCTCAACATCCGCTTCATGCAGGGCGGCACGCAGCACCTGATCGACCGGGTCGGCTGCTTCACCCCCAAACGCACCGATCTGCCGGAGCTTGGCCCGGGCGAAATCGGCTTCATCACTGCCCAGATCAAAGAGGTGGAGCAGGCCCGCGTCGGTGACACCATCACCACCGTCAAGAACGGCGCGACAGAGGCGCTGCCCGGATACAAGGAAGTGCAGCCCGTGGTGTTCTGCGGCCTGTTCCCCGTGGACGCCGCCGATTTCGAAAAACTGCGCGAAAGCATCGGCAAACTGCGCCTCAACGACGCCAGCTTCTCCTATGAAATGGAATCCTCCGCGGCCCTGGGCTTCGGCTTCCGCTGCGGCTTCCTTGGCCTGTTGCACCTTGAAATCATTCAGGAACGCCTCAGCCGCGAATATGATCTGGACCTGATCACCACCGCGCCTTCCGTCGTCTACACCGTCCATCTTGGCCATACCAAGACCGAGGACGCGAAGACGATCGAGATCCACAACCCCGCCGACTGGCCCGATGTGAACCGCATCGACGCGATCGAGGAGCCTTGGATCAAGGCGGTGATCTACACTCCCGACGAATATCTCGGCAGCATCCTGAAACTGTGTCAGGACCGGCGCGGCATCCAGACCGACCTTACCTATGTCGGCGGGCGCGCGCAGGTGACATACGAATTGCCGCTGAACGAAGTGGTGTTCGATTTCTATGACCGGCTGAAATCGATCAGCCGCGGCTATGCCAGCTTTGACTACGAACAGATCGGCAGCCGCGAAGGCGACCTCGTGAAGATGAACATCCTCGTCAATAACGAGCCGGTCGACGCGCTATCGCTGATCGTCCACCGCACCGTGGCCGAAGAACGCGGACGCGGCATGTGCGAACGGCTGAAAGACCTGATCCCGCGCCACCTGTTCAAAATCCCGATCCAGGCCGCCATCGGCGGCAAGATCATCGCCCGCGAAACCATCGCCGCCCTGCGCAAGGACGTGACCGCCAAATGCTACGGCGGCGACATCACCCGCAAGAAGAAGCTGCTGGAAAAGCAGAAGAAGGGCAAGGCGCGGATGCGGGAATATGGCAACGTGAGCATCCCGCAGGAAGCGTTTATTGCTGCCCTGAGGATGGGTGAGGAGTGAAGCCCCGCGCCTAGCGCAGGCGGTTGCGCAGCAACCGGCAAGCTGGAAGCGAGAGGCTGTAACTCCGGCCAGCGGGTCCGCGAAGCGCAACCCGTCTGACGCCCCGCGGCGCATGGAGCGATTGCGCCAGCAATCGCGGAACGGCGCGGGGTGGGGGGCTGCTGATTAGGAGGGTGTAATGCGGAAAGACTTTCTTGATGTCTTGGAGAATGTCGGCGTCAAGGTCGTAACCAAGACCGATAAGGACAAAGGTGCTTATGTCCTGAATGGGTCGCAAAGAACTGTCTTGGAAGCTGCAGGTATAAGCCCAGGTGATGGCGGCGAGAACGCCATCCTGTTCGAATTGGATGTTCCGAATGACCCTGACGGGCTGAAGCTAAACGTTTCCTATTACAATTCCGTTCGGCGTGGCGCCGGGAGAACGCCAGAGGCACGAATGGGAAGGGACATTGTCCGATGGATGGAAGTAGGTGACGAAATCGTCTTGGCAAATATCGGCCAAACGGTCTTTGTCTGGAAGGAAAATGCCCCGACATTGCCGCTAGGACAAGTCGCGAGCAGTATTGCAGATCAAGCCGACCCAAATGCTTTGCTGGAGAAGGCTCGACGCGCCAAAGGTCGTCCAAGAAAGCAAGAGCGTTCGATTTCAGATTTTCAACGTAGTTCGGCGGTCGTGGCCGGGGCAATAGCCCGAGCAGGCGGTCGATGCGAAATGCCGAATTGCATCCGGGATACTGTCAATCGGCCCGACGGCACAACTTACTTGGAAGTGCATCATGTCACTCCCCTCGCAGAAGGCGGGGAAGATACAATGCTGAATGCTGCTGCACTTTGTCCTACGTGCCATCGCGAACTGCATTACGGAAATCTTCGCTTGAACCGTCGAGATATCTTGAGACGAGCGATCGCTCACAAAGAAGGAGAGAGCTAGAGACCGTCGAGTTCGATTTCATTTGAGCCTGAGCAAAGCCAAGCGCAAATGCGATCAAGTAATTCTGATGTCACATTCTCTTGGTTATATTGTAGGGCACATTCCCACACGGTTGCGTGACGAATTCCCAACTCCGACAGTCGCGTTCGGGCAATCAAATCCCGCTCCCGGTTGCGTTCAATTTTGTCCTTCCAGAATTGCGTGTTGGTCTTTGGCAAACGGAAGTGCTTGCAGTCGTGTCCGTGCCAAAAGCACCCGTTGATAAAGATTGCCGCGCTGAATTTGGCGAGAAACACATCCGGGCGCCCGGGCAAGTCCTTCCGATGCAATCGGAAGCGAAACCCCCTGCGATGCAGTTCTCGGCGCACCAGCAATTCGGGCTTCGTGTCCTTGCCTCTGATGCCGGCCATCATCTGGCTGCGCTTCTGGGGCGAGACAATGTCGGCCATTCAGGCGGCCCGGGAATCAACCCGTTCTTGAGCCAACGCCGAGAAAAGGTGCGGTTTCATTGCATTGGCTATGAACTCGACAACCGGCACGACAACAGCATTGCCGAATTGCTTGTAAGCTTGGGTGTCGGAAACTTCCGGCGGGATGATCCACTTGCGTTCGCCGTGTTCGAAACCCATCAGTCGCGCGCACTCTTGAGGGGTCAGTCTCCTTGGCCTGCCACCCTTCTGTTCAATCAGGATCTCGGAGCCGTCTTTGTAGTATCTGGCTGAAAGAGTCCGAGCCACATCGTCAGGCCCAACCAAGCCGAATCCGAACCCGTTACCCTTCGCCTCGTGCTTCCTCTTGTATCCTTGGAGATAGGCCCAAAGCTTTGGCGTCAGTGTGTACTTCGGGTCAACCAATTGGTTGGGTTCAAGAATCGCTTTCAGTTTTGGCGCGGTTTCAGGGAGCTTCAGGCTATTCAGGTCAAATGCTGTCTGCTCCTTGAAGCCGACAATGAAGATGCGCTCACGCTTTTGGGGTACCCAAGGCGCACTTGAAATGACGCGCGATTGGACCTTGTATCCAAGCTCGTTCTCCAGCACGTTCATGATTGTCGTGAACGTTTTGCCCTTGTCGTGGCGTTCGAGGTTCTTGACGTTCTCCAAGACGAAAGCGGTGGGCTTGTGATGCTGGATTATTTTCGCCGTGTCGAAGAATAGCGTCCCTTGGGTATCATCGAGGAAGCCGTGAGGCCTGCCGAGAGCGTTCTTCTTGGATACACCGGCAATGGAAAATGGCTGACACGGAAATCCGGCCAATAGAACATCGAATTCGGGGATCCTTTCCGGGGACTCCGAATACGGCTCGACATCTTCGCCCAGTTCGTGGTTGTCCCGGAAGTTGGCTTGGTAGGTTTTGCGCGCATACTTGTCGCGCTCGGAAGTGAAGACGCAATGCCCTCCGATGTTTTCAAACCCGATATGAAGGCCACCGATCCCTGCAAACAGGTCTATGAAACGAAAGTTCGCCAAGTCGCCCTCCATAAGCTTGCGGCCAAGACTGAAACATTAGCGGAACATTCGCAAGGGTGACGCTTCAAGAATGCACCGAAACGGCGCCAGTTTTCCACGCCCACCCCGCTGCGGCTAGGCAGCATGCTGGCAAGCCTCGCTCCCCTCCCGCAGGCGGGAGGGGGTAGGGCGCAACTTCAATCCCAAGTGCTATCCCGCAACCCATGCCACTTCGGGAACACCTCCGGCTCGGGCTCGGGGCGTTTGGCGCGGGGGTAGCGGGCGCGGATGTCTTCTTCGTCTTCGGGGCCTTGATCGTGGAACCGGCGGAACTCGGCATTGGCCTTCAGCCGCTCGAAGTCGGCGTCGCGCAGCTGTTTGAAGCGGTCCCATGCCGCGCGGGTTTCCTCTGACATCTGCTGCCATTCACGCGCGCGCCGGGCCTCCACCGCGCGGCGCACGCCCTCCAGCTTGGCATCTATGCGGCTGCGGACTTCGGCGGGGGAGGTCTGGCGCTGCTCGGCCTCCCATTCTTTCCGCCATTTCTTCTTGAGCCGCGCTTTCTCCATCTTGCCCACGGCGTTGAGGCCCTTGAGATCGCTGCCGTGTTTGCCAAAGCGTTCGGGCGCGCGGTTGCGCAGGAGGAACATCAGCAGCCGGTCGTTATAGCTTTTGCGCGTGCCGATCAGCGCGCCATAGGAATAGACAGGCACGTCGATGCCGTTGAGCGCGCGCTCCATCGCGACATCCTCCAGCCGCTGCACGCCCAGGTCGAGCGCGCTTTGCCATGCGGTGCGGAAGCTTTCGGCACCGGGCTGGCGGCGCAGGTAATAGGCGCCCTCGGCGCTCATGTTGACGGTGCGGCAGGCGGCGGCGACGCTGCCGGTGTCGGCCAGCGCCTCGATAAAGGCCTGCTGGCGTTCGGGCGTCCAGCCGTCATGCCGCACGCAGCGGCGCGGGACGGGGGTGAAGGCGGGAAGCTCCCGCGCGGGGACGGGGAGGCGGGTGGTGCGAGGGTCGGTGCGGCGGGTCATTTTTTCCTTTCCGCACGCCATCCGGCGCGCGATTTCCTCGCGCCTGCGGCGCTGCGGGCGGGCGGTCGCCCTTGCGGTCGCAAGCGACCGATGAGCCTAAACCACAAAAGCCCGGAGTAGGAAAATTGGCCCCGCCTTGCGGGCGGTTGCGGCTCAGAACCAGGCGCGCAGGCCGATCAGCAGCTTGATCCCGTCCGGGTCTTCGCCGGCGGCGCGGGCGATGTCGGCTGTCTCGCCCGTCTTCGCTTCGTATTCGATACCGATGTAAGGGGCGAATTCGCGCTCGATCTCATACCGCAGGCGCAGGCCGGGTTCGACCTTGGTGAACCCCGCGCCAATTCCGCGTTCGGGGATGGACTGGGCGGAGAGTTCGGCTTCGATGCGGGGTTGCAGGATCAGGCGCTGGGTGATGCGCTGGTCGTACTCGGCCTCGATCCGGGCGGTGATGTCGCCGCGGTCGGACAGGAACAGCGCGGCGTCGAGCTCGAACATGTAGGGCGCAAGGCCCTGGACGCCGATGACGGCATGGCTGCGGGTGTCGGGCTCAGGGTCGATGCGGACGCCGGCCTGCAGGTCGAAGAAGGGGCCGATGGCGCGGCTGTAGAGCGCCTGGATCTCGGCATCCTCGATCCCGCCGCCGAATTCGCCTTCACCCTCGGTCTTGATCACCAGCCGGTTGATGTCGCCGCCGTAGAAGGCTTGCGCGTCCCACAGATAGCCTTCGGAGCCGCCTTCGGTGGGGATGCGCGCTTCGAGCCGTTCGAGCATCACCATGCCTGAGCGCATGGCACCGTGACTCTCGGCAAGGGCAGTGCGGGCGGGGGCCATGGCTTCCGCTCCCCAGATCGCGTCGGCGGCATGGCGCGGCCCATCGAAAGCGCGCTGCGGGATAGCGGTTTCGGGCACGGCGCCGGGAGCGGACTTGTCCTGCGGCATGGCGTGGCCTGCGTGCTCATCCCTGGGCGGGCATTGCTCCGGCGGAAGGTGGCCCATTGCGCAGTGATCCATCGGGGCCATCGGCTCGGTCGGGATGGGGCGGCTCCTTGGAGGTTCGACGTAAGCGCGCGTCTCCTGTGCCACGATGACCTCATTCCCGTCTGCGTCCTTGCAGACCTGTCGTTCCTTAGGGCCAACGCAGTTCGTCAATTCGTCTTCTGCGACGTCCTGTGCGGCAACAGGGACCGCCACGAGAGCTGCAGCGAGAACCGGGAGCAGGCGGATCACGCACCCTCTCCTTCGGGGAACGGCCGCACCGTCACCACCTGCATCATCCCGGCGTGCATGTGGTAGAGCATGTGGCAGTGGAACGCCCAGTCCCCCGGCTCGTCCGCGGTCAGATCGAAAGTCGCGGTTCCGCCCGGCTGCACCACCACGGTGTGCTTCAGGGGCTGGTGCATATGGTCCGCGCCGTTGACCAGTTCGAAGAAATGGCCGTGCAAATGGATCGGATGCGCCATCATTGTCTGGTTGACGAGCTTCACCCGCACCCGCTCGTCATAGCCGAAGCGGATCGGATCATCGGTAACTGAAGTGAACTTCCGCCCGTCAAAGCTCCACATGTATCGTTCCATGTTGCCGGTGAGATGGATTTCCATCTCGCGCTCCACCATGCGGTGCGGGTTCATCCGCTTCGCCTTGAGATCGGTGTAGCGCAGCACCCGGTGCGGCACATCGTCGAGGCCGAGCCCGGGAAAATCCATCCGGTCCATCGGGCTGGGCGCAACCATGTCGATGCCGGGGCCAACCTCCACGTCATCGGGCAACAGCGAAGTGTCGCGCATGTTGTGCTGCATGCCGCCCATGTCGTGCGAGCCATGCCCCATCGCGGCATGATCCATCATGCCCATGTCCGTCATCGTCAGCGTCGGAATCTTGCGCAGGGGAGGCGGCGTCGCAATGTGCCCCTTGTGGCTTGTCAGGCTGGCAACGACCATGCCGCTGCGGTCCATCGCCTCCGCCACGATCGCGTGGCTGCCGTCCGAAGGCGCGACGATCACGTCATAGGTCTCGGCAACCCCGATCTGGAATTCGTCCACCTCGACTTCGGCCACATCCTGCCCGTCGGCCTGGATCACCGTCATCGGCACACCGGGGATGCGGACGTTGAAGAAGGTCATGGCTGATCCATTGATCACCCGCAGTCTCACCCGCTCGCCGGGGCGGAATTCCAGTTGCAGATTGTCGGCAGGGCCGTGCCCGTTGATCAGATAGGTGTAGGTCGCGCCGGTCACATCGGCGATGTCGCGCGGGTTCATCCGCATCTGGCCCCACATGCGCCGCTCGCTTCCGGGCATCTCGCCTTCGCGCATGGTCTGCATCTGGCGCTGGAAGTAATGTTCGCCGACCTTCAGCTTGCGCATGATTTCATGCGGGTGGATCGGCGTGAACTCGCTCAGCAGCACGACATAGTCGCGATCATATCGCGGATCTGGATCGGCGCTTTCGATGATGATCGGCCCGTAGTGCCCGGCCTGTTCCTGAAGTCCCGAATGCGAATGCCACCAATAGGTGCCGTTCTGGCGGATCGGGAATTCATAGGTGAAGGTTTCGCCCGGCTTGATTCCGGGGAAGCTGACACCGGGCACACCGTCGAACTGGAACGGCAAAAGCAGCCCGTGCCAGTGGATCGAGCTGTCTTCGTCCAAATTGTTGGTGACGTGCAGCCGGACGTTCTGCCCCTCCTTCAATCGCAGCAGCGGACCGGGCACCGTGCCGTTGACGGCAAAGGCGTGGCCGGTTTGACCGCCGGTTGCAAAATGCGCATTACCGATTGACAGGTTGATGTCCTCGCCCGAAAGTTCGCCAAATCCGTTGCGGGCATGGCCGATCGAGCCTCCGCGCGCCCATGCAGGCATGGGCAGGGTGGCAGCGGCTGCGAGCGCGGCCGTGCTGGTTATGAAACCGCGGCGGGATGGGACAAGGGGCATGGGTAGATCTGATTCGTTCGGGGGACGGGCAGCGTTACTATACCCCCAGCAGGTATGTAAACAGGGCAGTAGGCAATGAAGGCGGCAGACAAGGTAAAGCGGCTCAACCGGATTTCAGGGCAAGTGCGCGGAGTTGCCCAGATGATCGAGGATGATCGTTATTGCATGGATGTGCTGCACCAGATCCAGGCGATCAAGGCTGCGCTGGCCAAGGTAGAAAGCCAGGTGCTGAAAGACCACGCCGCCTGCTGCGTGGCCGAAGCCATCGCCAGCGGCGATGAAAAGGAACAGCGCGAAAAGTTTGAAGAACTGGTCGATCTGCTGGAACGCACACGCAAATAGCGCGCGAGCCTGTTCAGGCTGCGGCTGACGGCACGGGAAGGTCTGCGGCGCGGCGGCGCGGCTGGCCTTCGTCGATTTCCTTGATATGGCAGAAACGGTTGCGGCCGGTGTTCTTCGCTTCGTACAGTGCCCTGTCGGCATCGGTGTAAAGCCGTTGCCAGCCGTCTTCGTGGTTAAGCATGCCTTCGGCAATGCCGACGCTGATCGTCACCTGCTGCCCATGCGGCATGTCCGCTTCGCGAACTGCGGCGAGAAGCTGCAAGGCCGTTGCCGGGGGCAGATCGGCATTGCTGCCCAGCAGGGCGAATTCTTCGCCACCCAGCCGCGCGGCGCTGACATTGTTGCCGCTGAACCCGTCGATGATCTGCGCCACCCTGACCAGCACTTCATCGCCCATGTCGTGCCCGTGGGCATCGTTGATCGCCTTGAACCGATCAATGTCGATCAACAGCAGCCGGGCCGGTTCGCGATCATCGCCCAGCGCATCGGCGAAATCCTGAAGCGCGCGGCGATTGAGCAGGCCGGTGAGCGGATCGGTGAGAGCCAGAGTGCGGTTCTGCTTCTTGAGTTGCAGCAGATCGAGCACGTGGCGCTGGTGCGCGTTGATCATGCGCCACTGGAACAATCCCGCAAACAACAGGCTGCACCCTGCGGCGAAATCCAGCGTCCGCCCGCTGGTAACGAGCAAGAGCGAAATCGGCAGCAGGTCGATCACCAGATTGGCAATTGCTCCGATGCGGACATTGGCAAGGCAATAGGCCGTCGCCAGCGCGCCCATCACCAGAATGATCGGGAATTGCAGCCGGTCATCCGCCGGTGCGTAGAGCCAGCTGAGCACGCACCACGATGAACAGATCACCGCGCCGAAGCAGCTGGAGATTGCGCTGTCGACGACATAATGCGCGGCGACTTTCGGGCGCGCGGAAAAATCGATCCGGCGGCTGAGCATGACGAAGCCGAGCAGGCAGTAAGCGCCCATCGCGATCGGCATGCCCACGCGCACACATCCGGGTTGCCCGCAAACATCGCCAGCGGGGTCGTCAGGAACAGCAGGAAGAACAGCCAGCGGGCGTTCTTTTGTACTTCGCCCGCGGCGTGGATCACGAATTCATCGCGAATATCCGGAGCCACATCCGGGACCGCATGGCGTGCGACGAACTTCTTGAAACCACTCATGAAAGGGGGATTAGCGCGGGTCACCTAACAAATGGTTAGAATTCACGAAACTCGTCTGGACTTGTCCAATAAAAGTAAAATCAGCAACTTAAAGGATTGTTTACCATAAACTGCAAGTTGTCCTGCGTGTAATCACGAGGTCGGAGAATAACATGGCGCAGCAGGCACCGGTAAACCCAACAATTCCGCAAAATGATCCTGCCGGGGCGGCGGCGCGCAAGGCGTATCTGGAAACGATGCAGCAGCAGTATGAATGGACCGATGCGGTCCCATCGCTGCCGGGTGTTCCTGCGGTCAAGAACCTGCCTGAAAGCGAACAGCCGTCGCTCGAATGGTGGCTGATGCTGGTGGGTGTATTGCTGCAGATCCATCGCAACGACACTGCCGCCGAAGAGGCGTTGGCGGCCAAGGGGCTGGCCTCGCTCGATCCGCTGGTGCTTGACGCGGACAAGGCCTTTGTCGGCGCGGTCGAAAAGCTGGTGACTTCGCTCGAACAGAAGATCGCCGGAACCAAGGTGACGAAGAAGAACATCGGCACCGTTGTCGGGGAATTTCTCGAAGAGGAAGCGGCAAAGGCTGGTGTCGCCGCGCTCAAGGATTACGCGGCGAAACTGATTTCCACGATCGAGCATCGGGCCGCTTTGAAAGCGGCGAGCGGTGCGTCCGATCCGCGCTCGATCGATGATTACTGCGAAATCTTCAAGACCATCGACATTCCCGCCATCGCCTACACCTTTCAGGACGATCGCGAATTCGCGCGGCTCCGGGTGGCCGGGCCGAATGCGGTGCTAATCGAACTGGTGGAAGGCAGCGTGCCTGCCTCCTGCCCGATCACTGCCGAAGAATATGCCGCCATCGTGCCGAATGACACGCTGCAGGCGGCGCTGGCGGATGGGCGCATCTTCCAGTGCGATTACAAGGATCTGGCAACCATAGAACCGGGGATCTGGAACGGTCAGGCGAAATATCTGACCTGTCCGGTCGCGCTGTTCGCGGTGCCGCCGCAATCGGGTTCGCTGATGCCGATCGCGATCAATTGCGATCCGTCCAATCCCGCTTGCGAGGTGATCACGCCTTCGACCGATCCGGATCGGCAATGGGGCTGGGAAATGGCGAAGTTCTGTGTGCAGGCCGCCGACGGCAATTATCACGAGCTGTTCGCGCATCTGGCGCGCACCCATCTGGTGATCGAAGCGGTGGCGGTTGCTACCCATCGCCACCTGCCGGAACAGCACCCGCTGTGGGCGCTGCTGGTGCGCCATTTCGAAGGGACGCTGTTCATCAACTGGGCGGCGGCGGTGTCGCTGATCACCAAGGGCGGGCCGATCGACCACATCTTTGCCGGCACAATCGAATCGAGCCAGGCGACGGCGGCCAAGGCGCGGCTGAGCTTCAATTTTGCCGAAGGGGCCTTGCCCGGCAATCTCGCCGCGCGCGGGTTCGGCCCGGATTCGAAGCTGGCGGATTACCCCTATCGCGACGATGCGCTGCTGGTGTGGGGAGCGATAGAGGGCTGGGTGCGGTCTTATGTTTCGGTCTATTATGCGGCTGACAGCGATGTCGCGGGCGATACCGAACTAGCCGCATGGGGCAGCGCGATAGCCGGGGCGGGCAGCATCGAAGGCTTTGTCACCCCCGCCACAATTGCCGATCTGGTGCAGGTGCTGACGATGATCATCTTCACCGGCAGCGCGCAGCACGCCGCGGTCAATTTCCCGCAAAAGGCGATCATGGAATTCGCGCCCGCGGTTACCGGTGCCTTGTGGCAGCAGGCTCCGGATGTGCAGGGCGGGGCGACCAAGGCGCAATGGCTGGCGATGATGCCGCCGCAGGAAATGGCGCTGGAGCAGCTGAAGGTGCTCTATCTCCTCGGCTCGATCTATTATCGCCCGCTGGGCACCTATGTCTCGCCGCAATATCCTTATCCGCAATGGTTCCAGGACCCGGCGATCATCGGTGAAGACGGGCCGCTGGCGCGGTTCAACGCGGCGCTCGCCGGGGTTGAGCAGACCATTGTCGAGCGCAACGCCAACCGGCTGCATCCCTACACCTTCCTGTTGCCCAGCCTGATCCCGAGCAGCACCAATATCTGACGCGCCTGCAGGGCGGACGGGAAAACCCGCGCAACTTCACTTGGCGTTCAGCAGAGCCGTGGCTATACCGCGCTCCATGATCACGAACTTGCGCATTCGCCTGACCCGTGCCGCCCTGCTGGGCGCGGCTGTATCCACCCTTGCCGCATGCGGCGGCGGGGCCGCCAATGAAGACGTCGCCTATGTCGCGCGCGACGTCGAATCGCTCTATTCCGAGGCGCAGCGCCGGCTTGACCGGGGCAATGTCGTGCTGGCTGCCGCATTGTTCGACGAGGTGGAGCGCCAGCACCCCTATTCGCCCTGGGCCCGCCGCGCGCAGTTGATGAGCGCCTTCAGCTATTACACCGCGCGCGATTACAACAAGGCGATCCAGAACGCGCAGCGTTTCCTCTCGATCCACCCGGGCAACAAGGATGCGCCTTACGCCTATTACCTGATCGCGCTGTCGTATTACGAGCAGATCAGCGACGTGAACCGCGACCAGTCGATCACCAAGCAGGCGCAAACCGCGCTGCGCGAGGTGAACCGCCGCTTCCCGCAGACCGAATACGCCGCCGATGCCCGGCTGAAGCTGGACCTCGTGGCCGATCACCTTGCGGGCAAGGAAATGGAGATCGGTCGGCATTACCAGCGTTCGGGCCAATGGCTCGCAGGCGCGCTGCGGTTCCGCAACGTGGTGGAACAGTACGAAACCACCAGCCACGCACCCGAAGCGCTGTATCGCCTGACCGAAAGCAGCCTAGCGCTGGGTCTGCGCGAGGAAGCGGTGAAATACGCCGCCGTTCTCGGCGCGAACTACCCCGGCACCGAATGGTATGAAAAGGCGTTCGAACTGGTGCAGGACAACGCCGCCGGCGTCACACCCAGCTGAAGCCAGAGATCATTCAGCTGATCACTCAGCTCACGTGACCGGTTCACGGGCGGCCGCGAACACCGCATCCCTTAGCTGGCCTACCCGCGCAGCGTTGACCCCCATATCCGAATACCCGACCCGCGAGGCGGAGCGGACGTGCACCGTATCGTCGCCCTTGCGCAGTTCGAGATCGTCGACGAACCCGAAAGTGCCAGAGGTAAAGCTCGCGGCGATGTAGCCGTCCGAGGTCGAAATGATCTCCCCGCCCATGTCCTCAATCATGGCAGGCAGCGTTTCCCAGCTCTCCAGCGGAAACGGCTCGACCCGCTTGCCATCCGGCGTCCCCGCCTCGCTCGACACGCAGTTGGAGGTGTTCGTCGGACAAGGCGCCAGGGTTCCGCCCACAATTCCGGCAGCTGCGCCGCGCTGCGAGGCTTGTCCCAGCACGAACATTCCGCCTGTCACCGCCACAGTCAGGCCGATTGCGCTGAACAGGATCGTCTTAAAAGCTGCCATGGCCGTTGCGCCTCTCGATCAAAGGTAAAGGGCAGGCTGCGGCCTGCATGGCGACCTTGTATCCTTTGGCCTGACAATACGCGATGTCGCCGCAACTCTCAAATGGCGCGGATAATTTGCGTGTGGACGCGTGACGTGGCCAAAGCTTGCGGCTAGACAAAAGCTGGCATGCTGACCCGGCTTTCGATCCGCAACATCGTACTTATCGAAGCGCTCGACCTTGATTTCGGGCGCGGGCTTGGCGTGCTCACCGGTGAAACGGGGGCGGGCAAGTCGATCCTGCTCGACGCGCTCGGCCTAGTCCTGGGTGATCGCGCCGAAACTTCGCTGGTGCGCGCCGGGGAAGACAAGGCGAGCGTCACCGCCAGTTTCGAATTCGCCCAATTGCCCAAACCGATTGCCGAGGCGCTGGACGATGCCGATATCGAGATCGAGCCGGGCGAGCCGCTGATCATGCGGCGGCAGGTGAAAGCCGATGGCGGGTCAAAGGCGTTCATCAACGATTCCCCCGCCAGCGTCGCCCTGCTGCGCGAACTGGCCCCTGCGCTGGTCGAACTGCACGGCCAGCACGATGATCGTGGTCTGGTGAACCCGCGCGGCCACCGCGCGCTGCTGGATCGCTATGCCGGGATTGACCTGCCCGCGCTTGAACGGCGCTGGGCGGCATGGGCCAAGGCCGAGGCGCAGCTTTCCGAAGCGCGCAGCGAAGTCGAACAGGCCAAGGCCGATCAGGATTTGCTGATCGCGCATCTCGCCGAACTGACTGCGCTCGAACCGCAAGCGGGCGAGGAAGCACGCCTCGCCGCGACCCGCGCCGACATGCAAAAGGGCGAAAAGCTGGCCGGTGATCTCGAAGAACTGCGCCACGTCTGGGAAGGATCGGATTCGCCGCTCGCCGCGCTCAGGGTGGCGGCGCGCAAGCTTGATCGCATCGCCGATCAGCACCCGCTGCTGGCCGAAGCGCTCGCCGCGCTGGATCGCGCCGTGATCGAAGCGGGCGAGGCGGAGGAAAAGCTTGAGAAAGCGGCGGAGGCGCTTGTCCATGATCCCGCCGCGCTCGATGCCGCTGAAACGCGCCTGTTCGAACTGCGCGCGCTCGCCCGCAAGCACCGCTGCGAAGTCGATCACCTGCCCGATCTTATGCGCGAAATGCGCGGCAAGCTCGACGCGATCGAAGGCGGGGAAGCGCAGTTGGACGCGCTCGAAGCGGCGGTGAAGGAAACCCGCGCTGCCTATGTCGAAGCCGCCGAAAAGGCGCAGGAGCAGCGCATCGCCGCCGCGAAGAAGCTGGACAAGGCGGTCGCGGCGGAACTCGCCCCGCTGAAACTGGACGCGGCGCGTTTCCTCACGGCCATCGGCAAGCTGCCGGAGGAACGATGGGGCGCGCACGGCATGGACAGCGCCGAATTCCTGATCGCGACCAATCCCGGCGCGGACTTTGCCCCGCTGGGCAAGATCGCATCGGGCGGCGAGCTTTCGCGCTTCATCCTCGCGCTGAAGGTCGCGCTCGCGGAAAAGGGCGGGGCGGCGACGATCATCTTTGACGAAATCGACCGCGGCGTGGGCGGGGCGGTGGCCAGCGCTATCGGCGAACGGCTGGCGCGGCTGGCCGCTGACGAAGGGCAATTGCTGGCTGTCACTCACAGTCCGCAAGTCGCGGCCCGCGGCGGCATGCATTACATGATCGCCAAATCGTCCTCAGGCACGGTAACGAAAACCAGCGTCATGCTGCTGGATGCCGAAGGGCGGCAGGAAGAGATCGCCCGGATGCTGTCCGGTGCGGAGGTGACGCCGGAGGCACGGGCGCAGGCAGATCGGCTGCTGGAGGGGGTGTGACGCAGATCAACCTCTACCTTGCAAAACAGGACGAGGCGGAGCTGCTGCAATTCATCCGGTCGCGCGGGGGCTATCTCGCCCGCGATTACGAGCGTGAGGGCAGGACCCTTGTCGAGGAAGCGGCAACCTTTGACGCCGTGCCCGACACGCGGCTGTTCGTAATCGCCGAGGAAGCTTTCCCCCGCGAACAGCTTGCCGAGGCGAGATGGCGCAGCATCGCGGATTACGGGCCCTTGGGGCAAAGGTCGCAATTTGCCGGGCCGAAGATCCTGTACGAGCCTTTTGAAACCGTGGCGGAAGGTGTTCTGCACGCGCGTTTCTGGGCCGGGTTTTCATCGGTCACATTCTACGGCCCGCCGCCGTTTTCCGGAGGCCCGCCCGCAGGCTATCCTCACGGGTTTGAGGGCAAGGCCAAGCTGCTGACGGGTTTTTACAATGCAATCGGCCGCCATGTTCGGAAGGGCTGGCGAGTGCATGGATCCGGCCCTGGCGCGGTTCGGTGCGGGCCGAATGCGGTTTCCGCGCTAATGGCTGCGGGGTGGCTCGAGGAGGCGTGATGGGTTCTAAATGCCCTACGTCCCCGAAGTCGTCCGTCTCTTGATCAATCCCGGCCGCCGGTCGTCAGACCAGCAGCCGGGACGGATGGCCGGCGGTTATTCCCCGCCGTACCACTGGCCTGTGCCGCGCGATTGCGTGGCGGAATACCATTCCATTGTCAGCGATCCGCGACGCCCTGCGGTGTCTCCCGTCTTGCCCTGAAGGCCGCCGACGCAGCCTAGCGGAGTTTCCGGACCGGGCTGGCCCAGATAGTTGCAGCCATATAGGAGCGACGCGGTGCCGCTGCTATCCTTGGCGGTGCAGCTCATGTGGATGGCGAAAAGGCCGCTGTCGGGTTGTTGCATGCCGACACAGCGCACCGTCCCCTTTTCCACCGAGCCATCTGCGTAAGTGGTGGTGTAGGCGCCATCGACGACTCCGCCCCCGCCGCCGCGTGAGCCGTCCGGCCCTGTCATTCCACCAATTGATTCAACAGGTTGCCACACAACATCGTAAGTGAAGCTTTGAGCAAGCGCACTGCCTGCAAATAAACAGGAAATGGCGCTTGCAGCCAAAATTGTCTTGATTTTCATGATTATGCATCTCCCCCAATATGCAAATATTATAATATTTGCATCGACTCGTAAGTCATGATGCTACCCGTAATTCAATAGAACCACATATTTGGGGTGCCAACAAGGAAGGCTTTGCAAATACTTGAATTTGATATCTTCTATTTGAATAAGACGCCCCGAATTTTGAAATTGGCTTGTCATGGTGGCTTGGGGAAAGCTGGATTGGGGGTGTCGCATGGCACTTTTCCGCTTCGAGACCTTCGGGCATAGCGGGGGCAAAGAAAGTGGAATTCATGCCGCCCATGCCAAGCGCCGAAATCACCGAAGCCGAAGCCGCCAATGAACTGATGCGGCTTGCGAAACAGATTGCGCATCATGACAGGCTGTATCATGCCGAGGACGCGCCCGAGATCAGCGATCCGGAATATGACGCGCTGGTGCGGCGCAATCGCGAATTGGAGGAGGCGTTTCCGCATCTCGTCCGCGAGGATTCCCCGTCGCGCAAGGTCGGGCATGAAGTCGCTGCCTCACCGTTGAGCAAGGTCACCCACGAGGTTCGCATGATGAGCCTCGACAACGCCTTCAACCGCGAGGAGGTGGAGGAATGGGTGCAGCGCATCCGGCGCTATCTCAACCTGCCAGACGGCGATCCGGTGGCGATCACGGCAGAGGACAAGATAGACGGGCTGTCCTGTTCGCTGCGGTATGAGAACGGCGAACTGGTGCGTGCGGCGACCCGCGGGGATGGGCAGGTGGGCGAAGATGTGACCGCCAACGCCCGCCACATCGCCGATATTCCGCAAAGCCTGCCCGCCGGTGTGCCGGAAGTCTTCGAGGTGCGCGGCGAGGTTTACATGTCGAAGGCCGATTTCGCCGCGTTGAACGCCGCGCAGGAGGATGCGGGCGGCAAGCTGTTCGCCAATCCGCGCAACGCCGCCGCCGGTTCGTTCCGGCAGAAGGATGCGAGCGTAACGGCAAAGCGCCCGCTCAAATTCTGGGCCTATGGCTGGGGCGCGGCGAGCGATGTTCCCTGCGCCACGCAGCACGAAATGATGCGCATGATCGAGGGCTGGGGCTTCCCGCTGTCACCGTTCCTGACGGTGACGGGCAGCGTCGATGAAATGATCGCGCATTATCAGGAAATCGGGCGACAGCGGCCCGATCTGCCCTATGAGATCGACGGCGTGGTCTACAAGGTTGACCGGCTCGATTACCAGCAGCGGCTCGGTTTCGTGTCCAAGGCTCCGCGCTGGGCGCTGGCGCACAAATTCCCGGCAGAGCAGGCTCAGACAACACTTGAAGCCATCGACATCCAGGTCGGGCGCACGGGCAAGCTGACCCCGGTAGGCAGGCTTGCCCCGGTGCTGGTTGGCGGGGTGACGGTCACCAATGTGACACTGCACAACCGCGACGAGATCGAACGGCTGGGCGTGCGACCGGGCGACCGTGTGGTGATCCAGCGCGCGGGCGACGTGATCCCGCAGGTGGTGGAAAATCTGACGCGCGAGGAAGATCGGCCCGGTTTCGCCTTCCCCGATCACTGCCCCGAATGCGGTAGCGAAGCCGTGGCGGAAGAAGGCGAAGTCGATGTGCGCTGCACAGGCGGTCTCATCTGTCCGGCGCAACGCACGCAAAGGCTTGAACATTTCGTCAGCCGCCAGGCGCTGGACATCGATGGCTTCGGATCGAAGACCATCGCGCAATTCTTTGCGCTGGGATGGCTCGAAAGCCCGGCGGACATCTTCCGCTTGAAGCAGCGGCGCGGCGATATTCTTGCGCTCGACGGGTGGCAGGAAAAGTCGGTCGACAATCTGCTCGCCTCGGTAGAAGCGCGGCGTGAACCCGATGCGGCGCGGCTATTGTTCGGGCTGGGCATCCGCCACGTCGGCGAGACGACTTCGCGCGATTTGATGAAGCACATCCACGAACTTCCCGCGCTGCGGCAGCTTGCCGAGCGGGCGCGCGCGGGTGACAGCGAAGCGGTTGCCGAACTGACCTCGATCGACGGCATCGGCCCTTCGGTGGTCGAGGCGCTGGGCGATTTCTTCCACGAACCGCACAATGTCGCGGTTTGGGAAGACATGCTGTCCGAAGTGACCCCGCCGCCCTATGTGGTCGAAACGCTCGACAGCCCCGTCGCGGGCAAGACGGTAGTGTTCACCGGCAAGCTCGAAACCATGAGCCGCGACGAAGCCAAGGCACAGGCCGAACGGCTCGGCGCGAAGGCCGCCGGATCGGTTTCGGCCAAGACCGATCTCCTGGTCGCAGGACCCGGCGCGGGATCAAAGCTGAAAAAGGCGCAGGAATTGGGTATCGAGGTGATTGACGAGGCCGGCTGGGCGGAGATTGTCGCAGCCGCCGGATAGGAGGGAGCTATACGCGGACTTGTGTTGCTGAGCGTGGTTCTGGCTCTCGTGGCCTGCGGCGAAGGCGCGCCCGACAGTCCTGAACAGCCGCCGATTCCTCGCTTTGAACAGGTCTCCGCCGACCCGGTAGAGCATGGCGAGCGGCTGTCGCACGTGCTCGGCTGCGTTGGGTGCCACACGCCCGAACTTACCGGCGAGGATTGGACCGAGCCGGAAATGGGCGTGCTGTGGACCGCCAATCTCACCAAGAGCGCGGCGAAATATTCTCACGAGGAGCTGGCAACCATGATCACCATGGGCAAGCGCACTGATCGCGCCTTGTGGGATATGCCCGCCTTCCTCTTCAGCGGACTTCATCCCGAAGACGTTGACGCGCTGATCGCCTATCTTAAGTCGCTTGAACCGGTCGGCGAGGTGCATCCCGATCCGATCATGGGTCCGCAGCTGCAAAAGGAGATCGACAGCGGCGAATGGGTCGATTCGGCGCAAGATGTGCTCGATAAGAGCGATGACGGCCCGCCTGATCTGGGCGATGACTTTGCCTTTGGACGTTTTGTCATCCGCGCGACCTGTGTTGAGTGCCACGGAATGGATCTGCGCGGGGAAGAGGCTCCGATGGCGGGTGCCCCGGCACGCCCCGACCTGCGTATGGTCGGCTCCTATGACCGCGAGGCCTTCGCCCACTTCATGGCAACCGGCGAGGCTGCGGGCGGGCGCGAACTGGTGTTGATGAGCGCGGTTGCGCGGCGGCGTTATGCGCGCTTTACCAATGCAGAGGAGGATGCGGTGTACAACTATCTTGCTGAACTGGCACGGAGCGACCCATGATCAGGCGGATCGCGAAGATAACTGGGTTGTTCCTGTCGTTGCTCGCCGTTGCGGTATTCGCCGCATGGGCCACTTCGCCCGATCCCACGGGTAATCCCGCCAGCTTCGAAGACGCGCCGCTTGACCCCCGGCTCGCCCCTATGGACGAGGCGCTGACGCTGGCACAGTACGAACTTGAATTCGGAGAAGCGGCAACCTTGTTGGTGACGGGCTTTGACGGGGAAAGCGTAACCGGGGTCGATCTGGCTGATCTCGGAGCGGACCGGACAAGCTATCCCTTGCGCGATCTGGCGAGCCTCCCTGCCGATGCGATCACGCCCGAGGCTCTGGCCGCTCTGCCCACGATGAACCTGCCCTATGACGCATTGCTCCCCTCCGCTCCCGGCGGTGCGGCGCATATCGGCACGGGCACCAATTTCCCCGAACACGCCGAAGAAGCGAACAGCGGATCGGTGTTCCAGTTTCCCAAGTTCGGCACGGCCACGCCTGCGCGCACCACGATCAGGGCGCGCGAGGGCATATTGCTCGATTACGAAGTCGAACTGTGCATGCGGTTTGATCGTGACATCGCCAGCCTCGACGATTTCGACGCGGCGGTGAAGGGCGTGTTCCTGTGCGGCGATTTCACCAATCGCAACGTGCTGGTGCAATTGGCCGATACGGACAATCTCGATTCCGGTTTCGGCTTTTCCGATGCAAAGAGCGGCACCGGCCATTACCCGTCCGGCCCGTTCATCGTGGTGCCGCGTGACTGGAAAAGCTTCGTCGCCAATCTCCGCATGACGACCAGCGTCAACGGCGATCCGCGTCAGGGTGCGCGCGGGGGCGAGATGACGCTCGATTTCCGCGCCCTTGCCGAGAAGGCTCTGGGCGACATGGCGGAGCCGCGCTTCTTCTACGCGGGCGGGTTCCAACCGCTCGCACCCGAAGGCCGGATCACGACGGATATGACGCTTATGTCCGGCACATCCGAAGGGGTGATCTTCACCCCGCCATCGCGCGCCGACATGATCGATGGGGTGGTCGCCTATATCCTGCGCGGTGGCCCCCTGGCGCGCGCCGGGCTGGTCAACACGGTGAAGCGCGAATTCATCGCCAATGAACTGGAAAGCGGGCATTTCCTCAAACCCGGCGACACTGTGGTGCACGGATCGAACCATCTTGGCGACATCATTGTCGAAGTGACCGGGTGAATGGCTGAAGCAAACCTGCTGCGCGAACTCCACCCCCAAGCCGTACGGATCGGCGCCTTGCTGCGCGGGCGCGGGGAAAAGCTCGCGGTCGCCGATGGCGCGACCGGCGGGCTTATCGCGGCGAGCCTACTGACAGTGCCGGGCGCGCTCGATTTCTTCGTCGGAGGCGGGGTGGTCTATTCCTTTCGCGCGCGCGATGTGCTGTTCGACCTGCCGCGCGAAGCCTACAAGGGGATGCGCGGCGCGAGCGAGGATTATGCCCTGCTTCAGGCGCGCGCGATCCGCGACAATTTCCATGCCGAATGGGGATTGGCCGAAAGCGGTTCGGTCGGCGGATCGTCGCATCCCTCTGGCGCGCCAGCGGGTCGCAGCGTGGCGGCATTGGCGGGGCAAGGCGCGGAACTGACCCGGATGATCGAGACCGGCAGCGATGACCGGATCGACAACATGCTGGCCTTCACCCGCAACGCGCTCGCGCTGCTGGAAGATACGCTGTCAGAATCCCGGTAACTCGGGCACCCATTTCATCACCCCGCCGGGAAACGGTGTCCACCAACCCGTGATCGCTCCGGCACGGGCGAGCTGGTCGCTGGTCCACTGGTTGCAGGTGTTGCCGATGTGATAGGTGCCGCGCGCGCTGTAGAACACGTCATGCGCGGCGTATCCGGGATACAGCACCCGCTCTCCATTGGGCGGCAGGTGATCGATTATGGCGGCAACAAGCGCGCGATATTCCTCCGGGCGCAGGCGCAGCGGGCGGTAATCCGATGAAGGGGCAGGGCGCACGTAATGCGCGACATGCAGCACTGCATCGCCGCCCAGCATCGCGCTGACCACGGTCAGCGGGTTCACATCGGCCCAGGTCGGTGTTTCGAGGAAGAAGTCACGCTCCCCCCAGCTTACCGCGACATGGGTGTAAGGGCGGTCTGCGGCGATGATGTCGCTGGCGGGGAAGGTGGCGCGCCAGTCCATTTCGGGCGTCACCAGCGGCATGGCGATTTCGGTGTGAATGCCGTTGGAGCCGATCAGCACTTCGACATGGCGGGATTGCATGGGCAATGGCTCCTGCCAGCCGGAATTGCGCGGGATCGACGATCCGATCCATCCCGCGAGAGCAAAGACCAGAGTCGCCGCGAGAAAGCCGATCCCCAGCCAGCGCAGGGTATTCAGCGCTTTACCGAGCACGTCCGAACCGGAAACGCCGCCGCAGCCACAGGATCGCCCAATCGCCACGCTGAATCCGGGCGACCATGCGGAACCCGGCGCGCTTCATCGCCCGGCGCACCTTGGCCTCCTGTTCGCCCGCCAGCAGCCCCGCGAGCAGCAGCGAGCCGCCCGGCGACACCGCTTTGCCGAAATCAGGGGCGAGGCTGACAAGCGGCCCGGCGAGGATATTGGCGATCAGCAGATCATAGGGACCGCGCAGGCGGATCAGCGGATGGTCCATCCCGTCGGCCACCACCATCACCGCTTCGCCCGCGTGCGGGCCCATGGCGATACCGTTGAGCGCGGCATTATCCTCCACAACCGGCGCGCAGACAGCGTCGATATCGGTCAGCGTGATGCTGGCCCGCGGCCACAGCGCGAGCGCGGCAAAGCCGAGCAGGCCCGTTCCCGTGCCGATGTCCGCGACATCACGCGCCACCACGCCGCGCGCTTTCATATGGCCCAGCATTTCGAGGCACCCGGCCGTGGTACGGTGCTGCCCCGTGCCAAATGCCTGGCTGGCGGGGATCACGAAGTCGATCAGATCGGGGTCGGCAGGATAATCGGGCGTGTGGACATGAAACCGTCCGGCGCGGATCGGCGGCGCGTTCTGCTGCGACAGTGTGACCCAATCCTCGTCCGGCAGTTTCTCGACCGTGATCTTGGGCGCCTTGCCCGCGAAAAGTCCGGCCAGCGCTTGCTTTTGCGCCTTGCCGGGTTTTGCCGGATACCAGCCTTCGAGCACCCAGTCGTCGGGCTTGTCCTCGGCAACTTCGCGGCCCGCGATGACGAGGTCGAAATCCCATTCGTCAAGTTCGTCATGCGCGAGCAGGGCCGCCTGCACCACGCGCTTGGGCGCGAAGGCGGAGAGTTTCCAGCTGGTCATTGTGCCGCTTCCTTCGCCAATCGTTCATTCAGCGCCTCGGTCTTCGCATCGGCATAGTCCGCGCAGCTCATCCCGCCTTCGAATGTGCCGGTGGCGGCGCGTTCGATCATCTTGCTGTGCGATGGGTGCGGGGTGAGCAGGATGTCGCAATCGAGCGGGCGCAGGCGTTCGATGCCTGCGCGGTATTCCGCGACATATTCCGGGTGATCGGAGAATCTGTAGTCGTCGCTGCTGACCGGGCTCATGCTGTCGGCATAGACGATGGTCTTGCAAATCCCCGCGCTATCGCAGGATTGCCAGCTCCAGCTCATCGCGCCGGGTGTATGTCCGGGCGTGAGATGCGGAGTGATGCCGAAGCGGGCGAGCAATTCGGGCGCATTGGCATAGTAATAGGGCATGCCGTGGGTGATGCGCTGCATTGGTGGATGCATTCCGAATTGCGGGTCTTCGGGATGGTCGGTGCCGTTCGCCAGCACATGGATGCCGATTTCGGAGAAGATGACTTCGCCCCCGGTTGCCGCCTGCATCTTGGCCATGCCGCCGACATGGTCGAAATGTTCATGGCTGGCGAGCAGGACGCGGATGTCTGCCGGGGCAAAACCAAGCGCGCGGATATTGGCCAGCGCGACATCGGCCCCTTCCGCGGTCCCGGTGTCGATCAGGACATGGCCTTCGTCCGAGGTGATCAGGATTGCCGCGATCCCGCAGGTGCCGACGTAATATGTGCTGGCGTGGATCTGGAACGGCTTGGCGGGCTTGTTCCAGTCGTCCCACGGCTCGCACTCGGAGGCGAAGCGCGCAATATCGCTCGAATGCTGCGCATCCCCGACCCGCTCCGCAAAATCGGAAGAGGACATGCCGGTGCTGCATCCCGCCAGCAAAATGGCGGCGGCGATTGGTCTAACGAACAAAACTCGCTCCATTGGCGTCGATCACTGCCCCGGTCATGCTGGGTGGGGCATCGAGCGCGCAGAAGATGATGATGCTCGCGATTTCATCGGGCGTTGCCACACGGCCCAGCGGAATGTCCGCCAGCAGCCCAGCACCGCCGCGCGATTCCAGATAATCGCCGGCCATCGCGGTGTCGGTGAAGCCGGGGGTGACGGCAAAGCTGAGAATGCCTTCCTTGGCATAGGCGCGGGCAATGCTCTTGTGCATCGCCACCATGCCGCCCTTCGCCGCAGCATAGTGCCAGTGTGCCGGACTGTCCCCGCGATAGGCGGCGCGGCTGGCGACATGGACAAGGCGCCCGCCGGTGCCGCGTTCCTGCCAGTGGCGCACCGCGAACCGGCTGAGTTGGGCCGCGGCGGTCAAGTTGATGCGCAAGGTATCCTCCCACGCATCGAGCCATTCGATGTCCGAACGATCCAGCCGGTTGGCTTCGAACAGGCCGGCGTTGTTGACCACCGCGACGATATCGCCGCCGCTGCGCGCCATCGCCTCTTCCCACAGAATTTGCGCGGCCAGCGGATCGCGGAAATCCGCCGCGATTCGTCCCTCGTCGCCGCCGCGTGTGGCGTGACCGATGACCTTTACCCCGCGCTGTGCCAACGCATCATGCGCCGCAGCGCCAATTCCCCGGCTCGAACCGGTGACAAGAATGTAACTCATGCAAGCCTGTATCGTGATATTTGCAAGCCATGTCGAGCGCGTCGCGCTTGCCTCATGCGTCGCAATCGCTAAGTGTGCGCCGGGGCAATCAAGATAAATGGGATCATCATGACTCAAAGACCGCTTTCTCCGCACCTCCAGATATGGCGGTGGGGGCCGCACATGCTGGTTTCGATCCTGCACCGCGCGACCGGAGACGGTATGGCGCTGGTCGGGCTTGCCGTGCTGGTCTGGTGGCTGGGCGCGCTCGCTAGCGGGCCGGAAGCCTATGAGAACTTCCTGTGGTACGCAAAGCACCCGCTGGGCTACGTCGTGCTGATCGGCCTGACCTGGGCGTTCTTCACGCACATGATGAGCGGTCTGCGGCATTTCGTGCTCGACATCGGGGCAGGGTATGAACTCGACACCAACCGTTTCTGGTCGATCGCCTCTCCGGTGATCGCGATCCTGCTCACGGCCGCCTTCTGGGCGTTCATCCTGCTGCGCTGAAGGGAGAGGCGACATGGGTAACGGAACCACTATCGGAAAAGTGCGCGGCCTCGGTTCGGCGCATCACGGCGCGCATCACTGGCTGGTGCAGCGCACCACCGCGATCGGCAATCTGGTGCTGATGAGCTGGCTGCTCACCAGTTTCCTGATGCTCGGCGATCTCAGCTACGCAACCGTTTCCGGCTGGCTTGCAAAGCCGATTGCCGCAGTGCCGATGATGCTGCTGATCGTCAGCCTGTTCTGGCACGCCCGGCTGGGCCTGCAGGTCGTGATCGAGGATTACGTCCACGAAGCCGGCATGAAATTCGCGCTGCTTTCGGCGCTCAACCTCATCGCATTTGGCGCTGGCGCATTCGCTATCTTCAGCGTCGCCAGCCTCGCACTGACAGGAGCTGCCTGATGGCAACTGCACCCGCTAACGGCGCCGCTTCGCTGAAGGGCGCTTACAAGATCATTGACCACACCTATGACGTGGTGGTTGTCGGCGCCGGGGGCTCGGGCCTGCGCGCGACAACGGGCGCAGCCGAAGCCGGCCTGCGCACCGCGAACATTTCCAAGGTGTTTCCCACCCGCTCGCACACGGTTGCCGCGCAAGGCGGGATCGCCGCGAGCCTCGGCAACAACACGCCCGATCACTGGACCTGGCACATGTACGATACCGTCAAGGGGTCGGACTGGCTGGGCGATCAGGACGCGATCGAATATCTCGTGCGCGAAGCACCGCAGGCGGTTTACGAGCTGGAGCACGCAGGCGTGCCCTTCAGCCGCAACGCCGATGGCACGATCTACCAGCGTCCGTTCGGTGGCCACATGCAGAACATGGGCGACGGCCCGCCGGTGCAGCGCACCTGCGCCGCGGCTGACCGCACCGGCCACGCCATGCTTCATGCCCTGTACCAGCAGAGCCTGAAGTACGACGCCGACTTCTTCATCGAATATTTCGCGCTCGACCTGATCATGCACAATGGTGCCTGCGTCGGCGTGATGGCGATGTGCCTCGATGACGGCACGATCCACCGTTTCCGCGCGCAAAGCGTGGTGCTGGCGACCGGCGGCTATGGCCGATGCTATTACACCGCGACTTCCGCACACACCTGCACCGGCGACGGCGGCGGCATGGTGCTGCGCGCCGGCCTGCCGCTTCAGGATATGGAATTCGTGCAGTTCCACCCCACCGGCATTTACGGCGCGGGCGTGCTCATCACCGAAGGCGCGCGCGGCGAGGGCGGGTACCTCACCAACTCCGAAGGTGAACGCTTCATGGAGCGTTACGCGCCGAGCGCAAAGGACCTCGCCTCGCGCGATGTCGTCAGCCGTTCGATGGCGCTGGAAATGCGCGAAGGGCGCGGCGTGGGGCCGGAAGGCGATCATATCCACCTGCACCTCGACCATATCGATCCGAAAGTGCTGGCAGAGCGTCTGCCGGGCATCACCGAAAGCGGCAAGATTTTCGCAGGCGTCGATCTCACCCGTGAAGCGCTGCCGGTGACGCCGACGGTGCATTACAACATGGGCGGCATCCAGTGTAACTATCACGGGCAGGTCGTCACCATCGGCGCGGACGGCAATCCGGACACAATCGTCCCCGGTCTTTACGCCGTGGGCGAGGCGGCCTGCGTTTCGGTTCACGGGGCAAACCGCCTCGGCTCGAACTCGCTGATCGACCTCGTGGTGTTCGGCCGTGCGACCGGCTTGCACCTCAAGGAAAATCTGAAGCCCGGCGCATCGCAGCCCGAACTGGCCGCCGACAGCGCCGATTTCGCGCTGACCCGTCTGGATCACTTCCGTTACGCGCAGGGCGGTTCGCCCACCGCCGCGATCCGCGCGGACATGCAGAAGGCGATGCAGAAGCACTGCGCCGTGTTCCGAGATCAGGAACTGATGGACGAAGGTGTGAAGATCCTCGCCGAACAGAACAAGCGGATGGAGGACATCCACGTCACCGACAAGTCGCTGATCTGGAACAGCGACCTGATCGAGACGCTGGAGCTCGACAATCTTATGTCTCAGGCGAATGTGACGATGGCATCGGCGGCCAACCGCAAGGAAAGCCGCGGCGCGCACGCGCACGAGGATTATCCCGATCGCAACGATGCCGAATGGATGAAGCACACCGTCGCCTGGTTTGATGGCTGGGGCGGAAAGGGCGGCGATATCAAGATCGATTACCGCCCGGTGCACGAATACACGCTGACCGAGGATGTCGAGTACATCAAGCCGAAGGCCCGCGTGTATTGATGCAAGGTCCGGTCGCTGGCTGAAACCGGATGATGAGCCGCGACCGGATCCGCGAACGCCTGCGCTGGTATGGCCCGGTGGAAATGCTCAACGCCGCACTGGTGCCCGCCATTATGGCGATCTGGTGCGTGTTTGAAGAGCAGGCGATTGGCTGGCTGCTGGTACTAACCTGTATCCCGATGTGCCTGTTGCTGCTGCTTGGCGGGCAATACTGGCGCGTGAAGCTGCAACAGCTTGAAGGCAATTCGCAGCCGATGCAGCGATTTCTGCCGCTGGCTGATCGCAGCAGGCCCGTCTTGCTGGTGCTGTGCGCGGTCGCGGTGGCGGCGGCGGTTCTGGGCTGGCTCGATATCGGGTTCGGGCAAAGTCTGGGCGAACGGATCGCGGCCAGCATCGCTGCCACATTGGCGGCGCTGGAATACGTCAATTATTACCACCGCCAGCTGCAGCACTTCGATCACGCGCCCGATTTCAGGCGATTGTTGACGGGGCAGGGCTTCCGGCCTTCGCAAATGGCGGTTGATCTTGCGCGCTGGAGGGACGCTGGCGCGAAATGAGCGGTGAGGAAACCGATCATCCGGCGCACCCGCGCTTTTGGGCCGGATACGTCCTGCTGGCATTGTTTGGGGCCACAATCGTCATCATGCTAGTGCAATCGGCGAGCGACCGGTTTTACCGCACCTATCTCGAAGGGATCGGAGTTGTCGCAACCGGCGAAGTGATCGACCATCGGCTCTATCGCTGCGCCGGGCTGCGCTGCGCCAGCAAGACCTATTTCGAAGGCGAGCACGCCAGCCCCGAATTCGATCAGTTCATGCAGGACTGCCGGGGGCTGCGATACCGTTGGAAATGCCACACAGACATTCTCACACGCTTCGAATTCCGGGGTGAGGCATTCGAATTCTACGGCAAGGTCGACAGGTATGATTTCCGCCGGATTGCGCTCGGCAGCGATGTGGAAGTGCTGGTGAACCGGAAAGACCCGGCAAAATCGCTGCTGCGCGATCACGATCCGCAAGGATTCGTATTCTGGATGGCGCTCGGGTTCGTGGCCTTCGCGCTGTTCATCGTTGCGATGCTTCGCCCGCAGCGAAACCGCTGGCGCATTTATTGAAGCGGGTTCAGGCCGGTACGGGTTCGGGCGCTTCGCGGTCTTCCGACTGGCGGTGGATCCGCTGGCCGAACAGGCCGCAGGCGAGATCCTTCTTCGCTTCGTCCTGACCCGACGGTTTTTCGCGCGCGGGTGCTTGATCAGTCATGTCATAGCTCCTTCGTTGTGCGACCGTGGTTTTCGACCGGGTGAGTCGTTGGCACTGCCAATACGCCTGTCACTTACAGCGGAATTGTATGTATCGGTCAGTCCGCGCAGTTTGTCGGATTGATACAAATGCCAGCCCCGCGCCCTTGACGGGAAGAGCCAGTTTCGGAACACAGGTGCGATGCACTTGCGCCCGATCATAGGCTTGCTTGCGCTGGGCGCTTCCCTTGCGCTGCCTCATGCGGCGGGCGCGCAGGATAGTTCCGCGGCTCCGCCCGAACACACCGCGCCATTCCCCAATCTCGGCATTGGCGAAACGCGCGAGGAAGTGATCGAAAGCTTTGACCTCGCCCCGCAATTGCGCCGGGGGGAAAGCGCGCGCGATCTGCTGGATCAACGGCGCAGGCTCGATGCGGCGCTTGGCGCGCTGCAACGCCAGCGGCCCGGCACCGTCGATGCCTATGTGATCACCATCGCGCTCGACAGCGATCCGGTGTTCGCGCGGGAGGCGCGCGAGGCAGGCCGGGTGCTGCAAAGCCGCTATGACGGGGCGGGGCGCACTCTGACGCTGGCCGGGCCGGACGGGACAAGCGACGATCTGCCGCGCGGTTCGATCGACGCTTTGTTTGTCGCGCTGGCGCATGTTGCCGAGTTGATGGATCCGGAAGAGGACGTGCTGGTGCTGTACACCACCAGCCACGGGATGAAGCTGGGGCTGGCCTATCACTATGGCGATACCGGCTATGGCATCTTGTCGCCCGCACGGATGAAGGCGGTGCTGGAGGAAGTCGGGATCGAGCGGCGCATCCTGATCCTCAGCGCGTGCTATTCGGGGGTGTTCGTCCCTGCGCTGGCAAGCGATGACACCGCGATCCTGACAGCCGCCGCGTCAGAGCGCACGTCATTCGGGTGCAGGCCGGAGAACGACTGGACTTTCTATGGTGATGCCTTGATCAACCGTGCTTTGCGTCAGCCGGTCGCGCTCGATCAGGCGGCGCGGGTAGCCAGCCTTTCGGTGGCTGAATGGGAGACGAAGGCGCGGGTGCTTGCCTCACTGCCGCAGATCAGCATCGGGGCCAATGCGCGGGGGTGGCTGCCGCAACTCGAAGCGCGAATGCCGCGTGTCGCAAGCGCCCCGGTGGGGCAGCCCGCCTTTGATCCGGCGCAGTTCAACCAGCCGGTGCCCGCCGCGCGGTAACGATCTCCACCGGCTCGGCAAGGATCTGGCCGCGCATCACCCCTTCGCCCTTGTTCGGATCGGCGGGCTGGGCATGGATCGCATAGACCACGTCCATTCCGTCAATCACATAGCCGAACACGGCATAGCCATTGCGCCAGACCGCTTCGGTGGCGTTAGGGTCGGCGTCGAGACCGGTCTGGTCCTGCAGCATGATCGAGAAATCGCCATTGGCCGTGCCCGGATCGCCCATCGCCATCGACAGCGCGCCATGAGTGTGGCTGAGCCCGGTTTGGGTAGTCGGTTCGTGCGGGATGCCGGGCAGGATCAGCTTGGGATCGAATTGCGTTCCGCCCTGGATCAGCCCGTTGGGCTGGGGCTCGCGATTGAGCCGCATCGCGCGGTAGAACACCGTCCCGTCAAATCGCCCTTCGTCGACATAGCGCAGGAAATTGGCGGCGGTGATCGGCGCGCGCTCTGTCTCGATCCGCACCGTGATATCGCCCAGCGTCGTCGCCAGCACCACATCGACCGTTTCGTAATCGACCACCGGTTCCGGCGCGACGGCCTCCACCGGTTGCACGGGAGCGACCGCCGCCTTGATCTCGAACTTCAGCAGCAGCGTGCGCTGGCTGGATGAGAAATTGTTGTCTGAAACGATGTAGAGATAGGTCTTCCCGTACTGCTCGCGCACGGCGAGCCCTTCGAAATTGTCGATTGTCAGGCTCGGGTCGAACGCTGCAATGACCTTGGGCTGTTCGCCGCGCTCGACGGCGACGATTGCGGCGTGATTGCCGACACCGGGGGTGTAATCGCGCAGAAGGACATAGCAGGTGCCGTTGCTGGCGCAGGCGGCATCGGTCGGGACGGGGCTGTATTCGCCAATGGGCGCTGCGATGTTGAGATCGGAAGTCTCGCCCGCGTCGATCCGGCTGCAATTGGGGAATGCACCGCCAGGATACTCGCCGCAAAGGATCAGGCCGTCCGCTGTCGCTGCAAGCGTTTCGATCCCGTTGTTCGGCGATCCGGGTGAAACCAGCGCGGACAGATCGACGGGGTAGGGCGCAGCAGCGGAGGCGAGATCGGCGGAATAGCGCCAGATGCGATGATCCCGCTCGAAAGCGACCAGCCAAGAACCATCGGCCATGCGCGTGATCGCTTCGGCATCGGAATCCTCCTTGCCGCGCAGCCGCCGTCCACGTTCGTCCAGCAGCGGGGCGATGGTGATCGCGGTCAGATCGATCAGCCGCCCGTCGAATTCGTCGGGCGTCATCGTCATCCAGCGCCCGTCGTCGATCACGGCGAAAAGCCGGTCTTCGTGCCATTCGAGCCCGGAAATCCCGCCGATTTCCGCTTCGCCCGGTTCGATTTCGAGCCCGCCGCGAAAGATCAGTTCCCCGACTTCGGAGGCCTCGGGATTGGCCGGATCAAGCTCCACCGGCTGCGTCAGCGGGAATATGTCGTCCTGCGCGGCGGCGGGTGGGCTGAACGCGGCACCAAGGCCGATCAGCACGGCGAAAAGGGCGGTCTTCACAGGCTTCATCCATGTCATTGGTCCGTTGATATCGGCTGCCCGCAGAAGAGCAAGCACCTGAACGGCCCGTTCATCGAGCGGCAATGTTTACACCCGTAATCGTAATGACTACAGACGTAATCAAGCAAAGGGAGGCAGGCTTGAACAAGTCACCCGCCAATGGACCGGCAGAAAAGCCGGAACGCATCAGCGAGGCCGAACACGCGGTGATGGAGGTCCTGTGGGATCGCGGCACCGCCACCGCTGCCGAAGTGTGCGAGCAAGTCTGCAACCAGCGCGACTGGAGCCTCGCCACGGTCAAGACGCTGCTGTCGCGGCTCGTCCAGAAACAGGCGATCGAAACCCGCCCCGATGGCCGCCGCTATATCTATTCGCCCCTGATCGCACGCGCCGATTACGTCGGCGGGGAATCGCGCCGTCTTGTGGATCGCCTGTTCGGCGGCAAGGCCGCTTCGCTGGTCGCCCATCTGGCGGAAACGGAGGCGCTGACCCCGGATGACCTTTCGGAAATCGAGGCGCTGCTGAAGGACCTGAAGCAATGACGGGCTGGCTGCTTGAAACGCTGTTGTGGACGGCGGTGCTGATCACGCTGGTCCTGCTGCTGCGCCGCCCGGTCGCGCGCTGGTTCGGCCCGCAGGTTGCCTATGCCCTGTGGGCGCTTCCGGCGCTGCGGCTTGTCGTTCCCCCGATAGAGCTTCCGGCATGGATGCGGCCCGAACCTGCTGCGGCTCCCGTGGCGCTGCAAACGGATGCTCCACAATATCTGATCCTCGATCCTGCCACTCCAGTTGCGGCAACAGATGGACCTGCGGGATCAGAGGCGGCGGCGTCCGGTGCGCTATCGCTGATTACCCCTGTGACCGAACTTGAGCTTGGAACCCTTCTTCAGGTCGGCATTGCAGTGTGGCTCATCGGCGCCGCCATTTTCTTGGTCCAGCGGTATGCCGCCTACTTCAGCCTTCGCGCCGAATTGCTCGACGGGTCGAGTGAGGTCGGGCAGATGGACAAGGTTCGCCTGATCGAAACATCCGGCACCAATGCGCCGCTGGCCTTTGGCGTGATCGACAAGGTTGTGGCTCTGCCGCGCGGCTTCCTGGCGCAGCATGATCGCACCGCGCGCGATCTCGCGCTGGCGCATGAACTGGCGCACCATCAGGGGCGTGACCTGCTTATCAATGTTCTGGTTCAGCCGCTGTTCGCGCTGCACTGGTTCAACCCGCTTGGCCGCTATGGCTGGCTGGCGCTGCGCCGCGATCAGGAGGCGGCCTGCGATGCCCGCGTGATGGCGAGCAAGCCGGCAGAGGCGCGCGAAGCCTATGCCCAATTGATCGTCAGCTTTGCCGCCACGCCTGATCTTGTCCCTAATCACGCCCTGACCGCGCCGATGGCGTGCCCGGTGCTGGGCGAAAAATCGATAATTCACCGTTTGAGGAGCTTGAAAATGAACAACACTTCGATCCGCCGCCGCATTGCGGGCCGGGCGATGCTGGGCGCGGCAATTGTCGCCCTGCCGTTGACCGCAACCATCAGCTATGCCGCAAGCGAGGCACAGCAAGCCCCCGAAGCGCCCCCGGCACCGCCGAGCGCGCCGACCCCGCCCGAGGCTCCGACCCCGCCAGAGGCACCCGAGGGCGAGCGTGTGGAGCATGTCATCATCGAGATCGATCCGGACAGCGAGACTGACGGCGAAGTCCGGCGCGAGGAACGGGTTTTCGTCTTCCGTTCGGGCGATGCCAGCGAAGACGAGGCAGGTGAAGGCACCGAGCGACGCGTGATGCGCTGGGTCAAGCGCGACGGCGAAACCATGACCGAAGAAGACATGGAAGAAGTCCGCGTCGAAATCCGCCGCAGCCTCGCCGAAGCGGACAAGGTTCTGGAAGACCTGCCGCAGATCATGGAACGCGCGATGAAGGAAGCCGAAGAGGCCCGCGCCGCCGGGGAAGAACGCACCATCGTCAAGATGGAATGCGACCGCAATTCCGATGAAGTCGCCACCACCACCGAAAACAGCGATGGCAGCCGCGTTGTCATGGTGTGCCAGACGCGGGTGATGGCCAAGGCCCGCGAAGGCCTCCAGCAAGCGCGCGACCAAATCGCCCGTGACCGCGAACTGTCGCAGAGCATGCGCAACCGCATCCTGCGCGAGCTCGATCGCCAGATCGAAAGCTGGGACGAAGCTGCGCGCTGAGCCCCATCGAGCCTGAGGGAAGCAAGCGGGCCGGTGTCGTCATGACGCCGGCCCTTTTTCTGTGTGGAGGGGCTATTTGCCCGAAGTCATGGTCCCGCGTTCCTCGCGCGGGCGGGCGGGATAGGAACAGCCGCGCTGCAATCCCATGCCTTTCAGGAAGCCGCGCCGCACCATGCCTGCCGTGATCGCCAGATTGACTTCGCTGCGGCGCGCATTCGCGCCCGACACTTCGCGAACGATCCCGGGAAACGGAATGAAAGACCCGACCACGCTTTGCGCGATGCGCCCGCGGCTGATGCGGCGTTGTTCGTCATCGGCAATGTCGAAATCGGCACCCAATGCCCGGTCGAGCGCGGCGATCTCGGCAACGATTTCATTGCAGGTGGTGAACCCTTCGGAGGCGTAGGGATCGCCGGCGGCCTTCACCAGAATTTCCGGGATATCATCGCTGTCGATGTTGAAATCTTCCAGCGGGGTGCGCGCGACATCCATCGCGTCGGGATCATCCTTGATCACCTGCGCCTGAGCCGGGGCGGCAAGGCAAACTGCCAGCGCGAGGGCAATGCCCGCCTTAGCTGAAGTCGAAATAGACATCGCATGCCGCGTCATCGGCGCTCTCCAATCCCCGCCGCAACGCGTCCATGCGCTGCTGGCTGGTTCCGTGGGTGAAGTTTTCGGGATTGATGCGCTGTCCGGCGTTGCGCATCAGCGTGTCGTCGCCAATCGAACTGGCGGCGCGCAGCCCTTCTTCCATATCGCCGCGTTCGATCCGGCTGCGGTTCTTGCCCGCCCATACTCCGGCATAGCAATCCGCCTGCAATTCCATGCGCACCTGAAGCGCGTTGGATTGCGAAGGGTTGCGTTGCTGAAGGCTGCGCACCTGCGCGGCAAGGCCGGTCATGTTCTGGATGTGGTGGCCATATTCATGCGCGATAACGTAAAGCCGCGCGAAATCGCCGCCGGTTCCGGCCATCTGCGCGAGCTGATCGTAAAAGCCGACATCGATGTAGATGCCAAGGTCCGCCGGGCAATAGAACGGCCCCGCCGCAGACGACGCGCTGCCGCAGCCCTGCGTGTTGACGCGGCCGGTGCGATACAGATCGAGCACCGGTTCTTCGAACCGCACCCCGGCGCGGGCGAATTCGGGGGCCCATGTCTCGTTTAGGCTGGTCAGCGCATCGCAGGCCTCGCGGGCATAGGGGTTGCTGCTGCACACTTGCTGCTCGGTGAGGTCGCCCTGCGATGTCTGGGGCGAGCCTTGTTGTTCGATCCCGCCCAACACGGCAACGGTCTGTGCCGGGTCAACTCCGAATGCGAGCGCGGCGACCAGCGCGATCACCAGAGTGCCGCAACCCACGCCGCCCGCGCTGCGCATCCCGCCACCGCCACCGCCGCTGGATCGGACCTTGATCTTGTCCGTATCGAATGGATTGAGCCGCACTGAATTTTCCTCCCGACCGATCCCGGCAATGTTGCAACCGGTAAATCGCGCTTGCAAACCTCTGGACACAGCAGGCTAGCGAGGCGAAAGCATTGTCGAAGCTACAGTTGCAGGAGTTGATGGAAATGCTCAAGGGCGAAGCGCTCAAAGGCAAACGCGCATTGGTAACGGGATCGACGTCTGGGATCGGGCTGGCAATCGCTCGCGCGCTTCGTGCCGAAGGGGCCGACGTGGTGCTGAACGGCTTCGGCGATCCGGACGAGATCGAGGCGATCCGGGCGGAACTCGGGGCCGAATACAACGGCGCGAACCTGATGGATGCGGATGCCATCGCCGCGATGATGGAGCAAATCGGCACCATCGATATCCTCGTCAACAACGCCGGGATGCAGCATGTTGCCCCGGTTGAGGAATTTCCGCCGGAAAAATGGGACGCGATCATCGCGCTGAACCTGACGGCGGCGTTCCACACCACACGCTTTGCCGTTCCGGGGATGAAGGAGAAGGGCTGGGGCCGGATCATCAACACCGCCTCGGCGCACTCGCTCACCGCATCGCCGTTCAAAAGCGCCTACAATGCCAGCAAGCATGCCATTGCCGGTTTCACCAAGACGATTGCGCTCGAACTGGCGCAAACGGGTGTGACGGCCAATTGCATCAGCCCCGGCTATGTCTGGACCCCGCTGATCGAAGGGCAGATCCCCGATACGATGAAGGCGCGCGGGCTGACCCGTGAACAGGTGATCAACGATGTGCTGCTGGCCAAGCAGCCAACCAAGAAATTCGTCCAGCCCGAAGAAGTCGGCGCGCTCGCGGCCTTCCTCTGCCGTAACGAGGCGGGCAATATCACCGGCTCGAATTACAGCATCGACGGGGGATGGACGGCGGAATGATCAAGGCGGGTCGCAATTTCGTCTTGCTCGCCGTCAGCCTGGCGCTGGCGGCTTGCGCCAAGGTTCCGCTCGCCACCGCGCCGATCGAGGAACGCGCACAGATCGAAACCGCGCTGATGCGCGATATCTCGGTATTGGCGAGTGACAAGTTCGCCGGACGGCAGCCGGGGACCGAGGGCGAGGTTCTGACGGTCGAATATATCATCGGCCAGATGCAACAGGCCGGGCTGGTATCGGGTACCAATGACCCCGGCAGCGCATGGAAGGCGCCGGTAGCATTGGTGAGCAGCACCGCGCGTTCCAGCGCGATCTCGATTGCCTATGAAGGGCGCACCACCTCGCTCGCAGCAGAGGATGCCGCAGCCTTCACTTCGGCCCGGCGCCTGCTGGTCAATGGCGCGAGCATGATCTTCGTCGGGTTCGAAGGCGAAACGGTCGAGCCGGAGATGATCGCGGGCAAAGTCGTGGTGATGCTGGGCGAACCCGGTGTCAGTCCGGCCCGGCGCGCGCGCCTGTTCGAAGCCGATCCGGCGGCAATCATCACAGTGGTCGAGGATGCCGAGGCGATTACCGCTACAAACCGCGCCTTTGGGCGGGAGCGCGTGTTCCTCGCCAGCGAAGAGGAAAAGCGTCTGAGCGCCTTCGTCACGCAGGCTGCGATGCAGAAGGTGCTGGGCGAGGAATACTGGAATTCGCTGATCGAGGCGGCTGCGGGCGAGGATTTCGCACCCGGGCCGCTTGGCGCGCAGGCCACTATCGAAGCGGTTTCGGACCGGCGCGAATTCAACAGCACCAATGTCCTCGGGCTGTTGCCGGGACAGGTGCGCGGATCGGGCGCGGTGCTGCTGCTGGGCCATTGGGACCATCTGGGTGAATGTCGTCCCGAAACCAGCGAGGACCGCATCTGCAACGGCGCAATCGACAATGCCAGCGGCATTGCGGTGATGCTGGAACTGGCACGCCGTTTGTCTGCCAGCGGCCCTCTGGATCGCGACGTCTACTTCCTTGCCACCACCGCCGAGGAATCCGGATTGCTGGGGGCAAAGGCCTTTGTCGAGGAACCTCCGCTGCCGCTCGACAGCATCGTGGCCGCCTTCAATTTCGACACGGTGGCGATAGCGCCAGCAGGCAGCCCGGTGGGCTTTGTCGGGGAAGGGCGCACCGGCCTTGATCCGGTGATCCTCGAAGTGATGCTCGCGGGCAAACGCGAACTTGGCGACAAGCAACTGGCCGAAAGGTTCGTGCGGCGGCAGGATGGCTGGGCCTTGCTGGAGGCAGGGGTTCCGGCGGTGTTCCTGTCCAGCTCCTTCGGTTCGGAGATCATTCTCGATCCCTATTTGTCGAGCAATTACCACCGTCTCGGTGACGAGCTTGAGGCGCTGCAACTGGGCGGGGCGATCGACGATCTGCTGCTGCACGAGGAACTGATCCGCCGCTTTGCCAGCACCACAGCCTATCCCGCCGCCGACAAATAGGCTCACGCCCTAGCTTTCCCGCAA
Source organism: Erythrobacter aurantius (assembly GCF_023823125.1). Classification (NCBI taxonomy): domain Bacteria; kingdom Pseudomonadati; phylum Pseudomonadota; class Alphaproteobacteria; order Sphingomonadales; family Erythrobacteraceae; genus Erythrobacter; species Erythrobacter aurantius. The sequence goes on along the minus strand of NZ_CP090949.1, from coordinate 2,342,616 downwards.
AACCCGCCCTACAGGGACGTGCACGATTCGATCCGCCTGAGACGGCGGCAAACAGACGAAAGCTTGCGTGCACATGGATATCCCCCTCGGTCTCACATTCGACGACGTTCTGCTCCGCCCGGCGGAAAGCAACGTCCTGCCCAGCATGGCCAACACCAAGACGATGCTGACGCGCGAAATCGCGCTCAACATCCCGGTTTTGTCGTCCGCGATGGACACGGTGACCGAAGCCGACATGGCCATTGCAATGGCGCAATTGGGCGGCATCGGCGTGCTTCACCGCAACCTTGATATCGACGAGCAATGCGCCGCCGTGCGTGCGGTGAAGCGGTATGAAAGCGGTATGGTGGTGAACCCGATCACCATCGGCCCGGACGCGGTGCTGGGCGATGCGCAGGCTTTGATGCAGCAACACCGGATCAGCGGCATTCCGGTGACCGATCGCGACGGCAAGCTGGTCGGCATCCTCACCAACCGCGACGTGCGCTTTGCCGAAAACCCGATGCAGCCGGTGCGCGAGCTGATGACGACCGAAAACCTCGCGACTGTGCCGCTCGGCACTTCGCAGGAAGACGCCCGCCGCCTGCTTCACGCCCGCCGGATCGAAAAGCTGCTGGTCGTGGACGATGCCTATCGCTGCATCGGCCTGATCACGGTGAAGGACATCGAAAAGGCCGTGACCTATCCCGATGCGACCAAGGATTCCGCCGGACGCCTGCGGGTGGCTGCGGCAAGCACGGTGGGCGACAAGGGTTTCGAACGCACCGCCGCGCTGGTCGATGCGGAAGTAGACGTGGTGGTGATCGACACCGCGCACGGTCACAACCGTGACGTGTCCAAGGCGGTTGAACGGGTCAAGGCGCTGTCCAATTCGGTTCAGGTTATCGCGGGCAATGTCGCCACGGCAGAGGCGACCCGCGCGCTGATCGATGCGGGAGCGGATGCGATCAAGGTGGGTATCGGCCCCGGCTCGATCTGCACCACCCGTGTGGTCGCAGGCGTCGGCGTGCCGCAGCTTACCGCCGTTATGGAAAGCGCCGCCGAAGCCGCCAAATCGGGCGTTCCGGTGATTGCCGATGGCGGCCTGCGGACCTCGGGTGACGCGGCCAAGGCTCTGGCAGCGGGCGCTTCCACCGTCATGGTCGGATCGATGCTGGCCGGTACCACCGAAAGCCCGGGCGAGGTGTTCCTGTACCAGGGCCGCAGCTACAAGGCCTATCGCGGCATGGGCAGCGTCGGCGCGATGGCGCGCGGCAGTGCAGACCGGTATTTCCAGCAGGATGTTTCGGCCATGAAACTCGTCCCCGAAGGGATCGAGGGACAGGTGCCATTCAAGGGCCCGGCAGCCGATGTGATCCACCAGCTGGTCGGCGGGATCAAGGCGGCAATGGGCTACACCGGATCGGCCACGATCAAGGATCTGCAATCGCGCGCCCAGTTCGTGCGGATAACCAATGCGGGCCTTTCGGAAAGCCATGTCCATGACGTGGCTATCACGCGAGAGGCACCCAACTATCCCACGCGCTGACTTGCGCGCGCCCGTATCCGCGGACGCTTCCTCGCTATACATGCTCCGCCGTGCTACGCACCCGCTGCGGGCGGACCTTCGCCCTTGCGGTCACTGCGCGACCGTTCCACTTTTGCCTTAGGTCTTTCGATGACACCCGCCGCACGCGTTCAGGCCGCGATCGAACTGCTCGACCAGATCATCGAGGCTGCCCGTGCCAAGGGCGCGCCGGCTGACAGGCTGATCGCCGACTATTTCCGCCAACGCCGCTATGCCGGGTCGAAAGACCGGCGGGCCGTCCGCGAGCTTGTCTATGCCGCGATCAGGCTGTGCGGGCCGACGCCGCACAGCGGGCGCGCCGCTATGCTGGCGCTGGCGGCCAAGGACAAGGCGATTGCCCCGCTGTTCGACGGATCGCCACATGGCCCCGCAGCGATTGGCGAGGATGAAAAACCGGCCAAGACCGGAATCGGCCCATCATGGCTTGCTTCAAGGATCACCGCTTCGGGATTGAAAGGCGCGGATGCATGGGCGCTGCTCGAACGCGCCCCGCTGGATATCCGGGTCAACGCGCTGAAGGCGGATCGCGGCTCCATCACGCTTCCCGAAGCGGGCGAGCCACTGGCTGCGCCGCAGGGCTTGCGCTTTCCCTCAGGCACTCAGGTCGAACAATGGGATGCCTTTCGCGAAGGGCTGATCGAGATACAGGACCACGGCAGCCAATGGGTCTGCGCCGCGTTGAACCCGCAGCCGGGCGAAGTGATTGTCGATCTTTGCGCCGGGGCAGGGGGCAAGACGCTGGCGTTGGCAGCGGCAACCGGTAATGCGGCCAGCCTGATCGCTTGCGATACCGACAAACGCCGCCTCGGCAATCTGGCTCCCCGCGCCGCGCGCGCCGGGGCGCAGGTGGATCACACCGTTCTGCTCGATCCCGGCCGTGAGGCAGAAGCGCTTGCCCCGTGGCTGGGCAAGGCAGACCGTGTGCTTGTCGACGCGCCCTGTTCGGGCACCGGCACCTGGCGCCGCAATCCCGAAGGACGCTGGCGGCTTGATCGCGGCGAATTGGAACGTCTCACCAAGCTGCAGGATCACGTGCTCGACATCGGCGC